>JBFGFY010000077.1:0-14732 GCA_041579355.1 Longimicrobiales bacterium | reverse complement strand
GGGCCGCTCGTGGGGGGCGCTGCGCTCCACGCGCGGTGCGCGTGAGCCCACTCCTCGGGCCCGACCTCCACCCCTCCCTCGACCTCGCACGTCGTCCCAACACGGCACGGGGGCACTCGCTCCACGCCCCGTCGGGCGTGAGCCCGTTCCTCGGGATGGGCCCCCGCCCCTCCCTCGACCCCGCACGTGGCCCCACCACCGCACAGGGGCGCTATGGATCGACGACCCGGAAGGCGCGCCGCGTCACGACGTCCGACCGTCCATCGGTCCGAAGGGTCAGCACCACCTCGTACTCTCCGGGGTCCATGTCCGGGAGGTCGAGGTCGAGCCCCCGGAACACCGGGCCGGGGCGCTCAGGACCGGGCTCCTCCCAGGACAGCGCGAGTGAGGGCGGGCGCTCGGACAGCCCGAAGAACTCGCCCAGGCGGCGGAACACGTTGCGGTCCGTGCGCTCGACCGAGAGAGCGAACTGGAGCACCTCGGGTCGGAAGCCGAGGCCCGCCACCTCGAATGCGATCGCGAGGCGGTCCCCGGCCCGGATCTCCGCTCTCGGCAGCGCGCCGGCCAGCGCGTCGTCCAGCGCTGCCGGCGTGGGCCGGTCCCCGTCCAGGAGCAGGACGTCCGACAGGCTCGCGACGTCGGCCACCGCGGGACGCACCGCTAGGCCGAAGCGCATGCGGCCCGCGCGGCGGAGCTCCGGACTCCAGCTCTCGACCGAGACCACGTAGGTGTCCTCCCCGAGCTCGATCGTGAGCGCTCCGGCCGACGTGCCCGTGCGGGTCTCCGCCCGCGTGGCGCCACCCGCCACCGACACGGCGAAAAGGCCGATCCGGTCGGGCATGCCGGCTTGGTTTCCCTTCTCCATCCAGGGCCGGGCGTGGTCGTGGCCCGCGTGGAAGCTCGTGTCCTCCGGAAGGAAGGCCGTGGCCACGATCACCGTGGCCTCCACCCTCGGGAACACCGCCAACTGACCCTCCATGGGCAGGGTGACGGGAGCGTACGGGGGCGCGTAGAGGCTCCCGCCGCGGCCCGGATCGGCCACGAAGTCGCGGGGGCCTCGGCCCGCCGGCGCCGCGAGGGTGCGGCCGGCGGGGACATACTCGCGCGCTTCGGGGTGCTTGTGCGCGGTGATCACGTAGGGGCCCCCGACCGTGCGTCCAGGAGAGCGCTCCCACCCGATCTCCCAGCCGTGTCGCACCGTCAGCTCCTCGAGGTCACTCCCCCAGCGGAGGCGGAAGGGATTGCGGGCCCCGTCCTTCAGCGTCGCGACGGTCCAGCGGGCGTAGTGCTCGGTCAGCCGGTCGTTCCCCTCGACGAGATAGAGGGGATCGGCCCAGCGCCAGAGCGTCTCGAGCGCGGCTCGGAGCGAGTCGGGGCCCGCGCGCTCGCGATCACGCAGCCAGCGGCGGGCGTCGGGGTCCACGGCCCGCTCGGGGACCCGCCAGCTTCGGGCGCGCTCCGGGTCCATCCCAGCGAGGGCTCGCTCGAACGCCGCCTCCGCGGCGCCGTGGCGCCCGAGGCCGTGCAGTGCCAGCCCCTCCAGCGCGGCGCACCACCAAGCGTCGGTACCGCACCCGCGGGCGACGTCGAGGGCTCCCTCCCAGTCGCCGCCCTCGGCGCGGTACCACACGCGCTGCCCGAGCACCCAGGAATCGCTCGGGAGGAGCGCGTGCAGGGAGTCCAGCTCGGCGAGGAGCCCTCGGCGCAGCTCGACTGCCTCCTCCGCCTCGGGCTCGGGAGACCACTCACCCTCACCCCACCACGTGCAGATGCGCCCCACCACCTCGTCGCACGTCCCCCCCGGGCTCGAGAAGGTGAAGGGGAAGTAACGATCTCGCCGGCGCTCGTAGCTGGCCTGCGCGGAGCGCGCCGCGCCAAGCACGTCGCCCGGCTCGGGCACGAGGGCCGCCGTATCCGCGCCCTGCATGCTCGTCTGTGCCGACGCACACAGCGGAGCCGCCACGAGGAGGGCCAAGGCGTACCCGAACACGCGACCCCGGGCGTACCCGCTGGCGGGCCTTCGTCGAGCGACGGGCTTGGATTCAGTCACGAGGCACATGGCGACGGTCCGCGCCGCCCGCGCAGGCCCGGGCGACGTATCGATGGGCCTGGGTGGATTCAAAACACCACCGCCGGTTCCAAAGACGTTAGATACGGCCGAACCGCCGGGTGCGCCACGGTATGCGGTTCCGCCGCTCGCCGCGCCGGGAGCCCCGACCCCGCGACCGTGCGTGCGCGCATGTTTCCGCGGACGCCCGCCGGACCGGCAAGGAGTAGGCACCCCCGGTAGGGAACGGCCCCCTCGGCCGGTGGGCGCCTGGCCCCCCCTGCGACGATCCGGTCACACATTCATCGATTCTCCACATCGCGTGGAGTACGTCGTAACCCATTGATACATCATGTCTTATGATGATGTTATACGTCTGTTTCCCGCGGGCGGCACGCTTCCTGCGAATTCAGCCCCCGGCAGACGCCTCACGATCTGGCGTCACGGCCCCCCCAGGCAACGGCCCTTCCCTCAGTGGAGGAACGCACGATGCCTACAGGGTTGATGGTGTGGCCCGACAGCCCCGGCCTCTCGGTGGCGCTGCTCGTGGTGGTGCTCGTAGTCGTGATGTACGGAGCGCGTGCACCCGCGCACCGCGTCATCCAGGGAATCGCGAAGGCGATCACCCAGACCTGCAAGCTGGTCGCCGAGGCGCTCGGCTCCGTGCAGGGCCGGCTCGCGGCCCGCAACCGTGAAGTGCTGTTGAGTGACGGTCTGCAAGAGACCGAGCGACAGATCGAGCAGGAGTTCCAGCGGATCTCCGCTTCGGTCGAGCGCGACCTGAGCCCGTACCCGGCGCTCCACCGGGAGCTCGCGGACCAGGTGCGCCGCATCGACGACGACTATCGGCGCGTCACCGACACCCCGCCGGCGCCCGAGGGCTGGGCTCAGACTCTCGCCGCCGCGACGGAGCTCACCTCCGCCACGACGCCGCAGACGCCCGCGGCCAAGGCCGTCGACGCGCTCCGCCTCGCGATCGAGGAGGCGCACGAAAACACCATGGAGTCCTACCGCGACGCCAGCCGCGAGCGCCACAAGCTGCTGGCTCGCATGGTCCCGACCTGGCGCGAGATGGCTTCTACGCTGACCCGTGTCGAGAAGGCAGTGACGGGGATCTTCGAGCGGTCGCGCCACCTCGACGACCTGATGGCGTCGTACCGGGAGATCGCCTCCAAGTCGGACGCGGCCGAGCGCACGCTCACGTCGTCGTCGTTGACGCAATTCGTGACCTCCGGCCTCGTGCTGGTCATCGCTCTGCTGGGCGGGTTCATCAACTTCCAGCTGATCGCGCTCCCCATGTCGGAGATGGTCGGCGCCACGAGCCGCCTCGGGGCCATGCAGACCTCGGACGTGGCGGCGCTGGTGATCATCCTCATGGAAATCACCATGGGCCTGTTCCTCATGGAGTCGCTGCGCATTACGCGCCTCTTCCCCGTGATCGGCCGCATGGACCGGCGCACCCGCGTGCGCATGGCGTGGGCCACGTTCTCCATCCTCTTCATTCTGGCGGGCATCGAGTCGTCGCTGGCCTACATGCGCGACATGCTCGCAGCGGACCGCGTGGCGCTCACGCAGACGCTGGCCGGGACCGTCGTGCAGCGTCCCGAGTTCATGTGGATTCCCTCGGTCGGGCAGATGGTGATGGGCTTCATCCTGCCGTTTGCGCTCACGTTCGTCGCGATCCCGCTGGAATCGTTCATCCACTCCTCCCGCATCGTGGGTGGCCAGGTGGCCGTGGGCCTGCTGCGCATGGTCGCGTTCGCGGTCGGCCTCCTCGGATTCGTGGCCGACCACGTCGGCAAGGGCCTCAAGAACCTCTACGACATCGTGATCTTCCTGCCGCTCAAGGTGGAGGAGGTCGTCGTCTCGTCGCGCGCGCGCGGCGCTGCCGAGGTGCCGGAGGGCGAGCGTACGCCCTCGACGGCCTGAGCACGTCCCAGCCACGAACACCGGAGAACGACCCATGTCCAGACTCGTTTCTCGTACCTGGATCCCTCTCGCGGCGGCGCTCTTGACGGCCGGCTGCGAGGTGGAGCCCCCCGGACGCGGCGTGTTCCTGCTGCTCGACACCTCCGGCACCTACGCCGGAGAGCTCGGGCAGGCGCGCACGGTGATCAATTACCTGCTCGGCACCCTCGACCCGGGTGACTCGTTCGGCGTCGCGCGCATCGACGGAGGCAGCTTCAGCGAGAAGGACATCCTGCTCCGCGTGACGTTCGATGAGCGTCCGTCGGTCGCCAACGATCAAAAGCGGCACTTCATGCAGACCGTCTCCATGTTCACGGACACCGTGCGAGCGGCGTCGCACACGGACATTACGGGCGGCGTGCTACAGGCCGTCGAATGGCTCAACGAGGTGGGGCCCGGGAGAAAGACGGTCCTGATCTTCTCCGACATGGAGGAGGACCTCCAGGAGGGCTACATCCGCGACTTCCCGATCGACATGACGGGGGTGAGGGTCATTGCGCTGAACGTCACCAAGCTCCAGCCCGACAACCTGGATCCGCGCCAGTACACCGGGCGACTGGACGACTGGCGTCAACGCGTCGAGTCGGGGGGCGGCGAGTGGGGCGTGATCAACGACATGGAGCGGCTCGCCGTCGCGCTCGACCTATAGGCGCTGGAGGCGCTCGAACCTTCGAGTGAGCCGATTGGCCCGGGTGGATTCGAACCACCACCGCCGGTTCCAAAGACCGGTGTCCTGCCATTAGACGACGGGCCACTACGAGCGCGACCTCCCTACGAGGCACTGCGCGAGATTATAACCGATCGGCCCTATGCAGGCTCCGGCGCGGGTAGCTGCGTGAGCGTCCGTGCCGGCGTGCACGGCCAACCCAGCTCCGAGCTGAGGGCCGCGGCGGCGCGCTCCGCGGACCCTCGGTCCCCGAAGAGAGCGAAGGAAGCCGAGCCGCTGCCCGACATGAGCGAGACTCGCGCGCCGCTTCGCTCGAGCGCCGTGAGAGCCCGGGAGATCTCGGCGTGCGAGGCGGCGACCACAGTCTGGAAGTCGTTGTGCGCGTGGGCCGCGACGTCCTCCCAATTGCCGGGCTGTCCCGGGAGTGGGGGACCACGCTCACCTGCTCCGCTCTCCCTCGCCGTGTCGAGCGCACGGTAGGCCCAGGCCGTGGAGACGTGCACGGGTGGAGTCACCAGCACGAGGTCCGCGGTCGGGAGCGGAGGGACGGGCTCCAGCAGCTCGCCCCTCCCCCGTCCCACCGCCAGGGGGCTCGCCCCCAAGAAGAAGGGGACGTCCGAGCCGAGCTCCGCACCGAGGCGAGCGAGCAGCGGCTCCGAGGTAGGCACGCCGAGCAGACGGCCGCCTGCCTTGAGCACGGCGGCCGCGTCGGACGACCCGCCGCCGAGCCCCGCGCCGACCGGAATCCGCTTCGTGAGCTCGACGCGGAGTCCCGCGTCGGAGCCGGTCTCTTGCAGCAGTCGGGTGGCGGCGCGGAAGGCGAGATTGTCTTTCGCCGCACCGAGGTCCGCTCCGCGCACCTCGAGCTCCACGCCCTTCCCGTGCCTCTCGACCACCACGTCGTCGGCGAGGTCGATCGCCTGGAACAGCGTTTCGAGCCCGTGGAAGCCGTCGGGCCGCACCTCGTAGACCCGCAGGAACAGATTCACTTTGGCCGGCGCCGCCACACGGATCGCCGACGACGATCCCCGCGAGGTCACGGGCCGCCGGGTCGGGCCGACTCGGGCGCCTGCGCCTCGATCTCGGTCTCGACCTTCTCCTCCGCCGCGCCGACGTCGCCGAGCGAGATGCCGAGTGCCCACGCGTACCACAAGCCGATCACGGTGATCGGGATGAACCCGCCGAAGTGGAAGCCGAATGCGAACGCCAAGGACTGCGCCTCCGGCACGCCGTACACGTCGCTCAGCGCGAGGTTGGCCGCGAAGTGGAACGTCCCGAAGAAGCCGGGTGCGGAGGGGAGGGCGACGCCGAACCCCACGACCGCTTCGGTGAAGATGGCCGACACGAATCCCGTGTCGATCCCGAACGCCAGCATGGCCAACCAGAACGAGACGCCGTGCCAGGCCCAGAAGAGGAACGACCACGCGAAGCCGATCGTCAGGAGCTTCGGGTCTCTCATGATCGCCACGGAGCCGAGGAACGCTTCGAGGCCGTCCATGAGCGGACGTTCTATGGACCGCGGAAGGAAACGGGCCAAGCGCTCGGTGACGCGTACGAACGCGTGCGGCCAGACCGCCATCACGACGAGGATGCCGAGAACGATCACGACAGCGATCACCCCCGCTCGCAGGAGCGTCCCGCCCGCACCGCTCGAGAGTGCCCCACCCGTCGGGAAGCCGGGAAGGAAGACCGGCAGGACGAGGAAGAGCAGGAGCACGACCCCGTCCATGAAGCGCTCGACGACGAGCGAGCCGAACGCTGCGCTGGCGGAGACCGGCTCGAGGCGGCTGAACGCATACGCGCGGGCGAATTCTCCCACGCGCGCCGGAAGGATGTTGTTGGCCATGAAGCCGATCGACACACCGGCGAATCGCGAGCGCAGGGTCGTGTCGGGCTTCACGGGCGCGAGGAGCACCTTCCAGCGGATGGCGCGGATGACGAAGCCCAGCGTGCCCACGACCACGGCCAGGGTCAGCAGCCACATGTTGCCGACCCGGATGTTGGCCCAGACTTCCGCCAGGGCGACGTCGGCGAGCGTCCACCAGAGAAGCAGGACCGTGATCAGGAGCCCTACGAGGGCCTTGCCCCAGTGTCTCCTCACGACCTCCGCCGGGCTCGTCGGACGATGTCGGCCATGTCGCGTACCGCGACCTCGATCCCCGTGAAGACGGCCCTCGAAACGATGCTGTGGCCGATGTTCAGCTCCTCGATCTCGGGGATGGCAGCCACCGGGTGCACGTTCTCGTACGTGAGCCCGTGGCCTGCGTGCACGTCCAGACTGAGCTTCCGGGCGAGTGCTGCGGCGCGATTCAGTCGCTCGATCTGTTCCATGCGACCCGAGCGGGAGGCGTTGGCATACTCTCCCGTGTGCAGCTCGATCGCGTCGGCGCCGAGGTCCACCGCGGCGCGGATCGAGTCCTCGTCCGGATCGATGAACAGGGAGGTCCGGATCCCGGACTCCACGAGCCGTCGTAGGGCCGAGCGCGTGCTCGCGAGCTGCTCCTTGTCCGACAGCGCGAGCCCCCCTTCCGTGGTCACCTCCTCCCGCTTCTCGGGGACCAGCGTGGCCTGCATCGGGCGCAGCTCGCACGCGAGGTCGAGGATCTGCGATGAGGCGGCCAACTCCAAATTCACGCCGGTGCGGACGGTGTCCATGAGCAGCCGGACGTCACGGTCCTGGATGTGACGACGGTCTTCGCGGAGGTGGACCGTGATCCCGTCCGCCCCCCCGAGCTCGGCGAGGACGGCGGCGCGCACCGGGTCCGGCTCGTCCGTCCGACGCGCCTGCCGGACCGTCGCGACGTGGTCGATGTTCACGTAGAGCCGCATGGAGCGCCGCCGAATTCGTGTTGCGTCAGGCGCAGAAGATAATCACACGGGGGCGTCGCCGGGGGGCGGGCCCTGGTCGCTCACGCGACCTCCTCCACGATCACGCCGGTGCGCCCAGCGAGCCGCCCGAGGACGGCGGCCGGCACGCGAACGGTGAGCGAGATCATCGCCTCTTCGTCCACCCGCTCGGTGACCTCGGCTTCGCGGTACAGAGCGGCAATCGCCTCCCCGTCCACGACCGGAACACGCACTCGGACGTGCGCGAGCCTCGCCTGGAGCCTGGCTCGGAGCGTCTCGCGGAGCCCAGTGAGGGTCTCCGGGTCGTGCGCGGACACGAACACCGCCGGCCGATCCTCGAGGGTGCGGATCCGTTGCCGCATCGCCTCCTCCTCGTCGTGCGTGAGCCGGTCGACCTTGTTGAAGACCATCAGGAGGTCCTTTCCGTCGAGCTCGAGCTCCTCGAGCACCTCGTCGACGACCTCGAGCTGTTCCTCCCAGTCCGAGTGCGCGGCGTCGATCACGTGCAGGAGCACGTCCGCCTCGTGCGCCTCCTCCAGCGTGGACCGGAACGAGGCGACGAGGTCGTGGGGGAGCTTGCGGATGAACCCTACGGTATCGGTGACGAGCGCTTCGTGACCCGATCCCAGGTCGACGACTCGGGTGGCAGGGTCGAGCGTGGCGAAGAGCCGGTCCTCTACGAAGAGCTCGGCTCCCGACAGCGCCTGCAGAAGCGACGACTTTCCCGCGTTCGTGTAGCCGACGAGCGCGGCACGGAAATGGCCCTGCCTCCCCTTCCTCTGCACGGCGCGTGACTTCGACACCACACCGAGCTTCTTCTTGAGCTCGCCGATCCGGCGTCCGATCAGCCGGCGATCGGTCTCGAGCTGCGTCTCGCCTGGTCCGCGCAGTCCGATGCCGCCGCGGATCCGGGAGAGGTGGCTCCACATGCGGCGCAGACGTGGCAACAGGTACTCGAGCTGGGCGAGCTCGACCTGCATCCGCGATTCCTTCGACCGGGCTCTCGTCGCGAAGATGTCGAGGATGAGCTCGGAGCGATCCATCACACGCACACCGAGCAGGTCCTCCAGACTCTTGCCCTGGGCCGGGCTCAGCTCCTCGTCGAAGATCACCAGGTCGGCCTTGGAGTTCCTCGCGACGTCGACGAGCTGCTTCGCTTTGCCCTCGCCGATGTAGTAGCGCGGATGCGGCTGATCGATGCGCTGCAGGACGGTCGCGACCACGTTGCCGCCGGCGGTGTCGGTCAGGCGGGCGAGCTCCTCGAGGTGCTCGTCGACCAGCCTCGCCGAGAGGCCTCGGTCGGGCGCGCCCACCAGGACCGCCCGGTCGACCCGCTTCTTCAAGTCGATGAGTTGCGTCGGGATGCTGCTACCTCCGGCCGCTCCAGGCCAGCTCGGGAGTCATGACTCCCCCGACCGGGCATCGCCGGTCGACGTCGTCTCCTCGCCTGTACCCCGCGACTCCCTCCGACGCTCCGCCCACCAGGCGAGGCGCTCGGCGATCTGCTCCTCCGCGCCGAACCGACCCGGACGGTAGAAGACCTCGCCCCGGAGCGCATCCGGTAGGTACTCCTGGTCCGCGACGCCGTGCTCTTCGCCGGGATCGTAGCGGTACCCGTGCCCGTATCCCAGATCCTTCATCAACCGGGTCGGCGCGTTGCGGATGTGCAGGGGCACCGGCGCACCCGGCGTCTCACGTGCCCGCGCCCGCGCTACCCCCCACGCCTCGTACGCACGGTTGGACTTGGGGGCCGTCGCCAGGTAGATCGCCGCCTCGGCCAGGGCGAGCTCACCTTCCGGCGATCCCAAGAAGTGGTAGGCGTCCCGCGCCGCCAGGGTGACCTCGAGCGCCCGCGGGTCGGCGAGACCGATGTCCTCCGAGGCCATCCGGACCATGCGGCGCGCGATGTACAGAGGATCCTCGCCACCGTCGATCATGCGGGCCAACCAATAGAGTGCGGCGTCGGGGTCGCTCCCCCGCACCGCCTTGTGCAGCGCCGAGATCAGGTTGTAGTGCTCCTCACCACCTTTGTCGTACGTCGCGAAGCGGTGCTGCAGCGCCTCCTTCGCCACGGCAAGGGTGATGCGACCCGGAGGTGCGGCCGTCGCCGCGAGGGCCGCCGACGCCTCGAGCACCCCGAGCGCGCGCCGCGCGTCCCCGTCCGAAGACACGGCGATGAACTCGAGCGCCTCCGCGTCGATGCCGACGCCTCGGCCTCCCAGTCCACGCTCCCCGTCCGCCAGCGCGACCTCGAGAATCGCCCGGACGTCGGTCTCGGAGAGCGGCTCGAGCACGTAGACGGGTGCCCGAGAAAGAAGGGGCCGGACGACCTCGAAGGACGGGTTCTCGGTCGTGGCACCGATGAGGATCACGGTTCCCCCCTCCACGTGGGGGAGAAACGCATCCTGTTGCGCCTTGTTGAAGCGGTGGATCTCGTCGCAGAAAAGAACCGTCCGGCGTGCTGTCACCCGCAGGCGCTCCTCCGCCTCGGCGATGATCTCGCGGACGCGCGCGATGCCCTCCGTCACGGCGCTGAAGGCGACGAACGTGGTGCTCGTCTCGCCGGCGATGAGGCGAGCGAGCGTGGTCTTTCCGCTGCCCGGGGGTCCCCAGAGGATCATGCTGCTCGGCACACCGGCTTCGAGCATGCCGCGAATCGCCTTTCCTTCACCGAGGAGGTGCTCCTGCCCTCGGAACTCGGCGAGAGTGCGCGGACGCATCCGAGCCGCGAGGGGAGCCGCACGCCCGGGCTCACCGCCCGGCCCACCAGCTGGGCGCTCGCCGCGGGCGGCCCCCCGCTCGCCGAACAGGTCGAGGTCAGCCATCGCGCTCCTCGGCCAGCTCGAGCGCGCGCTCGGCGAGGAGCTCGCGCCGGTTCCGAGACGGGTCGTCCAACACCCACTCGAGCAGCGCGTCGAGGATGGGACCGAAGCGTGGGCCCGGCTTGAGACCCAGCTGGATGAGCCCGCGCCCGTCGAGCGCGAGCGATCCGACGTCGAGGGGAGGGCTCGCTGCGCGCACCCCGCGGGCCCGGTTCCACGAGGCCACTACGTCGGTCCTCCGATCCGCCAGCCCCAACCGAAGCTCTGAGCAGGCGCGAGCGAGGTCGAGCCGCGCCACCGCGGAGAGTCGCTCCGGGCCCGTCGCGCTGAGCCAGCGCCGGAACACCCGGTCGTGCTCCGCCGCGCCGGGAAGCGGCCGCGCGCCCGCTCGGCGGGCCGTCTCGTCCACCTGGGCGTTCGAGAAGCGCAGCCGGACGAGCATGCTGGCGACGTCCCCGGGCTCGAGCCCCCGCACCAGCGCCGCGAGGCGGAGCATCGGCCTCCCCCGCGGCAGCTCCGCGGCGGCTCCGACGGCGAGCGCCCAGGGGCTCGGGTTTCCAGGTGCGGAGCGCAGGGTCTCGAGCTCCGGGTAGAGCACGGGGAGCACACCGGCCTCGGCGTAGAGGCTCAGAGCCCGCGCCGGTGCCGGATCGACGTCCAGGACCTTGAGGAGCTCGTCGCGGATACGCTCGGCCGAGAGCGCTCTCGTGTGGCCGACGAGCTCCTGGAGGGACCGCCACGTCGCGGCGTCGATCTCGAGATCGAAGAGCCCAGCGAAGCGCAGAGCGCGGAGGATGCGCAGGTAGTCCTCACGGAACCGTTCGGCCGGCTTCCCGACCGTGCGTAGCACACGCGCTTCCATGTCGGCGGCCCCCCCGAAGGGGTCGAGCAGCTCCTCCCGGAGCGGATGCCACGCGATGGCGTTGACGGTGAAGTCGCGCCGCGAGAGGTCCTCTTCGATCGTGTCGGCGAACGCGACGACCGCGTGTCGGCCGTCCGTCTCCACGTCGCGACGGAAGGTCGTGACCTCGTACATCGTGCCGTCGCCGGCCAACACGCCCACGGTTCCGTGCTCGATGCCGAGCGGCACGGTGCGCCGAAAGAGCTTGCGAAGCTCCTTCGGCCGAGCGCGGGTCGCCAGGTCCCAATCTCCGGCAGGACGTCCCATGAGCACGTCACGCACGGCTCCGCCGACCGCCCACGTCTCGTAGCCGGCCTCCTCTAGCCTGCGGGCGATGTCGCGCACCGCGGGCGGAGCGGAAGGTCGCGTCGCGCTCACCCCACGAGGACCGAGCCTCCGTTCACGTTGAGGACCTCACCGGTCACATGACGCGCGAGCTCCGAGCACAAGAAGACGATGGGGCCCGCCACGTCGTCGGCCGTCGCGACCCGCCCGACCGGGATCTCCGCCTCGATGTCGGCGCGACCACGACCCTCCAGGGCGCTGCCCGACATCTCCGTGTCCACCCAGCCCGGCGCCACCGCGTTCACCGTGATGCCTCGAGGCCCCAGCTCGACGCAAAGTCCCTTCACGAGCGAGATCAGGGCGCCCTTGGTCGCGGCGTAGTCGCCGTGGAAGGCCTCGCCCCTCTGTCCTGCAGTACTGGTTACCAGCACGACTCGCCCGCCCTTGCGCAGACGCCCGGCCGCCTCCCGACAGGCGTAGAAGACGGAGTGCAGGTTGGCGGCCATCGTCGCGTGCCACTGCCCGTCGCTCATGGTGCCGATGCCCACGTCCTCGGGTGGCCAGACGCCGTGATTGCCGACGAAGAGGTCGAGGCCGTCGAGCTCCTGGTCGCTACGCCGGAACAGGGCCTCGACCGCCCGGGGATCCGAGAGGTCCCCGCCCCAGGCCCACGACTTCACCCCGAGACTCCGGCACTCCTCGACCACCACTTCCGCGTCGGCGGCGCGCTCTCGGTAGGCGATCCCCACGTCCGCCCCCGCCCGAGCCAGCATCACCGCCGTCGCCCGACCGATGCCGCGGGAGCCACCCGTCACGAGGGCCCCCTTACCGCTCAAATCGATCAGGCCAGTCGCTCGCCCGGTCAACGGCTCACGCCCCGTCCGGTGCGAAGGCGCGCTCGACGAGCTCACAGACCAGATGGCCGATCGTGAGATGCATCTCCTGGGCGCGCGCGGTCGAATCGGTGGGCACGACGAGCGCGCAGTCCACGCGCTCGCGCAGGGGACCCCCTCCCTTGGCCAGGAGAGCCGCCGTCTTCAATCCCAGCTCGCGGCCCGCATCCGCCGCCGCGAGCAGATTCGGCGACCGACCGCTTGTGGAATGGAGCAAGAGGAGGTCGCCGGGACGCCCCAGCGCACGCACCTGCCGCGCGAAGACGGACTCGGCACCGTCATCGTTCATGGACGCGGTCAAGATCGACGAATCCGTCGTGAGCGCGAGCGCGGGCAACGCGCGGCGCTCGCGCGCGAAGCGCACGACGTACTCGGCCGCGAGATGCTGGGCATCGGCCGCGGAGCCGCCGTTCCCGCAGAAGAGCAGCTTGCCACCCGAAGCGACCGTCGACTCCACCAGCTTCGCGAGGGCCTCGATCTCGGGAGCCATCTCGTCCGAGACGGCTTGCACGAGATCGGCGTGCTCGCGCAGCGCAGAACGGATCCGGTCCAGGCTCATGCGGTCGCCTGCTGCAGGATGCCCTTGAGGCGCGCCCAGAAGCCGCGCTCGGCCGGGAGCACCGGAACGGGGAGCGGGTCCTCGCCGGTGAGCAGCCGTCCGGGGTTCGTCCGGCACAGGTAGGCCATCACCTCCTGCGCGCCGAGCTCTTCGAGTACCTGGACGGCCTCCGTCATGTACACCTTGAGCCTCGGATGCGCGTGGAAGTCCGAAGCGAGGTAGTCCACCCACCCGCGGCGCAGCAGCCGATGCGACACGCTTTGGGCCACGGCTCCGTACCGGCCCACCAAGGAGCCGTGATTCACCTGCAGGTACGCGCCGACGTCGCGCCAGTGCGCGACGATGTCGATCGCCTCCCCGATGCCCGCGTAACGCTCGGGGTGGGCGACGATCGGTCGGTACCCGGACTCACGGATGTGCTTCAGCACGCGTGCCGTCCCGGGGGGTAGCTGCAGCCTAGGCCATTCGACGAGCACGAACGACGTGCCCGCCATTCGAATGCGTGGGTCGGAAAAGTCGACCTCGGGCACGTCGAGCAGCACCTCGTGTCCCCGGCGGAACTCGACCTCCGGAAAGTGCTCGCCGATCGCCTCCGCAGCCCGCTCCCACGCTTCCGAGACCGCAGACAACCGCCCCTCGAGCCGCTCCGGGTCCAGGGTCAGGCTCCCGTCGATGTGCGGCGTCGTGAGGATCTTGCGTACCGAGAGGCGCGTGAGGCGCTCCACCGCGTCGAGCGCCGCTGCCACGTCCCGGGCCCCGTCGTCGACGCCAGGAACCAGGTGGTTGTGGATGTCGACGAACGACGACGGGTCCCGGTGCGGCACCGGTCGGATCTCCTAGCGCGCGGCTGCCGCGAGGACGTCGAGGAGCGCCGCCTCCGGATCCGCACTCTCGAGGGCCGCTTCACACGCGTACGTGAACAGCGCGTCCGCGGTGAGCAGCGTAAAGGCGGCAGCCCTGTCCCGCCCGGGACGCTCCATCGCCTCGACCAGGCGCCCGGATCCATGCTCGGCCAGGCTCAGCCAGAGCTGCGCGTCGCCGTCACGACCCTCTCCGACGAGCGCACTCACGCCCAGCGCGCGCGACAGCCGTTCGGGCGGACTCGGCTTCCGCGCTGCGAGCCAGTCGGCGTGCTCGCTCACGCTGCACCGGCAGAGAGGAGCTCGCGCACGGCCGCGGCACCGGCCAGCAGCGCTTCGTCCAGGCGGCTCGGATCCTCCACTCCCGCCTGCGCCATGTGTGGCCGCCCACCCCCTCGCCCCCCGACGATGGCGGCGACTTCGCGGACGAGGGTGTCCGCACGCACCCCCCGCCGGATCAGGTCGTCGGAAACGAACGCGAAAAGAGCTGCCTTCTCCCCGGGCATCTCGGCGGCCAGAACGGCGACTCCCTGCTCTCCACCAGCGAGGAAGGTGTCGCCCCACTTGCGGGCGTCGTCCGCCCCTCGGGCGCGGAGGCGCAGGCCCCGGTAACGGGCCGTCGCACCGCCCGCGAGCTCCAGCGTCTCCGTGGTGACGTCGATCTCTCCCGCTCCGCCACCGCTCCTCAACTCGTCCAGGAGCGCTTCGAGCTCTTCCTTCTCGGCCAGCAGCTGGGTCGCCCTTTGGGTCACGGCAGTGGGCTGGGTTCGGAGCACCTGGGCCGCTTCGTTGAGCGACTCCTCCTTCGCCGCGAGGTGCTGGAAGGCACCCCGGCCCGTGAGCGCCTCGATCCGGCGTACCCCCGAGGCCACACCCGACTCCG
>JBFGFY010000076.1:0-14812 GCA_041579355.1 Longimicrobiales bacterium | reverse complement strand
GAGCAGCTCGTCGGCAGACCTGCCTCGGAACCAGGCGCGGTGCGCGAACCGGTCGAAGTCCTTGAACGTCGCCTCCTCCCCGTGCTCGAGAATGCTGCGCAAGCGAGGGATCCAGAGAGACTCCTCTGCCTGCGCGAGGTGAGCCAGGACCTCGAGCGTGCTGAACGTGTCGCGGCCCTCCGTCCCTTCGAGCCACGCGTGCGGAAGTCCCACGACGAGGCTGCGCAGCACGTCGGGGGTGCGTTCGAGGACCGCGAGCGTGTCGAGCAGCCCGCCTTCTGATGTCCATCCCGCTGTCATGATCCCCACCTCCGCTCAGGTCGATGTCGTGGCACAGCTTGCGAACGCGGTCCGACAGCCGCCACTCCGGCCGGCCCCACGCGGGGCGGCCCTTTCCTTCGCGCCACCGTCGACTAGACTGCGCACTCCCCGACGTCTTCCGGCCATGACCCGAGGTTCGGCGCGTGACAAGGACAGCGCTCGCATTCGTGACGGCTGCCGCCCTGACCGGTGTCGCCGCCGAACTCGGCTCCGCCCAACAAGCCGGGCCGCCTGGCGGCCGCCCCAGCCTCGAGGGCACGTGGAACTCGGCGACGGCCACGCCGCTCGAGCGCCCGCGAGAGCTGGCCGACAAGCCCTTCTTCACGCCCGAGGAGGCCGCCGCCTGGGAGCAGAGCTTCCTCGAGCGCAACGAGGAGCCACCCACCGGAACGGCCTCCACCCAGCGTGGGACGGGCACCTTCAACACGGTCTACCGAGAGTTCGGCACGCAGGTCGTGAAGACGCTCCGGACCTCGATCGTCACCGACCCAGCCGACGGCCGCATCCCGCCGCTCACACCCGAGGCCGCGGCGCGCCGCCGCGTGCGCCTCGAGCAGCAGCGCACGCTCGAGCACCCGGAAGGGGCATCCCTCCAGGACCGCTGCGTGATGTTCAGCACGTCGGGGCCACCGCTACTGCCGTACTCGTACAACAGCAACTACCAGATCGTCCAGACTGACGATGCGGTCCTCGTGCACGCCGAGATGATCCACGACGCGCGCGTCATCCACCTGGACGGACGTGCGCCGCCGCCCGCGCACGTCCGCTTCCTGTCCGGGTACTCGGTCGGCCGCTGGGACGCCGACACGCTCGTGGTGGAAACCACGAACTTCACCGACGCGGGGGGCTTCTACGGAAGCGCGGGCGGTCAGTTCGCGTGGAGCGAGAACCTGCGTGTCGTGGAGCGCTTCAGTCTCTACGACCAGGAGACCCTGCTCTATCGCTTCGAGATGTACGACCTGAGCGCGTTCACCCGTCCCTGGAGTGGTGAGCTCACGATGACCCGCACGAGCGACCTCATCTACGAGTACGCGTGTCACGAGGGGAACTACGCTCTGGAGGGCATGCTGCGCGGAGCGCGCGCGACGGAGCGGGCTGCCGAGGGCTCCGCAGGACGCTGAGCGGCCTGCGCGCGGCAAGCGCGACGCGGCGCCGGCGCGTCAGTCCAGGCCGAGCAACCGCGCCGGGTTGCGCTTCGTCATCACGTCGAGCTCCGCCTGTGTGAATCCCGCTTCAAGGAGACGGGGCAAGAAGAAGTTGAAGCCGTCGGCATGGGTCGGACGGCCGACCTGACCCAAGTCCGTGCTCAGCACCACCGCCTCGGGACCGACCGCGCGGATCTGGGCGACGAAGTCCTCGAAGGTGATGTCGCCGCCCAGCGTGAGGCCTACCGGGTACTCGAGCAGCGCTCCGAGCCGAGCGGCCTCCCGCTGTGCCTCCACCGACATCCGCACCAGCCGCGACGACGGGTGGGTCACGATGATCCGCTCGATTCCGGCGGCCCGTGCCGCCCGAATCACGAGCAGCGACTCCTCGGGGCTCGAGTGCCCGGTCGCCAGCGCCAGGTCGTGGCGCGCGACCGTCCGGAGCACGGCGTGCAGCTCGTCGAGAAGCCGGCCTCCCCGAGCGATGGGCACGAAGTTCGGGTTCGGCTCGACGGTGCGGTGGTTGTGCTCCGAGTCGAACGTGGGCAGCCAGACGACGCGCCCGAGGCGGTCCGTCATGGCCGCCATGTGGTCGATGGCGGCGGGGTTGAGGCCGCCCACCGCGCGGTTCAACGTGACGCCCCCGTAGGCCTCGATCGCGGGCACTGCGCGCGACACCAGGTAGGCGAGCGACGCCGTCTCCGAGTAGTGGTTCTTGAAGAGGAGGGCACGCATGCCCTGTCGGGCCGCGATCGCGGCCGTCTCGAAGGCGTCGATCGAGCGCTCGCGGCTGTCCGGCGCGGCGTGGACGTGGAGGTCCACGATCCCCTCGAGCCGGGACTGTGCAGAGGCCGGGCTCGAGAGGGTGACGACGAGCGCCAACCAGGCCGTCGTGCTCGACCGTGACATCAGTCCACCCATGGCCGCATTCTACAAGAGTGGGCGCCGGGCCGCCCGAACCGACTGGAAGGGAGGTGCGACATGTTCCGGCTTTTCGCCTCGGCTGCGGCGGTAGCCTCGGTCGTCATCGGGGTGGCCTCGGGCGGTCTTCGACTCGCCGAAGGCCCCGACCTCTCCAGCCGCTACCTCGTCACCACGATCTGGTGTCTCCTGCCGATCGTATGGGGCTGTTGGGCGCTCGTCACTCCCCCGAGCTGGCTACCCGATCGCCTGCCCGTCTGGGGTGCGGTCCTCGGGGCGATCCTGGCCGTCGTCGCCGCGTTCGTGCTGGACACGCCCAGTCGGCTCATGGCGGAGCCGGTCCCCGCCGGGCTCAGGGCGCTCGTGGTCCCGATCGGGATCGGCCTTTACTACGTGCTCTGGCTGATCGTCAGGCGCGCGTACCGGGAGCTGGGCGGCCCCGCACCCGCCTAGTCCCGCAGCGGGCTCATCGCGTAGGCCAGGCGCGAGCCGAACTCGTACTGCGGCACCGTGGCCAGCTCCGGGGCGATCGATTCGAGCACGTCGAACAGCATCGGCGTGCCGAACGAGTAGCGTCTACGCTCGGGCCCCTGATGGGCCGTGCCGGGCCGGTAGGGCACACGCGGCTGTACGCCCACGAGCCGCTCGTCGAGCCGCAGGCGCGGGAAGCGCTCTGCGATCTCCTTCCGTAGACGCTCCCCGTCCACCTCGAGCAGGTCGGGCACGACCGTGGCCCGCTGGACGGCGCCGCCCTCACGGGCACGGAAGTACAGATCGAGCATGTGCCGTGAGTCGATCGCCTCCGCAATCGTCGGCCCGTGCCCCCGTGCCGCGGCCCTCTCGAGATCACCCGTCGAGGGGGGTGCGATACGCGTCGCCACACCCACCCGCGGGGGCGGAGTCTGGCAACGCACCGCCACGACCTCGGCGTCGTAGGGAATGGTCAGTCCCCCTTCGCGCGTCGCCGCACTCAGGGAGGACATGTCGAATTTCAGCGTCGAGACGGGACGCGGCCACGGCACGTCGGACAAGGCCGCGCCAGGCACGATCGCCACCCTGAAGCCGGTGCTCCGCAGCTCGTACGCGAAAGCGGCGGCCTCCGCGCCTGGGGACGCCGACATGATCTCGGGGGCCGCGAAGTTCGCCTTCAGGCCGACGGCGAAGACATCCAGCTCCAGGAGCTTCGCAGCCGCCTCGAGATCCACTTCGTCGTGGGGAGGGTCGGAGACGACCAGGGTGGGGATGGCCATCCGGTGCCCGCGCACCTCCTTGATGATCTCGCTGTAGGGCCCGAAACCGCAGCGTCCGCCGGGAGCCGACCGGGAAAATGTAGCGGGAGATAGCCGACTCGCCGACCTCCGCGCGTGTCTACTGCATTCCCACGATCTCTCCTTGATACACCCCCATACGCGCGGCCAGGGGCCGAGCGGGCAGGCCAGGCATACGGAGGATGTCGCCCGTTAGCACGACAAGGAAGCCGGCCCCGGCGTTGATTTCGACCCCCCGCACCGTCACCTCGAAGCGATCCGGCCGACCAGGAACGGACGAATCATCCGAAAGCGACGCCGCCGTCTTCGCGATACAAACCGGCAGGCACTGGTGGCCCAGCCTCTCCGCCTCCGCGAGGTCCCGCTCGGCGTCCTTGGTGAAGACGACGTTGCTCGCCCCGTACATCTTTCGGGCGACCGCCCGGATCTTGTCCTCCACGGGGTCTTCGAGACCATACAGCGGGATGAAAGGCTCGTCGCTGGCGTGCTGCACCACGGCGCGCGCGAGCTCGAGCGCACCCTCGCCGCCGGCTTCGTGATGCCGCGTCACGGCGAAAGGTGCACACAGCTCCTTGCAGCGCGCACGGACGACGGCGATCTCCTCGGGCGTATCCCCTGCGAAATGGTTGAGCGCCACCACCGGGTGCTTGCCGAACTGCCTGATGTTCTCGATGTGCTTCTCCAGGTTGGGCAGTCCCTTCTGGACTCGGTCCGGGTCCGCACACGACAGAGCGTCGTATGCAGCCCCGCCATGGAGCTTCAACGCGCGCACTGTCACGACGAGCACCACGACGGCGGCGTCGAGGCCAGCCCCACGGCACTTGATGTCGAAGAACTTCTCGGCACCGAGGTCGAAGCCGAAACCGGCCTCCGTCACGGTCCAGTCCGAGAAGTGCATGGCCATGCGCGTGGCGAGCACGCTGCTGCAGCCATGCGCAATGTTGGCGAAGGGACCACCGTGCACGAAGGCAGGAACACCTTCCAGAGTTTGTACGAGGTTGGGCCAAAGCGCGTCGCGGAGCAGGACGAGCATCGCACCCGAAGCCGACAGCGCCTCCGCGGTGATGGGTGATCCGTCGTAGCCGAAGGCCACCAGCAGCCGGGCGAGACGCGCCCTCAGGTCCTCCTCGTCCTCGGCCAGGCAGAGCGTGGCCATCACCTCGGAGGCCGCCGTGATGTCGAACCCCGTCTCCCGTGGCACGCCCTGTGTGTGGCCCCCGAGACCGACGATCACGTTCCTGAGCGCACGGTCATTCATGTCCATGACCCGGCGCCAGAGGACCCGTCGCGGATCGATGCGCAGCGCGTTGCCATGGTAGATGTGATTGTCGAGCAGGGCGGCCAGCAGGTTGTGCGCGGAAGTGATCGCGTGGAAGTCGCCCGTGAAGTGGAGGTTGATGCGCTCCCGAGGCACCAGCTGGCTACGGCCGCCGCCGGTCGCGCCACCCTTCATTCCGAACGTCGGACCGAGCGACGGCTCGCGGAGTGCCAGGCAGGCTGATTCGCCCATGCGCGTGAGCGCCTCGGCCAGGCCGATGCTGGTGGTGGTCTTCCCTTCGCCCGCGCGCGTCGGCGTGATGGCGGACACCAACACGAGGCGTCCGGGCTTCTTCCTGGTCCGCCGCCGGCCCAGTAGATCGGGATTGAGCTTCGCGACGTGGGGGCCGTAGAGGCGCAGCGCTTCCGCCGGTACGCCGAGCCGGTCGGCGATCTCTGCGATCGGACGCGGCGTGATCGAGCGAGCGATCTCGGTGTCGGTAGGCATCATTGGTAGGATGCGCGCCTACTTCGACGGGGGCTGTCAGGGATAGGCGGATCGTCGCGTGGGGAGTTGCACCGCACGCGTCGTTCCCATTACTCAGGCGGTGTCGATCTCCACCTCCCCCCCGTCCCCCGTCCGGAGCGCGCTGAACTTCGTGTCGTCCGGCAGCGCCTGCATCGTCTCCATCAGCTCCTTGGAGAACGCCGCTTCCACAACAACCTGATCGGCTTGGGCGATCCTCAGGGCGTGCTCGTCCGTGAGGCGTTGCTGGAGACTCGGCTCGGCCACGTCGCCATCGAGCCTCTGGGCGACGAGGGTCAGCGCGTCCGTGGGCGTGTACTCGTGCCAGGTGGCGACCAGCTCGAACTGCTCGCTCGTGTCTCCATCGGGGGTCAGCTCGTAGGCATACCGCGTCTGGTGGGCGGCCATGATCTGCTCGGCGACGGACCGCATCGTCTCCGACGGGACCAGCTGATCGGGATCCCCGGTGTACGCATAGCCGAGGACCTTCTCCTCGTACTGGGCGCGAACGGGGACGAGCACGCGCGCCCAGCCCGCTTTCAGGAAGTCGCGCCTTAGGGAGTCGGAGTGTTCGATGTCGATCGCCGACTCGATGTTCTGCCAGAAGTAAGGGTAGAGGAAGTAGCTCATGTTCTCCCACTCGAACGCCTCGTGCATGAACTTCACGGTCGTGCTCGGAGCGTCCTCCAATGCAAGCGTGGGCGGGAGGAAGAGCCTCATCACGCCGGCCATGATCTCCTCCCGCTCGTCCTTGCGGAGCGTGAGTGTCGGCGTCTCCTGCTCACGCCGGACCATCGCGTCGAGGCGGGTCTGGGCGTCGGCCCTCTCCGCCTGCCAGCGCTGCAAGTCCTCGAGGCACATCGCCTGGAGCACCTCGTTCCGCCAGTTCACCATGGTCTCCTCGGTGGGGGCCACCCGCAGCGTCACGGTGTATTCGACCCACCGCTCGTCGATCGAAAGCCCTACGTGGACACGCACGGACAGCTCACCCCGTGCCCCCTGGATCGACGCCGCCGGCGTGGTCAGATAGACGTTCGGCGTCCCGCCGTACCTGCCGGTGATCTGGACGTCGCACGATACGGCCTCGTAGCCGGCCGGAATCGTGAACTCGTAGGCGAAGTCCTCGGACATGCCGAAGGTCGTTTCCTTTCGTGCGGACTTCGGGATTCCGTACGGGCGGGGCCTCGCGGACACGCCGACGGGCAGGTTCGATTCGTCGATATCCGCCTCGGTGTACGGGCACACGTAGGGCTCTGACACCAGGTCCTCCAAAGCCCTGCGGTCGTCGAACTCCGTCCTGAGCCGCTCGGCCGGGTCGGGCACCATCACGTCCATCGTCAGCCGGACACCGTACCGCTCCAGGTCGACCCGCCACTTCCTCATGTAGCGGAAGTAGTCGTATCGCACCGCATGGGTGACGTTGGGGTTGGTGATCTTGCGGCGGGACTCCTCCTCGAAACCGACCTCGGTGCTCACCTGGAACGTGGTCTTGTGCTCCTGCTTCGACCGCGCGGTGGCCCGCTCTGTCAGCTTCATGTCGCGTTTGATGCTCTCGTCGGACGTCTCGCTGAACGAGGTACTGAGTGAGTTGCTCGCGCTCCCCGAGATCTGCACGACCCCGATGGCACCCCCGCCTTGGATCGAGGAGCTCATGTCGGCCGAGAATTGGCTCTGGTTCTGCGTGGACTCGGCGAGCTCGAGCGACTCGGTGCGCTCCGTGGTCATCTCCTTTTCGACCTCGTGACTCACCAGCTCCGTGAACTCCCGCTTCGTCTTCGACCAGGTCTTTTGCGACAGGTAGACCTCTTCTCCAGGGGCCAGCGAGAGGGAGTAGACCAGCTCGCCCACCTCGGTGCCGACGGGCGTGAACCTGAGTCGCTCGAGGTGCATGTAGCCGAACGCGGGCGTCAGGAAGACGCGGTAGAGCGTCGGGTCATAGAAGAACTTCCGGTCTTCGACCGCAGCCCCGGCAGCGTAGTGAGCGATGCTGGCCTTCTGCCCCTTGATCACCGGAGGCTCGGGCACGGCCTTGTCCACAGCCTCCACACCCATCTCCACGATCTTGAGGAAGTGGTCGTCGTCGACTTTGGCCAGATCCGCTAGGATCTTCACGGTATTCGCGCCCGGCTCGAGCGTGCGCACGAGGACCCTTTCGACGTTCCTCGCGGTTCCGGTGACCTTGCTCTGCTTCGCGGCTCGCTTGACGAGCTCCACGGCGCTGAACGTCGCGTCCCGCTGGACGAACGCGGCCCGGACGATGCCCATCTTCTGGAAGACGGTGAGCGGCCCACATCGCTTCTTCCGCTTGAGCTCGGCGGAGTCGCGGCGCCCGCTCACGCGGTCGACGATGGGTGCGTAGATCCCCTTGTAAAACGTTCGGTCGTGTAAAGGCATGACGGACTCCTTTCAATTCGTGACGAGCCAGAAGCCGGTGCCCGGGAACGGGATGGTTCCATCGTCGTCTTTGCGGTAGAGAGGGTCCTCCGACGTCATCGAGCGTTGATGGAGGGGCGGCGGCGGGACGAGCCGGACCCAGAACAAGCCGCAGGCGCGAAGCTCCGGCGAGAATCGGCCACTCGGCTTGTAGAAGGTCGAGGCGCGGGGGTGGATCTTGAGGGGAATGTCGAGGGCGGTCGTGGCCCGGGGCGGCGTGAACTTGATCGTGTCCTTGTATCGCTTTGCCGG
This sequence comes from Longimicrobiales bacterium, assembly GCA_041579355.1. Lineage (GTDB taxonomy): Bacteria > Gemmatimonadota > Gemmatimonadetes > Longimicrobiales > Gaopeijiaceae > UBA2982. The sequence goes on along the minus strand of JBFGFY010000076.1, from coordinate 6,689 downwards.
GGGCTCTCGATTGAGCCAGGGGTAAGGCTCGAGCTCGAGGCGCCGCATTTCCAGCAGCTCCAGCAGCGCACCTCCACGGGCACCGTACTGATCGCGCACGAGCCTGCGCGTTCCATCGACGTCGAGGAGCGCCTCGAGGTTCAGGCCCTCATGGTCCTCGCGGTGGAAGTTGAAGGCGACCTCTATCGGGTCGCCCTCCAGCATGTGCGGCTGTCGACCCGAGGTAACCTCCGTGACCTCTAGGCGAAGCGTGATGACCTGTCCCGGTAGGATCCCGATGGCCCCCTGGTTCTCTCCGGTGATCCTGACACCGTCGACCACGAAAGAGGCGGTCATGATGGGCTGAAGCGTCACGCCACTCAGGTCGAAGCCCCGCCCCGGTGACGCCTGTCCGCGTCCGAAGTTACTATGGTCGAAGAAGAGCGCTGCGCCTGCGCGATTCGGACGGGCCAGGCCGTCTCCGAGCGCGAGCAGGGAGTCGTGGACGGCCTCTTCGTGCATCACGGCGCCCCAAGAGCGGAATAGGTGTGCGCGACGCCCGCTTCGCGCGAACGCGTGGAGCTCGTTGGCCTCTTTCCACGCCTGCAGCACGGTCCTGTTCTTGCGAATCATGAGCCCGAAGAAGGTGCCGATCAGCTCCTCGCCCAGAGGCTCTCCCGGATAGGAGCGCATGTATCCGAGGACTCCCCGTACCGGGTTCTGCTGGCGGAAGAGCTTGGCCCAGTAGTTAACCGAAAAGAAGCGACTGAGGTTGTTGCAGGTGGTGACGATGATGTACTGCGGCGACGCGCGGTCCTCGTCCAGCTCGAAGCCGGATAAGACCGGCTTGAATCGGAGATTCAGGCCGTCGCCCCAGATCCTCATCCCGGACCCGTGGCCGCTGACGCCGACCCAGTCCGCCGAAGTCGTCATGCGGCCTCGGTCAGTGGTCAGCGCGGACGCCCTGGAATCGACGCCGGGTGAGAAGACCCAACGGGCGAGGAAGTCGTTGTTGGCCTCGATCGCCCGCGTCGCCGCATCCGACCCCTCGAGCTGCCGTAGCTCCTGGTACAGGCTCTCCGAGTCGTTCGGCCGGGCCATGGGCCGCTCGCGGACGCGGTAGATGGGCAGGGAAGGACGTTCCTCGTCTTTGAAGTACCTCCCCTTTCGCCTGAGCCCGGTGAACACGTTCCTCCACCGGGCCCGGCCGAGCTGACTCAGGCTCTGGCAGAACGAGACGCCGTCGCCAGTGGTGCCGTACTCGACCCAGGCGAAGTGCCCGCTTCCGGCCATCGAGCCCCCCGTTCAGCGGCTGCGCAATCGTGCCGGCGGTCGGCGAATCCGACACCGGGGGGGTGGCGGCTGGATCGAGCTACGACCGGCCGGATGACCCAACCTCGCAGGAGCCGGCTCACTGCGTAGTCGGGCGAGGCACGGAACCGACCGTGGGGCAACTTCCCCGGCCTTCGGCCGGCACGCCGAGCCGACGGGCATCCGGGCCGGGTGCGGAGCACCCGGCCCTGCTTCGCCTAGTCGCACTTCTCGCTGGTCGTGAAGCGGGCCGAGCCGTTCGGGCCCGTCACGAGGTGGCTCTTCAGGAACGCGAGCCCGGCCGGAAGCGACTTCCGCAGCTGCACGGCATTGACGTGGGTACCGTCCGGGCCGACACCCGCGTTGTCGATCTGTGAGATCTGCGCCGGGAACGTCGGGCCGTTGGGAAGCCCGGTGAAGATGTCAATCGGCGTGATCTCGAGGTCACCGCGGAGGACGTTGTGGCTCTCGAGAATCCCGTTCGCGTTGACACGTGTGCTCACCTCGATCTCGACGGGACCCTGCACGAGCACGAAGTCCGTCGGTCCCTGCGAGCAGAACGGGCGAGGGATGACCTGGTTGAAGGGCACGGTGAGGCCGTACGTGTCGACGCCGGCCACCACAGGCGCGGCGGCAGCGAGCGTGAGAACGGTCGCCACGCCGTCACTCGGAACCGGCACGGCGGGCCCTGGAGCGGGACCGGGCGGGAGCCCGACCGCGACCTTCAGAGCGTCGGGGATCCCGTCGTAGATGGGCTTCGGGATCGCCTGCACAGGTCCCGGCGGGTTCACCGGTACGAACGAAGGTGGCGCGGCGAGCAGCCCGCTCCTGATGAAGTCGACCATCACGAGCTGCTGCGGCAGCTCCCAGGCGATCACCTGGTGCTGGGGCGTGCCCGGGATCAGCAGGTCGAAGTGGACCGCCCCGATCACCCAGTCGCCGGCATCGAAGAGGCGAACGTGGAAGCGCAGCTGGTCGTAGGTCCCGCACTCGAGCTGGATCGCGTTGGCGACCCAGCCGCCTCCGCTGGAGAAGGTGGTCTGCATCTGTCCGTGTGCGTCGGACCAGGTGCAGTCGAAGGGGAAGTTCGGCGGAAAGCCGAACGCCGCGCGATTGCCGTCGAGGGACAGGAGCGCCGCGCGCAGTGAGACCAGGTCGACGTTCCCCTGGAAGAGGAGGTTCATGGGATCGGCGGTCGCTCCCGAGAGGTCCCGCCCCGTCCATGGCCACAAGTCCAGCGAGCCGACGGTCACGAGCCCCGGGGGCGGAGGCGGCGCGAGGCCGCTCGCCGACATGAGGGCCTCCGTGTCGGCTGCGAGATCGGTCGGTATCCGCGCGTCATCGACGCACGCGGCGAGTCCGACGAGCAAGGCCGCGGTGGCCGCCAAGCTCGTCTTCGGAAAGCGTAAGGACATGCGTCACCTCCACGGGTTGGCGAAGTGTCAACAGGATCCGCCCCACGCCGAGCACCAGGCGCCACGGGCAGCGAGGGCGCCCACCGCGACGGCGGTCAAGGCCACGACCGGCCACACCGTGGTCCGGGGCAGCTCGAGGGCCGTGACGGAATCCACGTGCAGGAGCGCCGTGGCCGACTCGGTGCAGCGGGAGGGCTCGTCGGCGACCGGGGCGCGGCAGCGCCGCTCGACCGCCACGATCGAGTCCCCGATGATGCGGGGGCGTCGAACCACCACGCTGGTTCCCTCCGACGTGATGACCCGAACGGTGGCAGGGGCGTCCTCCGACAGCGCGACCCGCGGACTGGCGGGTGTCGGATGCCAGGTGGTGAAGCAGCCGGCGAGGCCGAGCAGGAGGAGGAGCCCCGGGAGGAATCGAAGACCGGCGGTGCGCACGACGCTCTCCCTTGGCAGGGAAGGCCCTCTGGCAGCGGAATGTCTCAAACTCGCGGCGAACGTCGCCGGGCGCTGTGGGGCACGCACCCGGACCGTTTGTGGGGCATCTCACCCGCGGTCCGATTGCACCACGGCGTGGCGCGACACAAAGTCACGCATCACGTCGGACCCGAGAGGTGCCCATGACCCTGTCCATCGCCGCCGGCCGGACGGACACTCCGCTGCTCCACGAGACGATCGGCGAGAACCTCGAGAAGACCGCGCGCCGCTTCCCCGACCGCGAGGCGCTCGTCGTCTGCCATCAGGACATCCGCCAGACCTGGGCGCAGTTCGACGCCACCGTGGACACCGTCGCGAAGGGGCTCATCGGACTCGGCATCCAGGCGGGCGACAGGGTCGGCATGTGGAGCCCGAACTACGCCGAGTGGGCGTGGATCCAGTACGCGACCGCGAAGATCGGGGCGATCCAGGTCAACGTGAACCCGGCGTACCGGACGAGCGAGCTGCGCTACGCGCTCGAGCAGTCGGGGTGCCGCCTGCTCGTCACGCGCACGTCGTACTCCAAGTCGGAGTACCGCGGGATGGTCGACGAGGTGCGGCCGGCGCTGCCCGGCCTCGAGCGCGTGCTCTACTTCGACACCGACGACTGGGCCGAGCTGCTAGCGGCCGGGGAGAGCGTACGCGACGCGAAGCTGCGCGCTCGCGGCTCGTCGCTCCGGCCCGAGGATCCGATCAACATCCAGTACACGTCGGGCACGACCGGCTTCCCGAAGGGCGCCACGCTCAGCCACCTGAACATCCTCAACAACGCGCTCCTCGTCGCGCGCTCGTGTGCGTACGACGAGACGGACCGAGTGTGCATCCCGGTGCCGTACTACCACTGCTTCGGCATGGTGCTCGGTAACCTCGCCTGCTCCGTGTCGGGCGCAGCGATGGTCGTCCCGAGCCCCACGTTCGACCCCGAGGCGACGCTGCGTGCCTGCCAGGACGAGCGCTGCACGTCGCTCTACGGCGTGCCTACCATGTTCATCGCCGAGCTCGGCCACCCCGACCTCACCCGCTGCGACCTGTCGAGCTTGCGGACGGGCATCATGGCCGGCTCCCCCTGCCCCATCGAGGTCATGCGGAAGGTCATCGACCTGATGCACATGAGCGAGGTCACGATCGCGTACGGGATGACCGAGACGTCACCCGTGTCGACGCAGACCAGCACGACCGACCCGGTGGAGCGGCGCGTGAGCACCGTCGGCCGCGTGCTCCCCCACGTCGAGTCGAAGATCGTCGATCCCGAGACGGGGGAGGTCGTCCCGCGCAGCACGCCAGGGGAGTACTGCACACGTGGGCCACACGTCATGCTCGGCTACTGGAACGACCCGGAGCGGACCGCGGAGGCCATCGACGTCGACGGCTGGATGCACTCGGGCGACCTCGCGACGATGGACGACGAGGGGTACGTGAACATCGTCGGCCGCATCAAGGACATGATCATCCGTGGCGGCGAGAACGTCTATCCACGGGAGATCGAGGAATTCCTGTACACGCACCCCGCCGTCGCCGACGCGCAGGTGATCGGCGTGCCGGACGAGAGGTTCGGCGAGGAGATCATGGCGTGGGTGCGGCTCGCGCCGGGCGCCGACCTCACCGAAGAAGGACTCAAGGACTTCTGCCGCGGGCGCATCGCGCACTTCAAAGTGCCGCGCTACGTGAAGTTCGTGAGCGAGTTCCCGATGACCGTCACCGGGAAGATCCGGAAGGTCGAGATGCGCGAGCGGTCGATCGCGGAGCTGGGTCTCGAGGCGGTGGCAGCGACAAAGACGGCGTAGAAGGTGCGGCCCTCCCGCGACACTGGCTAACGCGGCAGGCCGCTGTCTACCCCCTGATCGTGCCGAATCGGATGCGCCGAGCTAGGTTGGCGCCGAGCAAGTGAGCCGTGGGAACACCAAGGGAAACGCCCTGAAGAGGACCAAACCATGACCCGCAAGACCACGCGTCGTGAGATGATCAAGGAGTCTGTCGCCCTGGCGGGCTTGGGCGTGCTCGGGATTCCGGACTGGGCGTTCCCGGCCCTCTCCCAGGAGGCGACGATCGTCCCCTTCACCGATCTGCCCGAAACCCTCGTGCTGGCGCGGACACCCGACCGGCGCATCATCGACATCCGCACGATCGGCGGCGTCTTCACCCCCGCGGATCAGTTCTTCACGACGCAGCACTACGGTCACCCCGAGATCGACGTGAACGCGTACCGCCTGCAGGTCTCCGGTCTCGTCGACCGCCCGCTCTCCCTCTCGCTCGCCGACCTGCGCGCGATGCCGGGACGCGACCTCGTCTTCGGCTTCGAGTGCTCGGGGAACCGCGGCCCGGTGAACGGCCTCTCGAGCAACGGCCGCTGGCGGGGTGTCCCCCTGCGGGCGGTGCTGGAGCGTGCCGGGCTTCAGGCGAAGGCCCGCGAGGTCGTCTTCTTCGGCGCGGACCGCGGCCCCGAGGAGGTCGACTTCCGGGGACAGACCTACACCGTCGAGCAGCAGTACGGCCGCAGCCTGCAGCGAGACCAGGCGCTCTCGGACGAGCCGCTGCTCGCCTACGAGCTCAACGGCGAGCCGCTCACCGTCCATCAGGGACGCCCGCTCCGGCTGCTCATCCCCGGCTGGTACGGCGCGCCGAACGTGAAGTGGCTCTCCGAGATCCACGTCCAGGAGGACCCCTACCTCGGGAAGTACCAGGCCAGCTGGTACCGGACCCTGAAGGGGGAGATGATCAACGGCGAGATGAAGTGGGTCGAGACCGCGATCACCAAGATGCGCCTCAAGTCGTTCGTCGCTCGGGTGACGCGCGAAACTCCCAATGGCAGGCGGCACAACGTCTTCGGCGTCGTACTCCACGACGGCACGCCCATCCGCTCGGTCGAGGTGAGGATCGACGACGGTCCGTGGCGGCCCGCCACGCTCGACCCGGCCACCACCGGCGAGCGCTACGGCTGGAAGTTCTTCAACTACACGTGGGAGAACGCCACGCCCGGTGAGCACACCGTCACGTCACGCGCGACCGACGTCGACGGCTACGTGCAGCCCACCGCGGAGGAGCTGGAGGTCAAGCACACCTTCCTGGAGCACAACGCCCAGCATCCGCGGACGCTCGTGATCGCGTAGCCACGGGGCCGATGCGGGCGCTGTCGAATTGGCGGGGGTCGACGGCTCAGCGCAGCACCTCGAAGGCACGCGAGCGACGCGGGCCGTAGCGGAAGACGGCGAAGTCGTCGTCGAAGGCGGCCGCGCGTGACAACCCGAGCCGCAGCATGACCGCGAAGCTCGTCCGGTCCACGAGGGAGAAGTCCTGGTCGGGGAAGTCGCGCCCGAGGGTCCAAGCTGCCTCGAGGTCGGCCTCCCCGACACATTCGACGACGCCCACGCCGGAACGGAGCCCCAGCCAGAAGTTGTCGGCCGCCTCGCGGTGGATCCGCCACCGGAGCAGCGACCACGTCTCGACCAGCACGTGGTCGGTCGTTACGAGTGTGTCCCCGTCGGCCAGGATCTCCTTCGCTCGGGCGTTGCT
>JBFGFY010000075.1:0-14983 GCA_041579355.1 Longimicrobiales bacterium | reverse complement strand
GGCCGAGGGCGAGGATCGCCGCCGTACGAAGGTGCTTCACGGTCCCCTCCCTGTCGAAGGCAGCCCTGACCTGATAAGTACGTTCGCGAACAGGAAATCGTGACGCTCGAGGCGACGTACTCGGGGGAGGTGGGCATGACGAGCTCGGCACCATGGACAGGCGGCGGCCGGTGAGGTTCCTCTCGTTCCTGGTCTACGTCCCGCTGCAAATCGCTTTCATCCCCCTCGCGGTGGTCGGCCTCATTCTCGCCACCTACCGCCAGGTCTTCGTGTCCAGACGTTTGGGCGTGTCCGCCACGGGGATCGAGGTGATCGGCGGGCGCTGGTCGATGCACGTTTTCGGTCTGCGGTCCGACGAGGCGTCGGCCCGCCTGACGAGAGCACTCCCCAACGTTTCGACACTCGGTCTTTGGCTGGTCCTCTTTCCCCTCTGGGTGAAGGCGAAGGTCGCCGGATCGCCCTTTCTCTATCCGCGTGTGCCGCCGAGCGGAGATGAGGTGCTCACCGACATGATCGTGGCGCGCACACTCCACTTCGACGAGCTCATCGAGCGCGGCCTCTCCGAGGTGCGGCAGTTCGTGGTGCTCGGCGCCGGGTTCGACACGCGCGTTTTCGGAACGCACCATCGCCGGGGGATTCGTTACTTCGAGGTCGATCAGCTGGAGACGCAGCGCCTCAAGCAGGCGGCGCTCGCGGAGGCAGGGATCGATTCCTCGGGCGTAACGTTCGTGACCGTCGACTTCCGCCGCGAGGACCTGTGCAATCGGCTCGAGGAGTCCGGCTACGACCGGGCGGCACCCACGCTCTTCCTCTGGGAGGGCGTCACGCTCTATCTCGGCGAAGGCGACGTACGCGGCACGTTGCGATCCCTGCGCTCGCGATCGGCCCCGGGGAGTCGCATCGTCGCGGACTTCTACGGCCAGCGTTTGATCGACTACGCCTCGAAGGGCATCAACCGGAAGACGCTCGAGCTCACGGACGAAACGCTGGCGTTCGGCCTACCCTTCGTGGCAGCCCACGAAGAAGTCCTCCGCGACTTCGTCCGGCCCGAGGGATGGTCGGTTTCCGACGCCCGCTTCCTCGGGACCAATCATCGCAAGGGACCTTATTTGGGCGTCGCGGAGCTGCGGCAAGCACCCGCGCAGCCCGTCTGACCGCCTGGGCTCGTCAGACTGCCACGCCCGACCGGACCGCTTCGATCTCGCCGCGGACTCCCATGAAGACATCGAGCACGTCGGGGTCGAAGTGGGCACCACGCTCTTCGGCCATCATGTGCACGACCTCTTCCACCGGCACGGCGCCCCGATAGGGGCGGTTCATCGTCAGCGCGTCGAAGAAGTCGGCGACCGCGCAGATGCGGCTCTCCAGAGGGATGTCGCTTCCGGCGAGACCCGACGGATAGCCTCGCCCGTCCCAGCGCTCGTGATGCGACAGGGCGATGGTGGCCCCCATCCGGATCAGCGGCGACTCCGATCCCTGTAAGATCTGCGCTCCCTTCGTGGTGTGGGATCGCATGATCACCCACTCCTCCTCGTCGAGGCGGCCCGGCTTGAAGAGGATCGTGTCGGGGATCGCGACCTTGCCGATGTCGTGCATGGTCGCGGCCTCACGGATGAGGTTCCGCTTCTCCGGCTCGAGGTCGAGCGCGCGCGCCAGGATCTCCGAGTAGCGCCCGATCCGGTCGATGTGCCCCCCGGTGTCCGCATCGCGGTACTCGGCCATGACCATGAGACGCCGCACGGTTTCCTGATAGGCACGACGAGTCTGTCGCTCGCTCACCGCCATCGCCTCGAGCGCGCGCCGCAGCGCCTCGGTGCGCTCCCTGACCTGCTCCTCCAGGCTCGCTCGGTGCTCCTGGAGCTCGTCGTACGCGCGCTTCAGAGGCAGGAGCCATTTGGCCTTGAGAGCGAACTCGTCGAGGTCGAAGGGCTTGGAAACGAAGTCGTTGATGCCGACTGAGAGCGCGCGCTTGCGGTGCTCCGAACCGACGAGGCCGGTGACCATCAGGATCGGAATGTGCCGGTTCGCCGGGTCTTCGCGTATCCGCTCCGCCGCCTCGAATCCGTCCATGTTCGGCATCTCGGCGTCGAGCATGATCAGGTCGAACTCGAGGGGAAGCAGCGTGACCGCCTCGAGGCCGTCGGCGGCCGTCTCCACCTCGTGACCCAGCCGCCGAATCAGCCGCGTGTGCACACCCCGGACCGCCTCGTCGTCGTCCACGACGAGGATCCGGAACGGGCGATCCGGGGAGTCGGTCATGATCGAACTCGAGTGGCCGGGCAGATCGGGCGTGGTGCCCCGTGGCGGTAGCCGGCGAGGGCCGCGGGTGCGAGACGGCGCACCCACTTGTTGACACCCTTCGAGAGGGAGTAAGAGAACCTAACGGCCGCCGTCGCCCTCACAATACGTGGCGCATTGACACCGCTCGCGCCCGGCTCCTACCCTGCCGTCTCGGCACCCAATGTCCGGACCCCGACCCGAGGCCACCCGTCGTGAAGACATACCCCCTCCTCGCCGCGACCCTCGCCGTCGTGGTCTCCTCGAGCGCGCGGCCGTCGGCGGCCCTCGCTCAATCCGGCGCCCCGGACGGGCAGTGGCCGAGCTACCACGGCGATCTCGGGGCCACGCAATACTCGCCGCTCTCCGAGATCCACGGAGGAAACCTGGACCGCGTGCGGGTCGCGTGGCAGTGGAGCACGCCGGACAACGAGCTCGCCTCGGCCACCCCGGCGCTCACGCCCGGTGGCTTCAAGGGCACCCCGATCATGGTCGACGGTGTCCTCTACGTGCGCACCTCGCTCAGCGTCGTGGCCGCGGTCGACGCCGCCACCGGACGGCAACTCTGGTCGTTCGACCCGAAGAGCTACGAGGCGGGCCGGCCGACCAACCTCGGCTTCAACACCCGCGGCGTGGCTCACTGGTCGGACGGGACGCGCGGCCTCGTCTTCGTCGCAACGGGCGACGCGAGGCTGTGGGCCGTCGACGCGCGCACGGGTCGCGTGGTGCCCGAGTTCGGCAACCGGGGTAGCGTCGACCTGATCGAGGGGCTGCGCCGTGACACGCCGCGGGGCAGTTACCAGGTGATGTCCCCGCCCATCGTGGTGGGGGACGTGGTCATCGTGGGCTCGTCGATCTCGGACGGTCCTCGTTACATGACCGCACCACCCGGTGACGTGCGCGGCTTCGACGTCCGCACCGGCCGCGAGGTGTGGGCATTCCACACCGTACCGCTCCCGGGCGAGGCGGGGCACGAGACTTGGGAGGGCGGCTCGGCCGGTTACACGGGCAACACGAACGTGTGGACCGTCATGAGCGCGGATCCCGAGCTGGGCCTCGTGTACCTGCCGACCGGAACTCCGACGAACGACTGGTACGGGGGGCACCGCCTCGGCGACAACCTCTTCTCGGAGAGCATCGTCGCCGTGGAGGCCGCGACCGGCCGCTACGTCTGGCACTACCAGGTGGTGCATCACGGCCTGTGGGATTACGACCTCCCGGCCGCGCCCACCCTCATGGACATCGTGGTGGACGGCCGGCCCGTGAAGGCGCTGGCGCAGATCACCAAGCAGGGCTTCGTGTTCGTGCTCGACCGGGCGACGGGTGAGCCCGTCTGGCCGATCGTGGAGCGCCCCGTGCCGCCGTCGAACGTGCCGGGTGAGAAGGCCTCGCCCACGCAGCCGTTCCCGACGAAGCCCGCACCGTTCGAGAGCCAGGGAGTCGGGCCCGCGGACCTCATCGACTACACACCCGAGCTGCGCGCCGAGGCCGAGGCGATCCTCTACGAGTCGGACTTCGGTCCCCTCTACACGCCGCCCACGCTCCGTGGCACGCTGAACAACCCCGGCTGGTTCGGCGGCGCCAACTGGTTCGGCGCCTCGGCCGACCCGCGCACGGGCATCCTGTACGTCCCCTCGCGCACGAACCCCATCAAGGTCCAGCTCGTGGAGGCCGACCCGGCGCGCTCCGACTTCCGCTACATGCGAGGCGGCGACATGTCGGCGCGAGGGCCTCGGGGTCTGCCACTCGTCAAGGGGCCCCACCTGCGTGTGACGGCGATCAACCTCAACAGCGGCGAGCACGTGTGGCAGGTGCCGTTGGGCGACGGGATCCGCCAGCGCCTGATCGGCATGGGCATCCCCGACCCGGGCCCGCAGGGAGGCGGGGCGTTCACGGGTCCGCTCCTCACCGAGACGCTCCTCTTCGTCGGGCACGCGGGCGCACGCAACGGCCGCGACACCGCCCCACCTGCACTCCTCGCCATCGACAAGGCGACGGGACGCACGCTGGGTGAGATCGAGCTGCCCGACATTCCGAACGGGACGCCGATGACGTACATGGTCGGAGGTCGACAGATGATCGTGGTGGCGGTCGGCGCGGGCACGAACGCCGGCCTGGTGGCGGTCGCGCTCCCGTAGGAGGTCGCCGCGGTAGAACCGTTACGCGAGCTCCGTGACCCGCTCGCGCAGCACGAACTTCTGGATCTTCCCCGTCGAGGTCTTGGGAAGCTCGCCGAATACGACGTGCTTCGGCGCCTTGAAGTGCGCGAGGTTGTCGCGGCAGAAGTCGATGAGCTCCTGCTCGCTCACGCGCGCGCCGTCCCGTAGCTCGACGAAGGCGCACGGCGTCTCACCCCAATGGTCGTCCGGGCGCGCGACGACCGCGGCCGCACCGACGGCGGGGTGCCTGTAGAGCACACCCTCGACCTCGATGGAGGAGATGTTCTCCCCGCCCGAGATGATGATGTCCTTCGAGCGGTCGCGGATCTCGATGTACCCGTTGGGGTGCATGACCGCGAGGTCACCCGTGTGGAAGAGCCCGCCCTCGAACGCCGCCTCGGTGGCCGACGGGTTCTTGAGGTAGCCCTTCATTACGATGTTGCCACGCATCATCACCTCGCCGATCGTCTCGCCGTCGGAGGGCACCGGCTCGAGCGTCTCCGGGTCCCGGACCGAGAGCTCCTCCTGCACCGCGTAGGCGACCCCCTGGCGCGCCTTGAGGATGGCCTGCTCGCCGAGCTCTAGACGGTCCCACTCGGGGTGCCAGGCGCAAACCGTGTTGGGTCCGTAGACCTCCGTGAGCCCGTAGGCGTGCGTCACGCGGAAGCCCACCTTGCCTGAGCGCTCGAGCACGGCGGCCGGCGGCGCGGCACCGGCCGTCATGAGCTCGACGGTGCGGCCCAAGGTCTCGCCCCGCTTTTCCGCCTCGCTCGTGACCATGTTCAGCACGATCGGGGCGCCGCACATGTGCGTGACCTGCTCCTCCTGGACGAGCCTCAGGATTTCGACGGCATCCACGGCCCGGAGGCAGACGTTCGTCCCGGCGACGGCGGCCACGGTCCACGGGAAGCACCAGCCGTTGCAGTGGAAGAGGGGGAGCGTCCAGAGGTAGACCGGGTGGCGCGGCATGGCCCACTCGATCGCGTTGCCGAGCGCGTTCAGGTAGGCGCCTCGGTGGTGATAGACGACTCCCTTGGGATTGCCGGTGGTGCCCGAGGTGTAGTTCAGCGCGATCGCGTCCCACTCGTCACCGGGAAGGGACCATTCGGCCCCGGGGTCACCCTCGGCGACCAGCTGCTCGTAGGTCAGCTCCCCTGAAGGCGGCCCGAAGTCCTGCGTCGGGTCCTCGATGTCGACGATGCGCGGCTTCGCCTCGGACAGGGCGGCCGCGTCGCGCCCCACCGGGCCGAGCCCGCGGTCGACCAGGAAGAGCTTCGCCTCGCCGTGGTCGAGCATGAAGGCAATCGCCGGGGCGTCGAGGCGGGTGTTGATCATGTTGAGCACCGCCCCCGACATCGCCACGCCGAAGGAGACCTCCACCGCGGGCGGCGTGTTCGGGCATAGCACCGAGACCGTGTCGCCCTTCCCGACGCCGTGCTTCCTCAGAGCGTCGGCGAGGCCGACGCAGCGCCGGTACGTATCCCCCCAGCTCTGCGTCTGGTCGCCGTACCGGATCGCCGCACGCTCGGGGAACACCTCCGCCGTGCGGCGCAGGAACGTGAGCGGGGAGAGGGGAACGTAGTTGGCGGCGCGCTTGTCGAGATTCGTTTCGTACTTGCTCATGCCTGATGCGCCGAGCGCCGCCATACCTCTTCCAAGTGCGTGGAGACCTCCTCCATCGCGCGTAGCGAGATCTTGTCGAGCCGCTGCGCGATCGGCGCGCCGATCAGCCGCTGCAGAAAACGCGCGGGATAATCCAGGTCCCAGTCGAGGAAGGGCTGCGGGCCCTTGTCCAAGTTCTGGAGCGTGCGAATGACGAGGTACGTGTCGTCGAGCAGGCCGACGAGGCCCTGCGTCATCTCCGGAATGAGATCGACCGGCTGCAGGTAGTACCGCTCGGCCCGATCGAGGACCGGGTCGACGACGTGGCCCAGCCCCCGCTCTTCGGACTCCTGCCTCGCGCGGGCCAGGAAGACCGGCACCGAGTCGATGACCTCCACCGCCACGTCGGCTGCCTCGCGCACTTCGTCCTCCGCGGCCTCCGGCAGAGCCCTGGCGATGTGCTTCTCCAGGGCGTCCACCCCGCCGCGCGCCTTCGCGCTCTCGATGATGGCGAGGATGTCCGCGAGCGCCCCACTGTGGGCCCAACCCTGGGGGGAAGCTTGGTCGGGGTGCATCACTCTCCTCGGTTGCCGTCGGTCGGCTGGCCGCCGGGAGGCTCCCGACGGGTAGCGGTCGCGGGAAAGCATGGGCCGACTTGCCGCCGACGGCCAGGGTCCTGACCTTCCGCGCGGATTCCAGCCATGGGGGAGCGCCTGGGCGCAACCACGACCAAGACCCGGATCGCGCACGCCCTCAACCTGCGGGGGGGCGAGGGCCGCACCCTGGCCGTCATGGGGAGCTACCTGCTCCTCAACACCGCCAACACGACGGTCCTGTCCGCGGTCAAGAACGGCCTCTTCCTCTCCGTCTATCCCGCCGAGCTGATCCCGCAGGCCGTGATCGCGGCCGCGCTTCTGACGGCCGCCGTCGCGATCGTGTTCACGGGATACGTCGCCGGCACGGCACGCCGCAGCCTGGCCACCGGGCTCACCGTCATCCTCGTCGCCTCGGTCGTGGCGTGCCGCTGGCTCTTCGGGCTCGACCCCCGCTGGGCGTTCGCGGTCTACCTGTGGATCTCGGCCGTGCAGGTGCTCATCCTCACGCACGCATGGGACTACGCGGGGGATCTGCTCACGGGCCGTCAGGCCAAGCGCATCCTCCCGCTCATCGGCGTCGGGGCCTCCCTGGGTGCGATCCTGGGCGGCGCGGGCGTCGCGCCCGCGGCATTCGGCATGGGCACCGAGAACCTGCTGTGGATCTCCACGGCGCTGCTCGCGCTCGCCCTGCCGCTGCTGTGGGCGATTCCGGAGCCGGCCCGCGAGGCCGAAGAGTCCGCCGACCACCTCGGGGCAGCCAAGGCGTTCCTCCGGCGGGCCACCCGGGGCGTGCGCTCGATGGCGAGCAACGACCTCCTACGCCTGCTCGCCGTCGGTATGGTCGCCCTCACACTCACCGGCACGCTGATCGATCTCCAGCTCAAGTTCCTGCTGCAGGAGTCCTTCACACGCGACAACATCACCGCGATCTACGGCCTCCTGTCGGCAATCGTCGGGATGGGCACGCTCCTGCTCCAGCTCTGGGCCTCGCGCGTTCTCTTTCCCCGCTTCGGCGTCTCCTTCGCGGCCATGCTGCACGGCGGGCTGCTTACCCTGGCGGCCGGAGGCGTGGCGGTCTTCGGTGGGCTCGCGGCGCTCGTGGCCGCGCAGGCCCTCGACGACATCCTCCAGTTCAGCCTCCAGAAACCGGTCGAGCAGGTTTCTCTGCTCCCTTTCCCGAATCGCGTGAAGAGCGTGGCGCTCGCGACGCTCGGCGGCGTGCTGCGACCCCTGTCCAAGGCCTCCGGGGGCGCCATCGCCCTCCTCTTCGGCTCTCGGCCGGAGCTGCTGCCCCTGGCGACGGTGGCCTCGGCGGTGCTCGCGGCCGGAACCTACACGCGACACCGGAAGCGGTACGTGACCGCGCTCGAAGGCGCGCTCGCGCGGCACGTCGTCGACTTCACGAGCCGAGAGCACATGCCGCTCGTGGCGGACGCCGGCGCGCTGCAGGCCATCGATCGCGCCCTCACGGACGAAGACCCGACGGTCGTGGTGTTCGCCACCTCCTTGCTCGAGCAGCTGCCGGATGAAGACGCGCTGCCGCGCGTTCTGCGACTCATGAGCCATGCCGTGCCCGAAGTGCGGGCCGAGGCCGCGCGTGTCTTTCGCCTCGTCGACGCACCGCTGGACTTCGCGTCGGGCGTGGCGCTCGCCGGCCACCTCGCCTCGGAGGCGGACCCCTTCGTGATCGCCGCGCTCCTCGAGACGCTGGGCGCGGTCGGCGGCGCCGGCACCGACACCGTGGTGCCGTTCCTCGACCATCCCGACGGGGACGTGCGACGGGCTGCCATCGTCGCGCTCGGCCGCCTGGGCTGGGAGGGCGCGGACTACACGCTCAGGGTCCTGCTCGCTTCCGACAACTCCCAGGAGCGCGCGACCGGTGCGCGCGCCGTGGGGGAGCTCCGCTCCGCCCACCTCCTCCCGGCGCTCGAGCCGGTGCTCTTCGACGTGGTGGCCAGACCGGCCGCCCTGGACGCGATGTCGGAGATCGGTCCCGAGGCCGTTCCGATCATGATGGAGATGCTCGAGCGTCGCGAGCTGCCACTCCCGCTGCGGCGCAGCGTCGTCACCGCGCTCGCGGGAGTCGGCGGGCTGGATGCGCGCAACGCACTCGTGAGCCTGATCGAGGAGCCAGCGCTCGGGCCGGCAGCGCTCACCTCCCTCGACCGCATGCGGGCCGCCGGGCTGATCGAGCCCATCGACGCGGCGAAGCTGCACGGCGTGCTCGGCGACGAGATGCGCCGAGGCCTCCGCTATGCCGCCGCGGCCGCCTCCCTCCGGGACCGCAACGGCGGGCCGGGTGAGGCCTTCGCCGCCTCCGAGCTCGGCGGCCTCCAAGCCCGGTCCGTCGACCGCGTGCTCAAGATGCTCGGCCTCTCCTACGACACGACACGACTGACCGCGATCGCGGCCGGCATGCGAAGCGACAGCGCCTCGCAGCGCAGCAACGCACTCGAGCTGCTGGAAGGAACCATGTCGCGCGCGACGGCGAATAGGGTGATGCCCTTCCTCGAAGCGGCGGCGGACGGACTGCCGATGGCACGGGTGGCCGAGCTGCTGGAGGAGGCGCCGCGGATCGAAGAGGGACCTGCCGAGGCCTTGCTCGACGAGGACGACTGGTGGCCGCGGGCCCTCGCGCTGCACCTTCTGGGACGGGACGACGAGGTCACAACCCCGGGGCTCTCGCCCGAGCCGCCAGCCGGAGACGGTCAGATGATCCCACTCATCGAGAAGGTCATGATCCTGAAGGGGTCGGAGTTCTTCCGGAACTTCCCGGGCGCCGACCTCGCGGGTATCGCGTCGCTCGCCGACGTCGTCCACACGGAGGCCGGCGAGGTCATTTTCGAGCAGGGTGATGAGGGCGACGCCTTCTACGTCGTGGTGAGCGGATCGATCAAGATCAGCCGGGGCCGCACGGAGCTCGCCTCCCTCGGTCCCCGGGAGGGCTTCGGCGAAATGGCGATCCTGGACCGCGACACGCGCTCGGCGACGGCGACGGCGGACGTCGACTCGACGCTCCTGCGCCTCGACCGCGACTCCTTCGACCGGGTCGTCGAGCAGAACCCGGTCGTGGCACGTGGGATCTACCGGGTGCTCACCGAGCGGCTCCGCAACACGCTGGCGCAGGTCGCCGCGGGGTAGCGGTCAGGCGGAGAGGCCCCGCTTCGCGACACGGTCCATGACCTCGACGAAGCGGTCGAGCTCGGCGGGCGTCGTGTAGACGCTGGGGCTCACGCGGATGCCCCGGAACTCCTCGTGGTTCACGGCGATCGTGATGATCTTGTGCTCGTCCCACAGGAAGTCGCGAAGGTCGTTCGGCGCCACGCCCATGATCTCCACGTTCGCGATGCCGCACGCGAAGCCGGGGCGGAGGCTCGTGTGCAGCCGGACGTTGCCGTTCTCGAGTAGCGGCTTCGCCCAGTAGTCCCGGAGGTAGGTCATTCGCGCTTCCTTCCGCGCGGGCCCGATCCCCTGGTGGAAGGTGAGAGCCTCGGCAATGGAGAGGTACGGCGCCTCGGGGTGCGTCCCGATCTCCTCGAACTTGCGGATGTCGGAGCTGCGGCTCTCGGGCGCGGCCATGAGCGGCCACACGTCGGCGATCTTGTCTCGCCGCAGGTAGAGAAGTCCGGTGCCGTGTGCTGCGAACAGCCACTTGTGCAGGCTCGTCGAGTAGTTGTCGACGTCCAGCGCGCCGAGGTCGAAGTCGAAGTGCGCGAAGGAATGCGCGCCGTCCACCAGGAGCGGGATCCCGTGGCGGCGAGCCATCGCACTGAGCGCCGTGACGGGCAGGATCTGCCCCGTGATGTTGATCATGTGGCAACAGAGGATCAGGCGCGTGCGCGGCGTGATCGCCTCCTCGAAGCGCCGTACGACGTCCGCCGGATCCTCCGCGGGCACCGGGATCTTGATCTGCCGGAGCACGATCCCCTCCCGCCGCTCGCGCTGCCGGAAGGTCGTGATCATGCGCGGATAGTCCTGCGTCGTGGTGAGGACCTCGTCACCCCGCCGCAGATCGTAGCCGAGCTGGAGGATCTGGAGGCTCTCCGACGCATTGCGCGTGAAGGCGATCTCTTCGGGGTCGACGCCCCACTGGTGAGCCATGCGCTCGCGCGTGCCCTCGCGCTGCGGCTCCAGGACCTGCCACATCGTGTAGGTGGGGGCGAGGTTCGAGTAGTCCTGGTGCCGCTTCATCGCGCTCTGGACGAGCTCGGGCGCGGGGCTGACGCCCCCGTTGTTGAGGTTCACGAGTGAGCGGTCTACGGTGAACGCCCGCTGGACCTGGAACCAGAAGGCCTCGTCGCCGGCGACCTCCTGGGGCGCCCCCGGATGGGCGGCGAGCTCCCTGGCGATGTCCGGAGCGTCCGCGCGCAGCTGGGCCGGGCGGAGCTTCAGCCCGGTCAGCGCGGCCGCGGCGGGCAGGGAGATCGAGCCGAGGAATCGACGGCGGCTCTGCATGGCTTCCTCCAGGTCGGGGAGCGTCCCACCGATACTGGCGATCCCCCTGGCGCACGGCTAGCGTGCCAAGGACGGACCCAGGCCCGTCGCGGGTCCCGTCGCAACCGCACGAGGAGGGCTCCATGAGGCTCAGCGTCGCAGGACTGGTCAGGGTCGCCGCGCTCGCGCTGGCGGCATTTTCGTTCGCGATCCCCGCCAGCGCCCACGTTGTGCGGGTCGAGGTCGAGTCACGCGAGGCGGTCGCGGACGGCGTCGCGTGGGGGCTCGCGGGCCCGTACGAGCGGATCAAGGGCACGATCTACTTCGCGGTCGACCCGACGAATCCCGCCAACCGGATCATCACGGACATCGACCTCGCGCCCCGCAACGCGCAGGGGCTGGTCGAGTTCTCGGCGAACTTCTACCTGATCAAGCCCGTCGACGCCACGCGCGGCAACGGGACCCTGCTCTACGAGGTCTCGAATCGCGGCGGCAAAGGCATGCTGGGCTACTTCAACAACGCCGACGGAAGCACCGACCCGGTGACGGCGGCCCACATGGGTGACGGCTTTCTGCTGAAAGAAGGCTTCACGCTGCTCTGGCTCGGCTGGCAATTCGACCCGCCGATGCGCGAGGGACTCATGCGGCTCGTGGCGCCCATCGCCACCGAGGCCGGCCAGCCGATCCGGGGAATCGTGCGGAGCGAGGTCACGGTGACGAGCCGGACCGCGAGCTCCTCGCTCGCCGACCGCGGTCACATCCCCTACCTGGTCGCCGACCCGGCCGACCCGCGCAACACGATGACCGTGCGCGAGAGCGCGGACGGCGCGCCCCGGATCATCCCCCGGAGCCAATGGAGGTTCGCCCGCGTAGAGGGCAGTCGCGTCGTGGAGGACCGCGGCTCCGTTTGGCTCGAGGGCGGCTTCGAGCCCCACAAGATCTACGACGTCGTGTACGTGTCCGAGAATCCGACGCTCGTAGGGCTCGGGCCCACGGCGGTGCGAGACGCCGTCTCGCAGCTCAAGTACGCGGCGACTCCGGAGCTCGGGATCCCCGCGGACGCGATCGAGCGGGCCCTCGCGTTCGGGATCTCACAGAGCGGGCGATTCCTGCGGACCTTCCTCTACTACGGCTTCAACCAGGACGAAGGAGGCCGCATCGCGTTCGACGGCGTGTTGTCGCACGTCGCCGGGGCCGGGCGGGGGAGCTTCAACCATCGTTTCGCGCAAGCGTCACGCGACGGGCACCCCTTCCTGAACAAGCTCTACCCCACCGACATCTTCCCCTTCACGGACGAGCTCCAGCACGACCCGCTTCTACGGCAGACGGACGGCCTGCTCGCGCGCGTCGCACCCGAGCACCGTCCGAAGATCTTCTATACGAACTCGTCGTACGAATATTGGGGACGCGCGGCGTCGCTCATACACACGACGATCGACGGGAGACAGGACGCCGAGCTGCCGGACGACGTCCGCATCTATTCGTTCGCGGGTGGCCAGCACGGGCCCGGAGCGTTTCCGGCGAGGCAGACCAGCGGGCAGCAGCTCAGCAATCCGAACGACTACTCCTGGTTCATGCGCAGCCTCCTGCTGGCGATGAACCGTTGGACGACGGACGGCACGCCGCCGCCGCCCAGCGTCTACCCGCGGCTCGCGGACGCGGAGCTCGTCACGCCCGAGGCGCTGCGCTTCCCGCGCCTGCCCGGCGTCGGGCAACCCGCGACGCCCCACCTCGCCTACCGGGTCAACTATGGTCCGGAGTTCGCGACCAAGGGGATCGTGAGCCTCGAGCCGCCCGAGGTGGGACCGGCCTTCCCGATCCTGGTGCCCGCCGTGGACTCGGACGGCAACGAGGTCGGCGGGCTGAAGATGCCCGAGGTCGCCGTGCCGCTCGCCACCTACATGGGGTGGAACCTCTTCCGCCCCGAGTCGGGTCCCCCCGACGTGCTCTCGAGCATGCAGGGCTCCTACGTGCCGTTCGCGCGCACCGCCGCACAGCGGCGCGCCAGCGGAGACCCGCGGCCGTCCATCGAGGAGCGCTACGTAGGCCTGACCGACTACCTCGGACGGGTGGCCGCCGACGGGCTCCGCCTCATCGACGAGGGTTACCTGCTGGCGGGCGACCTGGCACCGATCCTGGAGCGCGCCGAGGAGCACTGGCGCTTCCTCGTGCCGGACGGCGAGGCGGTGGGCGCCGCCAACTGAAAGCCGGGGCCCGGGCCGGCGCCTAGCGGCGGCGGCCCGGCCCGCGACGGCTCAGATGCGGTTCAGGATCCAGCTCAGGACGAGCTTCACGAGGCGCCGAAGAATCGTGACCATGGTGCCTCCTACGGGTGACGGCCGTCGGTTGTTTCCTCCGGGGCCTTCTCCAGAGGGTCGCTAGAGAGCCGCGCGCCGCAGCCGTAGGCTGTTCGCCACCACCGTGATGGAGCTGAGCGCCATGGCGACCGCGGCCAGGATCGGGTGCAGCGCGCGCAGCATCATGGGGAGGAACGCGAGCGTGTAGAAGGCCCCCGCCGCCACCGGGATCAGCGCGACGTTGTAGAAGAACGCCCAGAAGAGGTTCTGCTCGATCGAGCGCATCGTGGCGCGGCTGAGGGCGAGCGCCTCGGGCACGGAGCGCAGGTCGCCTCGCATCAGTGTCACCGATGCGGTCTCCATGGCCACATCGGCACCGGTGCCGAGCGCGATACCCACGTCCGCCTGCGCGAGCGCGGGGGCGTCGTTGATGCCGTCGCCGACCATCGCCACGCGGCGCCGTCCGCCCTGCTGCAGCTCGCGCACGACCTCCGACTTCTCGCCGGGGAGGACCTCCGCGCGCACGTGCTCGATCCCCACTTCGGCGGCGATGCGCCGCGCGACCCGCTCGTTGTCTCCGGTCAGCATCACGACTTCGAGCCCCTGATCCAGGAGCGCCCGCACCGCCTCCGGTGAGCCCTCCTTCACCGCGTCGGCGACGCCGAGCAGGCCGGAGGCGTGCCCGCCGACGGCCACCCAGAGCGGCGTGCGCGCCCCCGCCTCCATGGCGGCCGCCTCGTGGGCCAGCGACTGCGTGGCCACCCCCCACTCCTCGAGGAAGGTCCGCGTGCCCACGAGCACTGGCGTCCCCTCGACCGTGGCCGCCACACCCTTCCCTGGGACCGCTTCGAAGTGCTCGGGATCCGCGGCAGCGATTCCCCGGCGCGCCGCCTCCCGGACGACCGCCTCGCCGAGCGGGTGCTCGCTGCGCCGCTCGGCGCCAGCCGCCAAGCGCAGCAGGCGCTCCTCGTTCCCCTCGGGTGCGAAGACCTCGTGCACCGCGGGCTCACCGCGCGTGATGGTGCCCGTCTTGTCGAGCACGACGACGTCGACACCGCGCGCGCGCTCGAGCGCCTCGGAGCTGCGGAAGAGGATGCCCATGCGGGCCCCCCGCCCGGTCCCGACCATGATCGCCGTGGGGGTCGCGAGTCCGAGCGCGCAGGGGCACGCGATCACGAGCACCGCGACCATCCGGATGAGCCCGGCCGTGAAGCCCGCGCCCGTGCCGAGCCACCAGACACCGAAGGTGACGAGCGCGATCACGATGACGACCGGCACGAACACCGCCGAGACCCGGTCCGCGAGCCGCTGGATCGGAGCCTTGCTCCCCTGCGCCTCACGCACGAGCCGGATCACCTGCGCGAGCGCCGTGTCCGCCCCGACGCGGGTGGCCCGGAAGGTGAACGACCCCGTGCGGTTGATCGTCGCGCCCACGACTTCGTCACCCGCGCCCTTCTCGATCGGCATGCTCTCGCCGGTGAGCATGCTCTCGTCCACGGTCGAATGTCCGTCGAGCACCGTGCCGTCGACGGCGATTCGCTCTCCGGGCCGCACGACGATGCGGTCGCCGACCACGACCTGCTCGACGGGCACCTCCACCTCCATGCCGTCGCGGAGC
>JBFGFY010000074.1:0-15065 GCA_041579355.1 Longimicrobiales bacterium | reverse complement strand
GAGCTCCGCCAGGTGCTGGAGGGGCTCGCGGAGGAGCTGCACCGGCGCTTCGAGCGTGAGGGAGGGGAGGTCTTCCGCGATCCGTGGAGCGCGCGCGACGCGTACGGAGCGGTGCTCGGCGCGACACCGGCCGTGCGGGCCGAGGCGCTCGCGGCGCACCGATCGACGACCGGCGAGGAGGCCGACGCGCGCGCGCTGGAGCTCCTCGAGATGGAGCGGGACGCGCTGCGCATGATGACGTCGTGCGCCTGGTTCTTCGACGACGTCGCGCGGCTGGAGCCCCTGCAGAACCTCACCTACGCCGCCCATGCCCTCGACCTCGCGGGGGAAGGGGGCTCCGAGCTCGAGCGGACCGTGGTCGAGCGCCTGAACCGGATCCCGTCGAACGACCCCGCCGAGGGGACGGCGGGGCTCCTCTGGCAGCGGAAAGTCCGCGGGAGGCAGGGGGAGGCCACCGACCCGCCGCGGCCGTTCGACGAGCCGCACACGGCGGCCCTGGTCCGAGCGCTGGCCCACCCTTCCGAGGAAGCGGCCCGAGAAGCGCTCGCAAAGCTCGACGCGGCACCCGACGCCGACCTGCACGAGGCGCAGACCCTCATGGTGGGCGCGCTCCACAACCGCGGTGTCCTTCCCGCGACCCTCGATCGCGTCGCGGAGCGTCTCGGCGTCTCGACCGGGCCCCCGGAACCGACGCTTCCGTTCGGAGAGCCGGTGCGCTTCGTCTTCGGCGTCCACCTGCATCAGCCGGTCGGTAACTTCGACGCGGTCTTCCAGAGCCACGTCGACCACGTCTACCTCCCGTTCCTCCGCCGCAGCGCCGAGCGCGGCTTCCTGCCGATGGCGCTCCATGTGTCCGGTCCGCTCCTCGAATGGCTGGAGGGGGAGGGGCACGCCTTCTTGGACCTCGTCGGCGAGCTCGTGGAGAGGCGGGCCGTCGAGCTCCTTCTGTCGGGGTTCTACGAGCCCGTGCTTCCGGCACTCTCGCGCGAGGACCGCTTGGAGCAGATCGGCTGGATGAAGGACTGGCTGGCGCGTCGCTTCGGCGCCGAGGCCGTGGGGCTCTGGCTCACGGAGCGCGTGTGGGAGCCCGGGCTCGCGAGGGACCTCGCGGACGCGGGTGTACGCTACGTGCTCACCGACGACCGGCACCTGCTCGTGGCCGGCTTCCAGCCGCATCAGCTCGACCGCCCGTGGCGGACCGAGGCGGAGGGGCGGAGCCTCGACGTACTGCCGATCGACCAACAGCTGCGCTACCTGATCCCGTTCCGCAGCCCCGGTGAGATCGGCCGACACTTCCGCCGGCTGGCGTCCGCAGGGCGCGCGCTCGCGGTGCTCGCCGACGACGGCGAGAAGTTCGGGGGGTGGCCGGGCACCGCGGAGTGGGTCTGGGGGAGCGGTTGGCTGGAGGCCTTCTTCGACGAGATGGAGCGGCTCACGGAGGCGGGCGTGGTGCGCCTCACGCTACCGTCGGACGCGTTGGCGGACGTTCCCGCGGGCGGACTCGCGTACCTACCGACGGCGTCGTATCAGGAGATGGAGCTGTGGTCGCTGCCCCCGCAGGCCGCGGCCTCCCTCGAGCGGGCGGAAGGGCGGCTCGCCGGAGAGCCGGGTGCGACGAGCGTGCTGCGCGGCGGCCACTGGCGGAACTTCCTCGCGAAGTACGCCGAGTCGAACCGCATGCACAAGAAGGCCCAGCGCCTCTCGGAGTTCTGCCGGGCCGCGGGGGATCCGCCGGCCGCACGGCGTGCGATCGGCAGGGCGCAGTGCAACGACGCCTACTGGCACGGCGTATTCGGCGGCCTCTACCTCCGACACCTGCGCGACGCCATCTGGCGCAACTTGGCCCAGGCCGAGGGGCTCCTGCGGGCCGGGGAGGCCATCACCGCCGAGTGGATCGACGGCGACGCCGACGGGGAGGACGAGCTGCACGTGCACTCGGCCCGTTTCTCCGCGGTCGTGCGCCCGGCGCAGGGGGGGGCGCTCACCGAGCTGACGCACTTCGCGACAGGGGTCAACCTCGCGAACGTGCTCACACGACGCCGCGAGAGCTATCACAGGACCCAGGTCAGGTCGGTGGAGCGGACGGCCTCCGACGAGGGAGCGATGCCGTCGATCCACGAGATCGAGGAACGCCTGCGCATGGACGCGCTCCCCCCGGTCGATCTCGATACACGCGCTCTGTTCGTGGACCGGATGCTCGCGGGCTCACTCGAAGCGCCCGCCTATGTGGCGGCCGACTACGAGCCGCTGTACAGCTGGGCCAGGGTCCCCTTCGAGGCCGAGGTCGACACCGGGCCCGGGTGGGTCCGCGCGCACCTCGTCTCGGTCGGGCCGCACTCGCTCACGAAGACGTTCGAGCTGACCGAGGCGGGGGATGTGCGGGTGCGCTACGCCTGGGACCCGGGCGCGTTTCCCGATGGCGCTTTCTTCGCGCCCGAGATCTCGGTCGAGGTCGAGGCGGCGCTCACGTTCGAGCCGGCTCCGACCGACGTGTGGCGCTACCCGATCGTGACGGTGAGCAAACGCGAGGACGGCCTCGAGGAGTCCGTCCAAGGCGAGTCCGTCACGCCGCGCTGGCCGGCAGGGCTGGGGGCCGCCACCATCGCGATCGCGGCTCCCACGGGTCCCGGGGAGAAGGCCTAGCTGTCGTAGCCGCAGCGCGGGTAGGTCACGGTCCGGTCCCGCTCCAACCACGGACCGCACGGCTCGCCGTCCTGGAGGTGCCCCTTGAGCTCCAAGCCTCCGTCGGTGCCGTAACGCTCGTAGGGGCCGTCGATGCGGCCCTCGTGGTACGTCACGAGCTCGATGAGCTGGTCGGACAGGAACCACTGTCGCGCCCCGTGGAACTCACCGCGCCGATACGAGCCTCTCTCGTACAGGTGGCCGGTCTGGTAATAGGCCTCGTAGGGTCCCTCCCGCAGGCCGCTCACGTAGGTGCCCCGCTCGTACAGCTCCCCGCTCTCGAAGTACCACTCGTAGGGGCCGTCCTTCGTCCCTCCGCGGTACGTCTCCCGCAGCGAGAGCTTCCGGTTCCCGAAGTACCACTCGAAAGGCCCGTCGTAATGGCCCTCGCGCAGGGACGCCCGCTTCTCGATCTCGAGAGGGGCGTGGGCGAAAGTCGTATAGATGGGGCCGGAATACGGCCGCAGCGTCGTCGGGTGGAGGTACACGTCCCCCCGTCGCACGAGCTCCTCGCGAGGCCGCGGCTCGGGTCCGGAGCACCCGAGGGCCGCCACGAGGACCACGAGAAGGGCGGTGCGTTTTGGGGAAGGCGCCATGGCTCGAATCCGGGGACGGTTTTGGCCAAGCTACCGTCCCCGGCTGTCGTAAACAAATGTTTTCTTTCCTGCGGGCTCCGGGCTGTAGGGAACTTTCCTACGCGCTTCGCAGGATCTCTCCCGACCGCGCCCTTGCGGCCTACGCTCGACGTTTCAGTCAAATCCCTCCTCGCAAGGGGCCCACATGAACGCCGCGAGAGCCGTTCCGGCTGACGAACCGTCGACCTCGGCCAATGATCGCTTCAAGTCGCGGTTCCGGTCGCTCTTCTGGAGCTCGATCATCGCCGCCACCTTCGTCCACTTCGGCGCTTTCGTCTTCTGGCCGGACCTGACGACGAGCGACGTCTCCTTCACCGCCGAGGAGCTCACGAGCATCGAGCTCCCGCCGGACATCGAGATCCCGCCGCCTCCCGCGCAGATCGCGCGGCCGGCCACGCCGATCATGGCCTCCGATCTCGAGGAAGACATCACGATCGCTCCCACCACTTTCGAGCTGAATCCGGTGGAGGACCTGCCGCCGCTGGCGCCGCCTCCGCAGGAGGTCGAGGACGACCTCTCGCAGGGACCGGTGTTCACGCCCTTCACGGTGGCGCCGAGCATCCTCAACCGCGAGGAGGTCCAGCGGGCGATGGTCGACAACTACCCCACGCTGCTGCGGCGCGCGGGGATCGGGGGAACGGTCCGCGTGTTCTTCTTCATCGACGAGAACGGGTCGGTGCGGGACTACCGCGTCCAGGAGAGCTCCGGCCATCCCCAGCTCGATGAGGCCGCCCTCGCGGTCGCCGGGCTCTACCGCTTCTCGCCGGCGCTGAACCGGGACAAGAAGGTGCCGGTCTGGGTGCTCTTCCCGATCGAGTTCCACGTGCGGTAGCAGACCTGTCTGCTTGGTCGCTCCGGGCGCGCCGTCTAGATTTCCCGGGTGATTTCGGTAGAGCGAAGGAAAACCGTTCCGGTCGAGGTGGGCGGCGTCACCATAGGAGGTGACGCCCCGGTCGTCGTTCAGTCGATGACCAACACCGACACGGCCGACGCCGCGTCGACGTTCCAGCAGGTCCGTCTCCTCGCCGACGCCGGTAGCGAGATCGTGCGGGTCACGGTCAACAACGACGCGGCCGCGCGTGCCGTTCCGGAGGTCGTCGCCCGACTCAGGGACGCCGGCTACGAGACGCCGATCGTGGGCGACTTCCACTACAACGGCCACCTCCTCCTGACGGAGCATCCCCAGGCCGCCCGCGCGCTCGCGAAGCTGCGCATCAATCCGGGCAACGTCGGCACGAAGCATCGCGACGCGAACTTCACGCGGATCATCAAGGTCGCGCTCGAGCACGACAAGCCCGTTCGGATCGGCGTCAACTGGGGCTCGCTGGACCAGAGGCTCCTCACCGAGCTCATGGACGAGAACGCCGCGAAGGCCGAGCCGAAGGACGCGCAGGCAGTGCTCATGGACGCGCTCGTGGAGAGCGCGCTCCGCTCGGCGGCGCTCGCCGAGGAGGTGGGCCTCGCGCACGACCGGATCGTGCTCTCGACGAAGGTCTCGTCGGTGCGTGAGCTCGTGACGGTGTACCGGCTGCTCGCCGCGCGCAGCGACTACCCTCTCCACCTCGGCCTGACGGAGGCGGGGCTCGGCACCAAGGGCATCGTCGCCACGACCGCGGCGCTCGCGCCGCTGCTCCTCGACGGGATCGGCGACACGATCCGCGTCTCGCTCACGCCCAGGCCCGAGGGGGACCGGGCGGAGGAGGTCCGGGTGGCCCGCCAGATCCTCCAGTCGCTCGGGATCCGGCACTTCGAGCCGCAGGTGACCGCGTGTCCCGGTTGCGGGCGTACCACGAGCACCTTCTTCCAGGAGATGGCCGAGGACATCACCTCCTACATCCAGGAGATGATGCCGGTCTGGCGGAAGCTGTACCCGGGTGTGGAGGAGATGGACGTGGCCGTCATGGGTTGCGTCGTGAACGGCCCCGGTGAGTCCAAGCAGGCGAACATAGGGATCTCGCTCCCGGGCACGTTCGAGGAGCCCAAGGCCCCCGTGTACATCGACGGCGAGCACGCCATGACCCTGCGGGGTGAGGGTCTGGTGGAGGAGTTCAAGGAGATCCTGCGAGACTATGTGCACCGTACGTACGGCGCCGGTGTCGCCACGGAAACGGCGGTCAGGTAGCGCTCGGCGGGCCGGGCCCCCGCACCGCCCACTCCCGGTTGTCCTCGGGAGGGGACGGGCGCGTCCCCTGAGCGGGAGCCCGTGGGGCGGGTGCTCGTAGGAATCCGCATGAAGCCAAGGCTTTCGGGGCGCGCCCGAATGGCACACGCGTTGCTTCATCCAGTATTAAGGATCGAGTACGGGTGCCAGCCGGGGGGGTAGCATGAAGAACACGGCACTGATGGCGGCTCTCGTGGCCGCGCTCGCGCTGCCGTCGGTCGCGGAGGCGCAGGGCGGCCCGGGGTTTCTCTTCAAGAACCCCCGCGTTTCCCTGGGCGTCCGGACCGGGTACCAGCTCCCCCGCGTGGGCAGCGACATCTTCGACTTCCCGCTCGACTCGCTGACCCTGAGCCGCTCGGACTTCGCGAGCCCCTATCTCGGGGGTGAGGTCGCCGTGCGGGTGACGGACCGGCTGGACCTCGCGGCCGGGCTCGGGTGGGCCCGCGCCCGCAGCCGTTCCGAGTACGTGAACTGGGTCGACCAGGACAACCTGCCCATCGAGCAGAGCACCGCCTTCCAGACGGTCTCGGGCTCGCTGGGCGTGAAGTACTACTTCTCCGATCGCGGACGCTCGGTCGGACGCTTCGCCTGGGTCCCGTCGCGCTTCACCCCGTACGTGGGCGGAGGGATCGGGTTCGTCACCTACCATTTCGAGCAGGCCGGCGACTGGGTCGACTTTCAGACCCTCGAGGTCTTCTTTGACCGTCTCCGCACGGAGGGGAGCGGCTTCTCGGGACACCTGGGCGGAGGGGTGGACGTCGCGCTCGGAAAGCAGTTCGTCCTGACGGGTGAGGCGCGGTATACGCTCTCCAACGGTCCCGTGGGCGGCGCGTACACGGGCTTCGATCGCATCGACCTCTCGGGCCTGCAGCTCCTCGCGGGGCTGGGCCTGCGCTGGTAGTCTAGGAGGATGAGAACCATGACCAGACGCGTGAACGCTACGGCGCTCTTCGCGAGCGCTGCGCTGCTCCTGACCCTCGCCGTTCCGGCCGAGGGCCAGACGACGCGGGGCAACGGCTGGACTCCCTTCGTCGGCTGCTGGCAGCCGCTCGGCGCGGGGGACGAGGCCGGGCTCCTCTGCTTCCGTCCGCTCGGTGTCGGCGTGGAGATGTTCAACGTGGTCGATGGGAACGTCGCCTCCACCGAGCAGCTCGCCGCCGACGGGACGCCGCGGCCCGTGACGGCCGAGGGATGCACGGGCTTCGAGAGCGCGAGCTTCTCCGAAGACGGACAGAGGGTCTTCACGCGCTCCGAGTTCACGTGCGGAGACGAGATCCGAGCCGGTTCCGGGGTGATGTCGTTCATCGCACCGACGCAGTGGATCGACGTGCGCTCGCTGGACATCAACGGCGAGCCCGTCGCGTGGGTGCAGAGGTATGAGCTCGCCGACGCGGACGACCTCGCCGAGCAGGGCATCGAGGATCCGGCGGCGTTCGACAGGACGTTGGTCCGGGCCATGCGCTCGAGGGCCTCCCGCGACATCGACGTCGCGGACGTCGAGGAGGCGACGCGGACCATTTCGACCCGTGCGGTCGAGGTGTGGGTCGCCACGAACGAGACGGAGCTCGACCTGAGCGGCGACGAGCTCGTTCGGCTCGCCGACGCGGGCGTCCCGGAGAGCGTGATCGACGTGATGGTGGCTGTGTCGTATCCGCAGCGGTTCGTGCTCTCACCCGAGGGCGCGGCCGAGGCCGCGAACCGGGCGCGGGACGCCGACTACGCCACCGGATACCGCCGGGGCTTCGGGGCCTATCTGTGGGACCCGTACTACTACCGTCCCTACGGCTTCGGCTACTCCCGCTACTCGCCCTTCGGTTACTACGGCTCCGGGTACGGCGGCTACTACGGGGGCTACTATGGCTACCGGCCGGTGACCGTCATCGTGCAACCGGCGCCGAGTGAGCCGAGCGGGCGGATGGTTCCGGGTCGGGGTTACACGCGCGGCGCGGCCGCCGGTGGCTCGGGTGGGGCGACCCCGCGCTCGAGCGTGGGCGGCCGCCCGGCCGCTGCGCCCTCCCGGGGAGGCGGCGACAGCGGTGGGAGCAGCAGCAGTGGCGGCCGGTCCTCCTCGGGCGGACGCACGGCGCAGCCCCGCGGAGGCAACTGAGCCGCTGAGGCTACGGGTCGGCTGAGGCAGCCGGCCCGGCTCGACGGGCGGCCCCCCGGGGCCGCCCGCTTTCGTATCCGCGAGCGTGCTCCAACACGCCGCAGGCATGTGCTACCTTCATCGGCCCATGGAACAGGCCAAGACCCACGCCGGTCCCGGCACGGACTTCATCCGCCAGATCGTCGCGGCCGACCTCGAGAGCGGCCGCTACGGGGGCCGCGTGGTCACGCGCTTTCCACCCGAGCCGAACGGGTACTTGCACGTCGGCCACGCCATGGGCATCTGCCTCAACTTCGGCATCGCGGAAGAGTACGGCGGCCGCTGCCACCTCCGGTACGACGACACGAACCCCGAGAAGGAGAACGAGGAGTACGTCCGCTCCATTCAGGAGGACGTGCGCTGGCTCGGCTTCGACTGGGGCGAGCACCTGTACTTCGCCTCCGACTACTTCGGGCGCATGTACGAGTGCGCGGAGGTCTTGATCGGGAAGGGGCTCGCGTATGTCGACTCGCAGCCCATGGAGGCGATCCGCGAAGGTCGGGGCACGGTCATGGAGCCCGGCACGGAAAGCCCCTATCGCGAGCGCTCGGTCGAGGAGAACCTCGACCTCTTCCGGCGGATGCGCGCCGGCGAGTTCGGGGACGGGGAGCACGTGCTGAGGGGCAAGATCGACATGGGCTCGCCGAACATGCTGATGCGCGACCCGGTGCTCTACCGCATCCGCCATGCCCACCACTACCGGCAGGGCGACGAGTGGTGCATCTACCCCCTCTACGATTACGCCCACTGCCTCGAGGACGCATTCGAGGACGTCACGCACTCCATCTGCACGATGGAGTTCGAAAACAACCGCGAGCTCTACGACTGGGTGCTCGACAAAGTGGGCTTCGAGGAGCCACGTCCGCACCAGTACGAGTGGGCGGGGCTCGACCTCGAAGGCGCCGTGCTGTCGAAGCGCCGCATCAAGCCGCTGGTCGACGCCGGTGTGGTCCCCGGCTGGGACGACCCACGGCTCGCGACGCTCGCGGCCTTCCGTCGAAAGGGGGTGCCACCCGAGGCGATCCGCTTGCTCAGCGAGCTGGTCGGCGTTTCCAAGGCGGGGGCGAAGACCGAGCAGGCGAAGCTCGACTTCGCGATTCGCGAGGTCTTGAACCCGGTCGCGCCCCGCGTGATGGCCGTGCTCGATCCGCTCAAGGTCGTGCTCACGAACTTCCCGGAGGGTGAGACCGAATCGATCGAGGCGCCGCTCTTTCCGCACGACGTGCCGCGCGAAGGATCGAGGATCGTCCCGTTCACCAGAGAGCTCTGGATCGAGCGGGGCGACTTCGCGCAGGACCCGCCCAAGGGCTTTCGGCGCCTCGTCCCGGGCGGCGAGGTGAGGCTCCGGTACGCCTACGTGATCCGCTGCGACGAAGTGATCGAGGACGGTAGCGGGCGGATCGTCGAGCTCCGCTGCAGCTACGACCCCGGCACCCGGGGCGGCTCGACCGGAGACGGGCGGAAGGTGAAGGGCACGATCCAGTGGGTGTCGGTCCCGCACGCGCTCGACGTCGAGGTGCGGCTCTTCGACCGACTGTTCGTCGACGACGACATCGACGTGGCCGGGGAGGACGGAGAATTCGATCCTGCCGCGCATCTCAACCCGGAATCGCTCGTCGTGATCGAGGGCGCCAAGCTCGAGCCCTCGGTGGCGGACGACCCCGCCGACACTCGCTACCAGTTCGAGCGGACGGGCTACTTCTGGCGCGACCCGGTGGACGGTGGGTCAGCGCGTCCCGTCTTCAACCGGATCGTTCCCCTCAAGGACGGGTGGTCCAGGAGGGAGGGGGCGGCTTCGCAGGGCCAGGGGCCGGCCGCGGAGCCCTCCACCGCCGTGGCGTCGAAAGCTAGAGCGCCGCGCGAGGACGAGCGCGGCCGGGCCCGTCCGCCCGCACCCTCGAGGGAGCGCTCGCCGGAGCTGACGGCCCGCGCGGCGCGGTACCGGACCGAGCTCGGGGTGAGCGACGAGCACGCCGAGCTCTTGGCCGCCACCCCGCACTTCTTCGAGGCGGCGTTGGCCGAGCACGACGACCCGGCGGCGGTCGCCGCGTGGATCGTGGTGGACCTGCGGGGCCTGATGGGCGAGCGGGGCCTGTCCGACCTGCCGTTCGACGGGTCCGCGCTCGGCCGGCTGGCCGCCTTGGTGGATGAGGGCGCCGTCTCGAGGCGAGCCGCCAAGGACGTCCTCGCGCGCATGGTCGAGGAAGGTGGTGACCCCGAGCGCTGGGTGGAGTCCCTGGGACTCGAAAAGGTGAGCGACACCGAAGCTCTCGATGCCGTGATCGACACCGTGCTCGCGAGGTGGCCGGACAAGGTCACCGAGTACCGCGAGGGGAAGAAGGGATTGATCGGCCTCTTCGTAGGCGAGGTCATGAGAGAGACTCAGGGGGCTGCGGATCCGGCGAAAACAAAGCGCCTACTCAGCGAGAGACTCGGTGCTTGAGAAGGGTCTCACAGCCTTCCTCGACTGGCGCATGGGGCGCATTCGTGCGGCACAAAAGGCTTTCTTGACACTCTTCGCACGCGCACATTAGGATAGCGCTCGACCAGTGACCGGGCGCGGCACCGGCCCCCCTCAAGGCGTTGAAGTTGGCACGCTCCGACACGGTAGGTCATCGCGAAGCTCCGACTGCCGCCCGGCAAGTCGAACCGCTCACGGACATCGAGCGGAAGATCTTGGACTTCATGGTCCAATACCTCCGCGCGAACACGTACCAACCCTCCATCCGGGAGATCGGTGAGCGCTTCGGCATCAAGAGCACGAAGACCGTCTCCGAGCATCTCCAGGCGCTGGCGGACAAGGGCTTCCTCGAGCGCGATCCTTCGCGCTCACGCGGCGTGAAGATCCTCGGTGTGGATCTCGGCGGAGACGCCGTGTCCGTGCCGTGCTTCGACCAGGTGCCCGAAGAGGGCAAGGCTTCTCGCCCTGCCATGCACGTGTCGATCGACCGGCAGCTGGGCGGCGGCGTGGGATGCTTCTTCGTGCGGGCGGCCGCGGGGGACCTCGCCGTGCTGGGTGTGTCGGAGGGCGACTTCGTCCTCATCTCGCCCGTCACCGCCGACGAGGTCGAGGAGGGCAGCATCGTGGTGGCGCGTGTCGGATCCGGCACGCTCTTCCACCGGTTGAGCAAGAATGGCAAGGGACTGCATCTGGAGGCTCTGCGGCCCGGGGGCAACACGACAGTCGTCGAGGACCCGGCCCATCTGCGACTCATCGGTCGGGTGAGCGGTCTCTACCGGCGCATCGACGCCGCCGCGCTGAACCTCACCCAGCACTGATCAAGGGCCGCTCGATGGCTGCTTCGCCGTCCGAGCTCGCCTCCGAAGCCTCCACCGACTTCGAGTGGATGGCCCG
Source organism: Longimicrobiales bacterium (assembly GCA_041579355.1). GTDB lineage: Bacteria > Gemmatimonadota > Gemmatimonadetes > Longimicrobiales > Gaopeijiaceae > UBA2982. The sequence goes on along the minus strand of JBFGFY010000074.1, from coordinate 4,086 downwards.
CGCTCTCGAGCTTGCTCGTTTGGCGGCGGAGGCTGGCGAGGTCCCCGTGGGCGCGGTGATCGTCCGGGAGGGCGAGGTGATCGCCGAGGGACACAACCTCACGGTCTCGGAGGCCGACCCCACGACCCACGCCGAGGTCGTTGCGATACGCCGTGCCTCTGCGGTGGTCGGTGACTGGCGTCTTCTCGGCTGCACGCTCTACGTGACGCTGGAGCCTTGCGCGATGTGTGCTGGCGCGATCGTGCTGGCGCGTATACCGCGGGTCGTGTTCGGCGCCCGAGATCCGAAGGCCGGCATGGTCGTCTCCCTCGGAGGCCTCTTGCAGGACCCTCGCTTGAACCATCGCTGCCAGGTGTCCGAAGGCGTGCTCGCGGAGCAGTCGTCGGAGCTGCTTCGCACGTTCTTCAAGGAGCGCCGTTGAGCAGAGGGGGCCGGCTCCTCGCGCTGGGTGTGATCGCCCTGGGCGCGTGCACCCCGATCGGGACGCGCGAGCCCGTGCCCGCAGCGCCGCCTCCGCAGCCGCAGGCCGAGCCGCCCGAGGTCCCGGCGCCGGTCCAGCTTCCGGAGCCGGGCCCGCAAGTGGTCAGAACGGGGCCGGTACGCACGTTTACCGAGGTCCGCGGCCTCTGGGTGGTGCGCTGGACCATGAGCAGCGAGCAGCAGGTCCGCACGATGGTGGCCGATGCGGACGCCGCGGGGTTCAACACCTTGATCGTGCAGGTACGCGGCCGCGGGGATGCGTTCCACCTGTCTCCCCTCGAGCCGAGAGCCGAGAGCCTCCAGGGACCACCGGACTTCGATCCTCTCGCGCTGACGATCGACGAGGCACATCGACGGGGCATGGCGGTGCACGCCTGGGTCAACACGCACCTCGTCTGGGGCCCGACGCAGCCGCCGCGGAGCCCGGAGCACCTGGTCAACCGGAATCCCGAGTGGCTGGCGGTACCGCGTCCGCTCGCCCGGGAGCTCTACGACGTCGACCCGCGCGACCCGCGGTTCTACGTCGCGCTGAGGCGATACGCCGCCGAACGCCCAGAGACCGTGGAGGGCATCTACACCAGCCCGTCTCACCCGGCGGTCAAGGAGAGGGTGTGGGCCGTCTGGATGGACCTCCTCGAGCGTTACGACCTCGACGGGATCCACTTCGACTACGTCCGCTTCCCATCGGCGGACTTCGACTACTCACGCGGGGGCCTCGAGCGCTTCCGCGACTGGGTCGCCCCGAGCGTGCACCCCGCGCGGCTTGCGGAGATCGAGCGGGCGGCCCGCACGAATCCGCTCGCCTACACGACGGCGCTCCCGAACGAGTGGGACGAGTTCCGGCGTATGCACGTCACGGACCTGGTGGAGGAGATCTACGGCGCCGTGAAGGCGCGCCGGCCGGAGCTCGTGGTCTCGGCGGCCGTGATCGCGGACCGCCAGACGGCGTACCGGAGCCGCTTCCAGGACTGGGAGTCGTGGCTGGAGCGGGGCATTCTCGACATCGCGGTCCCGATGGCCTATACCCCGGACAACGGGCGCTTCCGGGGTCTCGTCCGGTCGGCTCGTCAGGCGGCCGGCCATCGCGAGCGCGTGTGGGCGGGTATCGGTGCCTACATGGATACCCTGCGTGGCACGCTCGACAAGATCGATCTGGCCCGCTCCGAGGACGCGGGTGGCTTCGTGCTCTTCTCGTACGACTGGGCCGCGGGTGAGGGGCGCGGAAGCGCTACCGATCCGTACCTGCAGCGGCTCGGACGGGAGCGTCTGGCGCGCTAGAAGCGCCCGCCTCCGCGTCCACGTCGACGCCGCGGAAGCGAAGGAACAGGAAGAGCAGGGCCGCCCCGCCCACGAGCGCGACCCACACGGGAAGCCCGTAGGCCGTGCCGATGTCGCCGAGGGCCATGCCCACCACCGCGACGAGCAGGGCGTAGGGGAGCTGCGTGCGTACGTGGTCCACGTGATCGCAGCCGGATGCCATCGACGAGAGCACGGTCGTGTCCGAGATCGGAGAGCAGTGGTCGCCGAAAATGGCGCCGGCGAGCACCGAGCTGATGTTGCCGAGGAGGATCGTGTACCCGAGGTCCGGCCCCGTGTCCGCGAAGCCTCCGAGCGCTACCGTGAGTGGGATCACGAGTGGCAGCAGGATCGCCATCGTGCCCCAGGACGTGCCGGTGGCGAACGACATCGCGGCCGCCGTGGCGAACACGATCACCGGGAAGAGCTGGAGCGGCACCCGGCCCGCCAGGATCTGAGAGAGGTAGGGCGCCGTCCCGATTGCTTCGGTCACGGCCCCCAGCGACCAGGCGAGCGTGAGGATCACCATCGCGAGCAGCATCGCACGCATCCCGTTCAGCCACGCGTCGATGCCCTCCCCGAGGGTCAGGATGCCCTGGCCCGCCGAGAGCGCCAGGGCTACCACGCAGCCTGCGAGGGAGCCCCACAGGAGCGTGGCGAACGGGTCCGCAGCGCCGAAGACGTCCCGGAGGGGCGCGCCCGCGCCGGCGCTCGCGCGCCCGGTCGTGTAGAGGCCCACGAGCACGACGACGACCACGACCAGCACGGGTAGCCCCGCGTTCCACCAGCGGTGCTCGATGCCGGGCTTCGGGTCCATCGTGGTGCCGGAGGTGTCGGTCATGAGGCGCGCGTCGGGCCTGTAGAGGCCACCGCCCGAGCTCGCCCGGCGCTCCGCGGCGGCCATGGGTCCGAAGTCCCGACGCATGAACGCGGTGAGCCCGGCGAAGTAGAGCGCGAGCACCGGGTAGAAGCGGTAGGGAATCGTCTCGATGAAGACGGTGAACGGGCTCATGCCGAGCAGCCCCGCGCCCTGGGCCGGATTCTGCTCGGCCGCGATACGCAGACCGTCGGCGATGAGGCTGATCTCGTAGCCGACCCAAGTCGAGATCGGCACGAGCGCGGCCAGGGGGGCCGCCGTCGAGTCGACCAGATAGGCCAGCTTCTCTCGGGAGACGCGCAGCCGGTCGGTGATCGGGCGCATCGTGTTCCCGACCAGCAGCGTGTTGGCGTAGTCGTCGAAGAAGACGCCCATGCCCGCGAACCAGGTGGCGATGCGCCCACGGCGCGGGGTGCTCGCGAACGGACTCACGGCCTGCACGATCCCCATCGAGCCGCCGTTCTTGGCGATGATGCCGACCATGCCCCCCAGGAGGAGCGAGAAAACGACGATCTGCACGTGCCCGTCGGCCGTGTTGGCGAGCTCCGGCACGACGAAGCCGTCGACGACCCGCCAGGTGGCCGAGAGGGGGTTGAACCCGGCCACCGCGAGTGCCCCGAGCCAGACCCCGACGAAGAGCGCGCTCACCACCTCGCGGAGCAGGAGGGCGATCAGGATCGCGACGAAGGGTGGTACGAGCGAGTACCACCCCGGGATGAGCGTCGGGGTCAGGCTCTCGACCTCGTCTCCCACGGTGACACGGAGCGGCAGCTCGGATCGCCCCGAGACGACGAGTCCGGACGGGGTGGTCGACTCGCCCGGGTCGAGCACGCCGCTCGCGAGCACCTGGCCGGTGGCGGTTCGGACCTCCCAGGGGTCGGGTGAGATCACTCCCGCGGTGACCGTGACCTGGAACGGAACGCCGTTCAGGACCACCGACGGGCCCGACACTTCCTGCGCGGCCGTGCCCCAGGGGAGCAGCGCGGTGAGCGCGAGGGCGGCAGCCAGGCGTACGGAGCCCATGTGGCGTCCCGAGGTCAGGAGGTGGGCGGCGCCCCGGACGGGGCGACCGAGGTCGCGCAATGATGGCCGCCGGACCCCCGAGGGACAACCCTGCCACGCGTCGTTGACCGTCGCGGGGCGAACCCCGAACTTTCCGCCGCCTTTCAGGTCTGCCGGCTCCAGGAGCGCATGCCCGAAGACAACCCGATCCACGTGATGGACGAGGCCGACGTGCGGCGAGAGATCGCCCGTTTGGCGCGTGAGATCGTGGAGCGGAACGGGGGCACGGGCCACCTCGTGCTCATGGGCATCCACCGGCGCGGCACCCAGATCGCCGCCCTCCTGCGGGACGCGATCGAGCAGGCCGAGGGTGTGCGCGTGGCCAGCGGGTCGATCGACATCACGCTCTACCGTGACGATCTCGGCACGAT
>JBFGFY010000073.1:0-15192 GCA_041579355.1 Longimicrobiales bacterium | reverse complement strand
GCTATCCTGTGAAGCGCTGCGCGAGAACGTCGCCCGGAACGGGCTCGCCGACCGCGTGCGCTGCATCGAAGCCCGCATCGAGGCCGACGACCTCGCCCGCCTCGGGCCGGTCCCCGGTGTGGTCGCGAACATCGAGACCGGTGTGCTGTCCGCGCTGCTCACGGGCTTCGCCGCGGCGGTAGGAGCCGGAGGCTGGCTCGTCCTCTCGGGCATCCTCGAGGCCGAGTGGCCGACGCTGCGCGCGCGCGCTGAGGCGGTCGGCTTCGCGCACGTGGACGTCGATGCGGACGGGGAGTGGCGGTCGGGTCTCTTCGAGCGGCTTCCGCGGTCCCGCCCGCTTTGAGCAGGCGTGGCCGCGCGGCCCCTGCCGTCAGGCGGCGCGCTGCTCCATCACCTCCCGTAGGGCGCGCTCCGCGAGAGCGAATGCGTACCAGCGGCTGACTTCCTGCGGGGAGCGTGCATCGACGCCCCGTGCGAGCCAGCGCACGCTCTCGCGGAGCTTGAGCGCCGCCCCGCCGGAAGGGTCGGGTCGATCTCCCGGCTCACCGACGCCCACGACCCAGACGTCGCGGGGACGGTCGTGGTCGCCTCCGCGGTGCGATGGGAACCTCCAGGGTCCGCGCCAGGGATCCAGGACGCGGAACCGCTCGGGATGGCTCTCGAGCAGGGCGCGCAGCCTCGCGCCGTCCAGGCTGCGGTCCATGCGCTCCGCCACCAGCTCGACGAGCTCCGAGAGACGCAGGGCGGGGTGGGGATGGTCGTGGAGCGCACGCTCCGCACACTCGGCAATGGGATCCACCGGGTCCTCCAGGCTCGTGTCCGCGCCACCGACACGCGCCAAGGTGGCTTTGCCGGGGGCGCGGCTCCATGTCCGAGAGGGACCGCTTTTCCACACGCGCGGCGCAGGTTACGATCGGCGCATGAGCCAGCCCGAGTGCCTCTTCTGCAAGATCGTCGCCGGTGGCATTCCGTCCGAGGTCGTGCACGACGGCGAACGCGTGCTCGCCTTTCGCGACATCAACCCGCAGGCCCCCGTGCACCTGCTCGTGATCCCCAAGGAGCACGTGGCTTCGCTCGCGGACACCGGCGACTCGAACGAGGGCCTGTTGGGCGAATTGCTCGCGGCGGCCCGCGACCTCGCCGTGGCCGAGGGGATCGCCGAGGCCGGCTTCCGCACCGTGATCAACACGGGACGGGACGGTGGTCAGACGGTCGGCCACCTGCACGTGCACCTTCTGGGGGGTCGTGCCCTGAAGTGGCCCCCGGGCTGACCATCGCTGAACCGTGCGCGCTGGCGTCGCGTTGACCCTCACTCGCGGGCGTGGGTAGCTTCTCCCGCCCCTCGACCCCGACCCCAGCCCCGGTCTCCAGACGCACGTGGCCAGCCAGCTCAAGAGCCGACTCCAGGCGGACCTGAACCAGGCCCGGAAGCAGCGCGACAAGGAACGCACGTTGGTGCTGTCCACCATCCTCGCGGATCTGAAGTACAAGGAGATCGAGGACCGCGGCGAGGCTTCGGACGAGACGGTCCTCCAGGTCGTCTCGAAGGCGATCAAGCAGCGGAGAGACGCGGCCGAGCAGATGCGGGCGGGTCGCCGCGAGGACCTCGCCGCCACGGAAGACGCGCAGGCCGAGATCCTCGGTGCCTACCTGCCCGAGGGGATGAGCGAGGAGGACGTCCGGACTCTGGTACGCGAGGCGATCGCGGCGGGCGCCACTCAGATCGGTCCCGTGATGGCCAGCCTGATGCCCAAGATCCGCGGCCGCTTCGACGGGAAGGAGGCGAACCGGATCGTCCGGGAGGAGTTGGGCGGGTGACCCCCGACGCCGGAGGATGAGCGGGCACGCGCTCGAGGTTCTGGAGTTCGAGCGGGTCCTCGAGCGGGTCGCGCAGCGGGCATCGAGTGAGCTGGGAAGGGAGCGCGTGCTGGCGCTGTCGCCGCGCACGGACCGCGCGGAGGTGGTCCGCGAGCTGGAGCGCGTCGCGGCGGTCCTCGATTTTCTGGAGGAGCGGCCCGACTGGAGCCTCGGAGCCGTCCCCGACCTCGGTGCGACGCTCGCGGAGCTGCGTGCGGAGGGCGCCGTGCTCGAGGCCAAGGCTCTGCACCTCGTCGGCTCACTCCTCAACACGTCCCGACTGCTCAAGGAGGCCCTCCCAGCCCAGGCGGTGGAAGGGCCTCTCGCGGCCACGGCGTCACGGCTGCTGGCTCTCCGCCCGATCGAGGACGAGATCGCCCGCAGCGTGGACCCCGAAGGGGGCGTGCTGAGCACGGCCTCCCGCGACCTCAAGCGGATCCGCGACCGACTTCGTGGAGCACACGGTAAAGTGGTGCGAGCCCTCGAGAAGTACCTCGCATCGATCCCGTCGCAGTACGTGGTGCCCGACGCCTCGGTCACGATCCGCGAGGGCCGATACGTCGTTTCGATTCGGCGGGAGGGCAAGAGCGAGGTCGGCGGTATCGTGCACGGCGAGTCCCAGACCGGCGCGACGATCTTCGTCGAGCCGCCCATCGCCATCGAGCTCATGAACGGGCTGCGCGACCTGGAGGGGGAGGAGGCGCGCGAGGTGCACCGCATCCTGCGAGCGCTCACGGCCTCGCTCACCCCCCATGCCGACGCGCTCGCCGGAGTCCTGGACGCGCTGGTGGAGTTCGACGCGCTCCAGGCGCGCGCCCGCACCGCCCGCCGATGGAACGGCGTCGTGCCGGAGATCGCGGAACCCGGAGAGCGGGCGCTGCGCATCCGCGAAGGTCGCCACCCCCTGTTGCTGGAGGGCGCCGAGGCAGCCGCCGTGGTGCCCTTCGACCTCGACCTCGAGGCGGACGAGCGGGCCCTCGTCGTCTCGGGTCCGAACACAGGGGGGAAGAGTGTCTTCCTGAAGGCGTCGGGCCTGGTCGTCGCGCTCGCGCAGAGCGGGGTCGTCCCGCCCGTGGGCCCCGGCACGCGACTTCCCGTCTTCATGGCCATCTTCGCCGACATCGGCGACGAGCAGTCCATCGCTCGCAATCTGTCGACCTTCTCCGCCCACCTCGCGAACTTATCGGACATCGTGGCGAAGGCGGACGAGACCTCTCTCGTGCTGATCGACGAGATGGGAACGGGCACGGATCCGGCCGAGGGCGCGGCACTCGCGCGAGCGGTGCTGGAGGAGCTCGTCGTGCGAGGGGCCACCACCTTGGTCACGTCGCACCTCGGGGAGCTCAAGAAGCTCGACACCGAGGGGAGCGGCATCGTGAACGCATCGCTCCAGTTCGACGCCGACCGGATCGAGCCGACGTACCGACTCGTCAAGGGAAGGCCCGGGCGGAGCTACGGACTGGCGATCGCGCGTAAGCTCGGCTTCCCCGGTGACGTCCTCGATCGGGCAGAAGCCCATCGGGAGCGGGGAGCGGCCGAGCTCGAGGAGCTGCTCGGCAGACTCGAGCGGGAGGAGCAGGCCGCGCGTGAGCTCGCACACCGACTGGACCTCGAGCGCGCCGAGACCGCGCGCCTACGTGCCGACCTGGAGGACCGAGAGCGCGCCGTGCGGCAGGCCGAGCGCACCGCCGAGACTCGCGCGCGGGACGACGCGCGCCGCCTCCTGCTCGAGGCGCGTGCCGAGGTGGAGGAGGCGATCCGGACTCTCCAGGGCGCCGTAGACGGGGGGGCTTCCCTGGACGATGCGGCGCGAGAGGCCCGCTCCAGGGTGGAGAGGGCGGCGCGGCGCCAGAAGGAGCGGGCCCCGGATCCGGCGCCCCCGCAGGCGCCCCCCACGCTCACGCCCGGAGCGCGCGTGCGCATCGGGGCCACCGGGGCTCGCGGGCGGGTACTCGAGCTCCGCGACGACCGCGCCCTCGTCGAGGCCGGCCCTCTGCGAATCGAGGTGCCGGTCCACGAGCTCGAGGTGACCGCTGGGGCCGAGTCCGGGGGCTCTGGCGCCACGCGCAGGGCCCCGGCCGACGACGGTGCGGAGTCCGGCCGCCCGCACGGGCGGAGTTGGAGCGGCCCTGTCCCCGAGCCCAGGATCGAGGTGGACCTACGCGGGCTGCGGGTCGAGGAGATGGAGGCGGAGCTCACCAAGGCGCTGGACGAGGCGTCGCTCGGCGACCTGCCCGAGCTGCGCATCATCCACGGCAAGGGCACCGGTGCCCTGCGGAAGCGGGTGAGCGAGATGCTGGAGGGCGACGGCCGGGTGAGCGAGTTCCGCATGGGCGCGCCCCAGGAAGGCGGAGCCGGTGTGACGGTGGCGAGGTTCCGGCGATGATCCCCGACGACCAGGTCGAGGAGGTCCGCCTGCGCGCCGACATCGTGGAGGTGATCGGTGAGTTCGTGCCGCTCAAGAAAGCGGGACGCGAGTACAAGGCGAACTGCCCCTTCCACGAGGAGCGCACGCCCAGCTTCTACGTCGTGCCCGACAAGGGCTTCTACAAGTGCTTCGGATGCGGCAAGTCGGGTGACGTCTTCTCGTTCGTGATGGAGCGTCAGGGCATGGACTTCGTCGAGGCGGTGAAGCACGTGGCGGGCCGCGCCGGGGTCGAGATCCGCGAGGTAAAGCGCGGCCGCGAGGAGGAGGACCCCCACCGTCCGTTGTACGAGATCAACGCCTTCGCACGGGAGTGGTTTCGGGAGCAGCTCGTCGATCCGAAGGTCGGGGCCGTGGCACGGGCGTATCTCGAAGGGCGAGGCGTCGGCCCCGAGACGGCGGAGCGCTTCGGTCTCGGATGGGCGCCCGACGAGTGGCGGGCCCTGCGCGAGGCGGGCGCCGCTCACGGCCTGGACGAGGAGCTGATGCTCCAGGTCGGGCTCCTGGGAACGAGCGAGCGCAGCAGCGAGCCCTACGACCGATTCCGAGGACGCATCGTCTTCCCCATCGAGGGCGTCTCCGGGCGGGTGATCGCGTTCGGCGGGCGCGTGCTCGGCAAGGACGGCAAGGACGCACCGAAGTATCTGAACACGCCCGAGTCGCCGATCTTCCAAAAGGGCCAGAACCTCTATGGACTCTCCTGGGCGCGGCATGCGATCCGGCGCGAGGAGAAGGCGCTGGTGGTCGAGGGATACATGGACGTCGTCTCCCTCTCCGCACACGGCTTCGAAAACGTGGTTGCTCCTCTCGGCACGGCGCTCACACGTGACCAGGCGAAGCTGCTCTCCCGGTACGCGACCAGGGTGCTCCTTCTCTTCGACTCCGACTCAGCCGGTCTGAAGGCGACGTTCCGAGCCGGCGACGTGCTGCTCGAGGAGGGGCGGCACCCCGCGGTCGTGACTCTCCCCCCCGGGGAGGATCCGGACACGGTCGTGCGGCGTCAGGGACCCGACGCCCTACGAGCGCTCGTCGACGACGCGATCGACGTGCTCGACCGGAAGCTCCAGATCCTCGAGGAGCGCGACTACTTCTCGACGATCGAGCGCACACGCTCGGCCGTCGACCGCCTCCTGCCGACGATCCGCGCGGCGGCCGACCCCGCGTTGAGAGACATCTACGTGGACCGGGTGGCCGACCGGACCGGGGTCCGGCGGGAGACGCTCGAGGCGGAGATCGACCGCGCGCGGCGGCGGCAGGGGCGCGAGGCCCCCGAGCCTGTCCCGAGGTCTCCTGCGCTGGCCCATCCACGGGTGCCGCGGCTCGGGGCCGAGCGTCAGCTGCTCCTCATGATGGTACGGGGCGTCGAGTGGGTCGAGCGGGCCAGTGAGCTCGTCTCCGCCGAGGACTTTGACGATGGGCACCACCGGGCCATCTTTCAGGCGCTTCTCGACGATCCCGAGATGCGGTCTCCGCCGTCGTCGATGGATCCGGTCGTCCGGCAGCGATTCGAGGAGATCCTGTCCGATCCTGAGGAGGTCGCGCATGGGATCGACGTCTTCACCAAGTCCGTGAACCGCATGCGCGTCGCCACGCTGGACCGGAGGGTACAGGAGCTACAGAGGCGCATCGAAGCGGCGACGACCGACGAAGAGAAGCTCGTGCTCACCAGCGAGAAGGCGCGTCTCGCGCGTGAGCTACGCGAGCTCGACCCGAACTACTGGACGTCCGCCGCGCGCGGAGCGCGAGGGGACACCGAATCCCGAGGGAACCGAGGCATTACATGACGGACCAGCGTCGCAACGACCTGAAACAGCTGCAGAAGCTCGACCTCCGGATCGAGCAGGCGAAACGGAAGATCCTCGACTTCGAGCCGCGACTCGAGGAGGTCGAGAAGCCGGCGCTCACGCTCGAGAGTGAGCTCGGCACGACGCGGACCCGGGTGCAGGAGATGAAGCTCGAGGAGCGTCGCCTCGAGCTGTCGTCCGAGGAGAAGCGCACGCGCAAGGTGAAGCTGGAGGAGCGCCTGGGCTCGGTGCGGAACCTGCGCGAGGAGGCCGCCGTGAGCGCCGAGCTCGAGATGGTCAAGCGGGCGATCCAGACCGACGAACAGGAAGCGCTCAGCCTTCTGGACCAGCTGCGGAAGGCCGAAGACAGAGCCGCCGAGCTGGAGGCAGCCTTCAAGGAGGCGACCGAGATCGTCGAGCCCAAGAAGAACGAGCTGCTGGCCGAGCGGAAAGAGGCCCATCAAGAGCTGGAAGCGCTCAAGGTTGAGCGCACTCGCTTCGCGGGCGGGATGAGCCCGGCGGAGGTCAAGATCTACGACGCGATCCGTGCAGGCGGACGTTCCGTGGCCGTCTCGGACCTCACGGAGGACGGGGCCTGTGGCCACTGCTACGGCATCGTGCCGCTCCAGCTCCAGAACGAGATCCGTCACGGGGACTCGCTCATCCGCTGCGAGGGGTGTGGCGTGATCCTCACCGCGCCGGGAGACGAGCCAGAGACGGCGGTCGCCCGCGCCGCCGAGCAGATCGACGCCGGCCCGGACGTCACGGAGGCGGCCGTCACGGAATCGGCCGATGGGGAGGTCGAGGAAGAATCGGCGGGGGTCGGCGCCGACGGCGACGACGATCACGGAGGAGCCTAGTCTCGCCGTGACCGCGAGGGGCAACGCCGACAGGCGGCTCAGCCCCCCGAACCCCGTTTGGCAGGAGCCGCGCGTCCCCGACCCGGCGACGGTCGGCGCGCTGGTAGCCTCCTTGCAGCTGCCCGAGGAGCTCTGCGCGGTGCTCGCCGTCCGCGGCATCCACGACGCGGACGAGGCCAAGAGCTTCCTGCGTCCGCGGCTAGAGCACCAGCACGATCCGAAGCTCCTGGCAGATGGGCCCTTGGCCGCACAGCGTCTTCTGCAGGCGATCCGCTCCGACGAGACGATCTTCGTGCACGGCGACTACGACGTGGACGGCATCTGCGCGGCCGCCCTCTACACGCGTTTCCTCCGCTCCCTGGGTGGCACGGTCGTGCCGTTCGTCCCGCACCGCCTCCGGGACGGCTACGACTTCTCGGCAGGGGGTCTGGCGGCCGCTCGAGACTCGGGCGCTTCCGTGGTGCTGACCGCCGACTGCGGGACCGTCGCCCATGAGACGGTGCGGGCGGCGCGCTCGGCGGGCATGGACGTGCTCGTGACGGATCACCACACGGTAGGGGAGGAGCCCTCCCCGGCATACGCGCTCGTGAATCCGCGCCGGCCGGATTGTACCTACCCCGACGAGGACCTGTGTGGGACGGGCGTGGCCTTCAAGCTCTGCGCACTGGTCGCGGAGCTGGCGGGCACGAGCGGAGAGGGGCTGGTCGAGTATCTGGATCTCGTGGCGCTCGCGACCGTGGCCGACCTCGTGCCCCTGTCGGGTGAGAACCGGATTCTGGTCTCGTACGGTCTGCGACGCTTCGCGCAGAGTCGCGTGGTGGGACTGCGGGCGCTCCTCGCCGTGGCCGGGGTGGACGCCGCGACGGTTACGGCGGGCAAGCTCGGTTTCGTCGTCGCGCCACGCATCAACGCGGCGGGACGGATCGGGGACTCGATGGACGCGCTGAGGCTCCTGCTCACGGAAGACTCGGAGGAAGCACGCAGGCTGGCTCAGGAGCTCGACGAAACGAACCGGAGCCGCCAGGAAGAGGACAGCCGGACGCTCGAAGAGGCGCTCGATTTGCTCGGGGACCGGTACGATCCGGAGCGCGACTTCGGTGTGGTCCTTTGGTCCGAAGGATGGCACCCCGGGGTGATCGGCATCGTCGCCTCCAGAGTGGTGGAGTGCGTGCACCGGCCTGCCGTGCTCGTCGCGCTTGAAGCAGGGCGCGGGAGGGGGAGCGCGCGCTCGGTGCCGGGCTTCCACCTCTACGAAGCGCTGCACGAGTGCGCGCGACACCTGGGACGATTCGGGGGGCACCGGCAGGCGGCCGGCATGGACATCGCGGCCGACGCCCTCCCCGCGTTCCGCGACGACTTCAATGCGGTGGCGCGGGCCCGCCTGACCCCCGACCAACTCTTCCCCGTGCTGCGCCCGGACCTCGAGATCGTGCCGTCCTCGGCGAGCCTCGACCTCACGCACTGGCTCGAATACCTGGGGCCGCACGGGATCGGCAATCCCGGTCCGCTCTTCCTGGCCCGCGGCGTCGCGCTGGAGCAGCCACGGGTGGTCGGGGACCGACACCTGAAGGTGGCGCTCGCGGAAGGAGGGGCTCGCCTCGAGGGCATCGGCTTCGGCATGGCCGGCCGCCACCCGCCGGAGGCGTTGGCCGGAGAGGCGTGGGACGTGCTCTTCCGCCTGGAGCGCAACGAGTGGCGCGGGACCGTGCGGGCGCAGGCGAAGCTCGTCGACCTGCGGCCCGCGGGCGCCCGAGCGGCCCCGGCTGCGGCGGACACGCGCTCATGAGGCGCCGGTGAGGATCATCGCGGGCCACTGGCGTGGGCATCGGCTCAAGACCCTGAAGGGGCGCGACGTACGCCCGACGTCGGACCGCGTCCGCGAGGCCTGGATGTCGGCCCTGGGAGATCGTGTCCAGGGCGCCCGGGTCGTCGACCTGTTCGCGGGATCGGGCGCCCTCGGCCTGGAGGCGCTGAGCCGGGGGGCCGACTCCGTCGTCTTCGTGGAGCGAGCGCGGGGTGCGCTCGGAGTGCTGCGCACGAACATCGAGCTCCTCGGGGCCGGGGCCGCCTGCCAGGTGGTGGAGAAGGACGTGTTCCGCTTCCTCGGCTCTGTCTCCGAGCCCTTCGACCTCGCGCTCGCCGACCCGCCGTACTCGCGCGGCGACGCGGCTCGATTGGTCCAGGCTTTCGACTCGATCCCGTTTGCGCGCGAGATGTGGTTGGAGCATCCTTGGCGCGAGAGCCTGCCCCTGCCGGACGACGCACGCACGCGCCGCTACGGCGACACCGCGCTCACGACGCTCACCCGCGACCTTCCCACCCCATGAACCAACCCCGTCCGCTCGTCGCGCTCTACCCGGGCTCGTTCGACCCGATCACGTACGGACACGAGGACATCGCCAGGCGGGCGCTCACGATCGTCGACCGCCTGATCATCGGGGTGGCACGGACGGCTACGCACACGAAGAAGTCGGTCTTCGACGTGGAAGAGCGCGTCGATCTCATTCGTGCGGTGTTCCAGGGCGATGAGCGCGTGGAGGTCCTCCCCTTCGAGGGACTGCTCGTCGAGTTCGCCCGGACGCATGGCGCCCATCTCGTCGTACGCGGCCTGAGGGCCGTGTCGGATTTCGAGTACGAGCTGCAGATGGCTCAGATGAACCAGGAGCTCTGGCCCGAGATCGAGACCATCTTCCTGGTTCCCGACGCCCGTTACTCCTTCCTCTCCTCGTCGCTGGTCAGGGAGGTGGCGAGCTTGGGGGGCGACGTGGCGAGCTTCGTCTCGCCGGTCGTGCTCGAGCGGCTGGCCGCCAAGCTCGCCGGCCGCTAGGCCAGACGGCCAGAAAGGGCCCCCGCGGGCCCGCTTTCGCGGCTCCCCGCGCGGGAAATCGCTTGCCCACACAAACGTTTCCTTTTTACTATTGTGCTCGCCCAACGGGCCACGCGGGGGAGGTGCCCCCGCTGCCCCCCGGCCCGACCTTCGACTTGCCGCTAGGAGCAGCGATTCCATGGGCTTTCAGGTGTCACAAAACGGTGGAGTGACCCTGGTCGAAGTCGAGGGCCAGCTCATCGTCGGCAATCGCCAGGAGCTCAAGCAGCAGGTGCTCGAGCAGTTGGAAGGCGGTGACCGCAAGTTCGTGATCGATTTCTCGAATACGGGCTACATAGACTCATCGGGACTCGGGGTCCTGGTGAGCCTGTCCAAGAAGATCCGCGAGCAGGGGGGCGAGCTTCGCCTCTCGAGCCTCAACGACGATCTCCGCACGCTGTTCGAGCTCACCAAGCTCGACACCCTCTTTCGGATCGCGGAGAGTAAGGACGAAGCCCTGGAGGGGTTCTGACCTCGTGATCGAGCCAGTCGATCCGAACCGGACCATGCGCCGCGACATGGTCCTCGAGCTGCCGACGGACGTTCGCACCATCGAGCACGCGGTCGACTACGTGATCGGTCGCTGCCCCTGCTGCGAAGAGCAGGCGCGCCGCCTCCATCTGAACTTCCGCGTGGGCCTCACGGAGGCGCTGTCGAACGCGATGCTCTACGGCAACTCGCGTGATCCTTCGAAGCGCGTCCTCGTCGAGATCGCATTCCAGCTCGGGAGCATCCAGGCTCGCGTGACCGACCAGGGGCCGGGATTCGATCCGAGCTCCGTCCCGGATCCCACCACGCCCGAGAACATCAGCAGGTCGTGCGGGCGCGGGCTCTTCCTCATGCGGAAGCTCCTGGACGAGGTCTTCTACAACGACCAGGGGAACCAGGTCACGCTGGTCCTCAAGCTCGAGTCGGGCGGCGTCTTGGAGGGCGGCGTCCAGGCGTGAGCGGGCCGGGCCGGCTCGTCCTCGGGGCGCTGCCGGATCCCATCCTCAGGACGCTGGCGCAGTTCGAGCGGGCTTTCGGAGCGGTGCTCCGTCTGACCGTGGCCACGAGAGAGCCGGGAGCCGCATACGAGGTCCTCTACGCCACGCCCGGCTCCGAGCAGATCACCGGTCAGGCCACGTGCAGCAGCACGTTCATGGTCCACGGCGGGCCGGAGCTGGAGCTCCACGTCCTGAGCGCAGAGGCCGCCGCGCCCGCCGCTGTATCGGCCGCGCTCACCCCGCAGCTCGAGATGGCGTTCGGCTCCGCTCGGGAGATCCAGTTCTTCACCTCCGAGCTCTCGGAGCGCTTCGAGGAGATCAACCTCCTCTACTCGATCAGCGAGACCCTCGGCTCCACGCTCGACCTGGTCGGGGGCGCCCGCAAGATCCTCGCGGAGGTGCGCGACGTCCTCGGAGCCAAGCGCGCCTCCCTCTGGGTCTACCGGCCCGAGGACGACTCGCTCCATCTCGTGGCCGAGGTGGGCGACGACGGACGGATCGGACCGATCTCCTCACAGGATCCCGATGCGATCACCTCGATGGTGTTCCGTGAGGGCCGCGCGATCATCGCCTCGCGTCGGCCGACCTCGGCCGAGAGGGAAGCGGGGAGCGCAGGCGATTCGTTCCTCTCGGTCCCGATCCGCTACTCACCCGGCTCGGGGGAGTCTCGCACCGTGGGCGTCGTGAACCTGATCGGGCGTCAGGACGGAAGCCGCTTCAGCGCCGCGAACCAGAAGCTCCTCGCGGCCATCGCGTCCCAGGTGGGCGCGGCCATCGAGAACAACCGCCTGGTGCGTGAGAGCCTCTCCAAGGAACGCATGGCGCGCGAGATGGAGCTGGCGCACGACCTCCAGATGAAGCTCCTCCCGGCGGCGCACAAGTTCGAGGGAGCGGAGGCCGCGGCTCGCGTGGTACCCACGGAGCAGGTCGGAGGGGACTTCTATCAGCTCTTCCACCTGCCGGGCGACAGGGTCGGTGTGATGCTCGGGGACGTGTCGTTGCACGGCTTCCCGTCGGCGCTCATCATGACCCTCACGATCAGCGCCGCCGGGATCTATGCCCGGGAGGCGGACTCGCCGGCGGAGGTGCTCCGCAAGCTCGACGGCGCCCTGACCGAAGAGCTCGCGTCGACCGAGATGTACTTGACCGTCTTCTACGGCGTCATCGATCCCGCGGCCGGCGTACTGACGTACTCCAACGCCGGGCATCCGCATGCCTTCCTGATCCACGAGGACGGCTCGAGCGATCGGCTCGCGGCGACCGACCCGCCGGTCGGCTTCGCGGGGCCCGATGCGTACCACGAGGAGAGCGTGACCTGGAACGGGCCCGAGGACCTCCTGCTGCTCTTCACGGACGGCCTGCCTGACTCGCTCCGTCAGGACGAGGGTCCCTCCGTCGAAGGCTTGGTCGTCGAGACCGCGGTGCGACACCGCTTCCGTACGCCGTCTGAGATCGTCGAGGCCCTGTTCGAGCTCTCGGCCGAGCTTTCACAGGGCGCCCCGCGCGGCGACGACCGCACCGCGCTCGTCGTGCGCCGCTAAGCGGCGGGTCCGTGAGCCCAGCCGACGCTCGACGGAGGCATCGGCCCAAACGCTCGCTCGGCCAGAATTTCCTGGTCGACGAGAACCTGCAGAAGAAGATCGTGCGAGCGCTCGGCGCGCTCCCGACCGACGAGGTCCTCGAGATCGGACCGGGTAGGGGGGCGCTCACGCGACACCTGGCGGGAGAGGTGCGCCGCCTCGTGCTCGTCGAGCTCGACGACGACCTCGCGAAGGCGCTCGAGGACCGCTACGGCGAGCACCCCGACGTGCGCGTGCTGCACCGCGACATCCTCGACCTGGACCTCTCGGAGGCGTCCGAGGACCCTACGCGGCTCCTCGTGGTCGGGAACATCCCGTACAACATCACGACCCCGATCGTGTTCAAGCTCCTCGAACGGCCCCGGCCCCGCGAGATCGTCCTCATGGTGCAGGACGACGTGGCCGAGCGGATCGTGGGCCCCGTGGGCACGAAGGCGTACGGCGCGCTCTCGGTGGGCGTCCGCACGGTTGCCGAAGTCGAGCGACTCTTCCGTGTCGGGCGCGGCGCGTTCCGGCCCGTGCCGGGCGTGGACTCGGCGGTGATCCGCCTCCGACCCCTTCGGCCCGAGCCGCTCGAGGCGGAAGAAGAAGAGCGACTCCGGCGTCTGGTGCGGGCGGCGTTCCAGTGGCGACGCAAGCAGCTCGGGAAGATCCTCCGCGACCACCCCGACCTGCTGTTCGCGGGGGAGGTCGTCGAGGACGCTCTGCGCCGCGTCGGCGCCGAGCCCTCCGAGCGCCCCGAGCGGCTGGCCCCGGAGACGTGGTTGGACCTCGCCCGCGCGTTGCCGTAGGTCGGCGGCCAGCCTACTATTGTGACGTTTTTCACAAGCCGCCCTGGCAGCGCCGTTCGAGCGAGATCGACGCCCCCGTGACGAGACGAATACCCGCCAGCACGATCCGCCGCCTTTCCCACTATCTGCGCTCGCTAGAGGACCTCGAGCGCGAAGGCGGGCAGACCGTCTCCAGCGAGGAGCTCGCGAGACGTGGCCAAACGACGGCGGCCCAGGTTCGCAAAGACCTCTCCCACTTCGGCTCTTTCGGCAAGCGCGGGCTCGGCTACCGGGTCGACGAGCTCCGCGTGCGTCTCCGCCAGATCCTCGGCGTGGACCGCGTCTGGAAGGTCGCGCTCGTCGGCGCGGGACGGATCGGCTCGGCCCTCTTCGAGTACCCGGCGTTCGAGTCTCGCGGCTACCAGTGTGTCGCGATCGTGGACGCCGACCCCTCGAAGATCGGGCAGACCTGGGGAGGGCTGACGATTCGGGGGCCGAGCGAGCTCGAGTCGCTCATCACGGAGCTCGACGTCGAGCTCGTGATCCTCGCCGTGCCGGCGAAGGCTGCGCAGGAGATCGCCGTGCGCGCGGTGCGCGCGGGCGTGAAGGGGATCCTCAACTTCGCTCCGATCCGACTCAACGTTCCCGCGTCGGTGCCGGTCGAGGACGTGAACCTCGTGATGCAGCTCGAAGCCCTCTCCTTCGCGATCACCCAGCGCGGTACGGGGGCGTGAGCCCGGGGCGCGAAGCCTCACTCGTACGGAGCGCGGCCGAGCTGCTCGGCCGAGGCCCGAAGCATACGCTGGAGCTCGCCATGGAGGTGCTGGGGCTCACGGGTCACGACGGGGCCGCCGCGGCGGCGGTCTTCCAGCTCCTGGGCACCGACCCGCGCTTCCTGGTCGACGGCGAGGGCGTGTGGCGTCTGGATGTCTCCACGGCGCCGTACGGCACGCCACTCCGCGACGTGAGCTTCGCCGTGGTCGACGTCGAGACCACCGGGCGCGGCCCCTGGCTGGGGAACCGCATCATCGAGATCGCCATCGTCGAAGTCCGCGGCGGGACCATCGTCGACGAGTACGAAACGCTCGTGAACCCGGGCCAGGGGATCCCTAGGGTCATCACCTCGCTGACGGGGATCAGCTCCGAGATGGTCGCCGCGGCGCCGTACTTCGAGCACGTGGCCGGAGAGGTCCACCGGCGCCTCGAGGGGCGCGCCTTCGTGGCGCACAACGCCACGTTCGACTGGTCCTTCGTCTCCTCCGAGCTCGTGGCGGCTGTGGGCGATGCCCCGAGCGTGCCGCGGCTCTGCACGGTGCGCATGGCCAGGCGCCTCGTGCCGCGACTGCGTCACCGGAATCTCGACGTGCTCACGCGCCACTTCGGCATCGAGATCCACGCCCGTCACCGCGCGTACGGCGACGCGCTCGCCACCGCGCGGGTTTTGCTGCGTCTCCTGGACGAAGCTTCGGGGCGAGGCATAGACGACCTCTCGACACTGGAGTGGTACTTGAAGCGTCGCCGGCAGCGGAGGCGCTTCGACCCCGACCAGTACTCCCTCGAGCTGCCGGGCTACGGATCGCGGAGACGCCGCCGTAGCTTCCCGGGATGACACGCTTTCACGACGCGCTACCCCTGAGCCGAACCACGCGGGTCGGCTCCATCGCCGTGCACGCGATCGAGGCCGGCGTCCAACAGCTCGACGGCGGCGCGATGTTCGGCGTCGTGCCCAAGCCTCTTTGGGAGCGCCGCATCCCCCCCGACACGCGCAACCGCATCCCGCTCGCGCTCCGCTGCCTCCTCATCGAAGCGCCGGAGGCACTGGTGCTGGTCGACACGGGCATCGGCAACAAGGAAGGCGAGAAGTTCATGGACATCTACGGGGTCTCGAACCGGGGAGACCCCAGTCGGCTCGAGGACGGGATTCGTGACGCGGGCTTCGACCCGGCCGACGTCGACATCGTGTTGAACACGCACCTGCATTTCGACCACGCCGGGGGCGACACGCACCGGGACGAGGGGGGGCAGGTGGTCCCTTCCTTTCCGGGGGCGCGATACGTGGTGCAG
>JBFGFY010000072.1:0-15312 GCA_041579355.1 Longimicrobiales bacterium | reverse complement strand
GAGATCAATCGTGCGCGGCTCTCCCGCGGATCGATCACGTCGTCCACGTAGCCGCGCGCCGCGGCGATGTACGGGTTGGCGAACTTCTCCCGGTACTCGGTGATGCGGGCCTCGGTCGCCGCCACCGGATCGTCGGCCGCCTCGATCTCCTTCCGGAAGAGGATCTCGACGGCGCCCTTCGGGCCCATCACGGCGATTTCCGCCTGCGGCCAGGCGAGGTTCACGTCTCCGCGGATGTGCTTCGAGTTCATGACGTCGTACGCGCCGCCGTACGCCTTGCGCGTGATCAGCGTCACCTTCGGCACCGTCGCCTCCGCGAAGGCATAGAGCAGCTTGGCTCCGTGCCGGATGATCCCGCCGTGCTCCTGCGCAACACCCGGAAGGAAGCCGGGGACGTCCTCGAGCACGACCAGGGGGACGTTGAATGCGTCACAGAAGCGAACGAAGCGCGCGCCCTTGTCCGAGGCGTCGATGTCGAGCACGCCCGCGAGCACCGCGGGCTGGTTGGCGACGACCCCGACCGTGTGACCCCCCAGGTGCGCGAACCCAACGATGAGGTTCGCCGCGAAGTTCGCGTGCACCTCGTAGAAGTCGGCATCGTCCACGACGTGTGCGATCACGTCGTGCATGTCGTAGGGCTGGTTCGCGCTGTCCGGAACGATCGTGAGGAGCTTCTCGTCCCGCCGGTCGTGCGGGTCCCTTCCCGCGCCCGACGGCGGGAGCTCGCGGTTGTTCTGCGGGATGAAGCGGAACAGCTCCCGTACCGAGGCCAGGCAGTCGGGCTCCGAGTCGCTGGCGAAGTGCGCCACGCCCGACTTGGACGCGTGCACGTCGGCGCCGCCGAGGCCTTCCATGTCGATGTCCTCGTGGGTCACCGTCTTCACGACGTTGGGCCCGGTCACGAACATGTAGCTCGTCCCGCGCACCATGTAGACGAAGTCGGTGATGGCGGGCGAGTAGACGGCACCTCCGGCGCACGGCCCGAGAATCACGCTGATCTGGGGGATCACGCCGGACGCGAGCGTGTTGCGCAGGAAGATGTCCGCGTACCCTCCCAGGCTCACGACACCTTCCTGGATTCGCGCTCCGCCGGAGTCGTTCAGGCCGACGATCGGAGCACCGTTCTTCAGCGCCATGTCCTGGAGCTTCACGATCTTCTCGGCGTGTGCCTCGGAGAGCGACCCGCCGAACACGGTGAAGTCCTGACTGAAGACGTAGACGAGTCGGCCGTGGATCGCGCCGTATCCGGTGACCACGCCGTCGCCGAGCACCTTCTTGTCGTCCAGACCGAAGTCGCTCGACCGGTGGGTTACGAACCGGTCGAACTCCACGAAGCTCCCTTCGTCGAGCAAGAGCTCGAGCCGCTCCCGCGCCGAGAGCTTGCCGCGCTTGTGCTGCGCCTCGAGCCGCTCTGCCCCGCCGCCCTCCTCGGCCGCCCGCCGCAGCTCCTCCAGTCGGGCGAGCTTCTCCTCGATGGACATGGGCTAGAAGGGCTCCGTCACGACCTCGACGGGAACGAGGCTGCGGTTCTGGATCCGCACGAGCTGCGTGCGCCGCACGACCCGCTCACCCACCACCGTGAAGGTGCCCGTGGCCCCCTCCACTTCCTCGAGACGCCCGAAGGCGGTCCTCACCTCGCCGGGTGTGATGCGACCGGGTCGCAACGCCTCCAGAAGCAGGAGCGCGGCATCGTAGCCGACGGCGGGAGTGGTGCTCACGAGCGAGCGCTGGAAGTGCTCCTCGTACGCCTCACGGAAGCGCTGTAGCCCGGGCGAGCCCGCCGTGGCCCCCACAGGTGCGGTCGCCACGACACCGTCCGTGTAACGTGGCAGGAGGCGGTCGAGCACACGCCTGTCCGTCCACCCGGAGGTCCCCGTCACCTCGATGGCGAGCGTGTCGAGCGCGAAGTGCGCGATCTGCGTCGCAACGAACTCGACGTCCTCCGGCGGGATCGGAACGAAGATGCCGACCGGCTCGAGCATCTCCACGCGCAGCGTATCCTCCTCACCCAGACCCAGCGCGGCGATCTCCGCCCGGCGGAGCGCGTCGCGCGCGCCGAGGATCTGACTCTCGAAGAAGGTCGATCCGGGGGCGTATCCGAAGCGGCCTACGATCGGGATGCCGTAGCTCTCCGCCTCGGCCTGGAAGGCGTCGGCCTCCTCGATCGCGTGCGACGACTGCGGAAGGATGATCGCGACCCGCTGGTAGGCCCTGAACGCCGCATAGCGCGCAACCGCGCGGGCGGCCTCGGGATCGGGGCCATCGAGCGCGTACACGCCCTCCCCGGCACCATCGGTGCTGCGGGCCGTCGGTGAGACGATGGGGACTCCGCGTCGCCGGGCCCTCCCGGCGGCCACGACGGCATTCTCCTCGAGGAAGCCGATGACACCCTCGACACCGCCCGAGTCCAACTGCGCCATCAGCTGCGCCCCGAGCTCCGGCTCTCCCTCGTCGTCCAGGGAGACGAGACTCACCTCGAAGGGGTCGGCCAGGGCCGTAGCCACGGCGACTTCGACCCCTTCGCGCAGCTGACGCGCGAAGTCGGCGAGCGCTGGAGGGCCACCCAGAGGGAGGACCGTGGCGATGCGGAAGGACCGGACGGGACGTCGACCCTCCGGCAGCTCGCCCCGGGCCACGCTCGTCGCGGTGTTGCGCTCGGGTGCGCCCACCCCCCCCTCCAGCGCGCGCTCCGCCAGCGCGATGGCCCGCTCGTCGTCCCCCCGCTCGAGTAGGCCGAGCGCGAGCGTCGTCTGCGGCAGGGGCGCGAGCGGGCCGTCCCCGGGAGCTCCGGCCAGCACCTCCTCGAGCTCCTCGAGGCTGAGCGCGTCCCGGGCGGCCCGGGTGGCTTCCTCGGCCTGGGCTCGTTGCTCCGGACCCGCGAACGTGCGGATGCGCAGAAGGCGATCCAGCTGCGTCGCCGGATCTCCCTCCCACGCCTCGACCTGGAGCAACCGCACCGCGGTCGCGCGCGGATCGTCCGCAGCGAGGAGCCCGATGTATCGCTCGGCCGCGGCGTCGGCTCGCTCGTTCGCGCCGACCTCGAGCTCGGCCCGCGCGCTCAACAGGAGGGCGTCACCCGAAACGTCCGACGAGGGGTAGCGATCGACCAGCTCCGCGGTCGTGCGAAGCACTTCGAAGAAGCGCCTCGCGGCGAAGGACTCTTCCGCACTTTGATAGAGGGCGCGCGCTTCCGACTGCTGCACACCAGTTACGGGCGCGCGCGACACGACCACGGGTGCCGGGCCGCCGGGCACAGACGGGGCAGGCCCGGCGACCTGGCACGCGCTCAGCGCGAGGCAGAGCCAGGCGAGCGAGCGCGACACCCTATCTACCCGTCCTGGGCTTCGTCCGACTCGCCCTCTGCGGCGGCGGGTGTTGCGGTAGCGGCCTCGGTGGCCTTCGCGCTCGCGGGCTTCGCCCCGTCGCCCTTGGGCTCCGGCTTCTTCCGCACCACGACCACCTCGTCGTCGTCGTCGTCCGCGCGCATGGCGGCCTCGGCTGCGGCGGCTGCCGCCGCCGCGGCCGCGCGGGCCGCCTCGATCTCTTCCTTCGACTTGCGCTTCGGCTTCTCGGTGACCTCGAGGACGATGCGCCGGTTGGCGGCGTCCGACTCGAGGATCCTCAGCGAAACGGCATCACCCGGCCCGTAGAACTCCTCGAGCTTCTCGGCGTCCTCGACACCCGAGTGTGACACGGGCACGACGCCCTCGATGTCGTCCCCGAGGTCCACGACCACTCCCTTGTCCTGGACGCGCACGACCTTCCCGTCGGGCTCCACACCGGGAGCGAAGCGCTCGGAGATCGCCGGCCAGGGATCATCCTGGAGCTGCTTCATCCCCAGGCTGATGCGCTTGTTCTCCGCGTCGACGTCGAGCACCATGACCTCGAGCTCCTGGCCCTTGTGCACGACCTCGGACGGATGCTCGACGCGCCGTGTCCAGCTCATGTCGGACACGTGCACCAGCCCGTCGATGCCGGGCTCGATCTCCACGAAGGCGCCGAACGACGTGAGGTTGCGCACCGTCCCGGACAGCTTGGTGCCGGTCGGGTACTTCACGGGGAGCGCGAGCCACGGATCTTCCTCGATCTGCTTCATGCCGAGGGAGATCTTCTCGTCCTTCGGATCGACCTTCAGCACGACCGCTTCGATCTCGTCGCCGATCGAGACCACCTTCGAGGGGTGACGCACGTTGCGCGTCCACGACATCTCGGAGATGTGCACGAGACCCTCGACGCCCTTCTCGAGCTCGACGAAGGCGCCGTAATTGGTGATCGACACGACCCGGCCCTTCACGCGCGAGCCCACGGGGTACTTCTTGTCGATGTCCGTCCATGGATACGGGAGGAGCTGCTTCAGCCCGAGCGAGATCCTCTCGCGGTTCCAGTCGATGTCGAGGACCTTCACGTCGAGGCTGCTGCCGATGTCGACCACCTCGGACGGGTGGCCGACACGGCCCCAGGACATGTCGGTGATGTGTAGGAGCCCGTCGAGTCCACCCAAGTCGATGAAGGCGCCGAAGTCCGTGATGTTCTTCACCACGCCCTCGCGCACCTGTCCGACGAGGAGCTCCTTCACGAGCGTCTCGCGCTTCGTCTCGCGCTCCGCCTCGAGGATCACTCGACGTGAAACGACGATGTTCCGGCGCCGCTTGTTGAGCTTGATGATCTTGAACTTGTACGTCTCGCCGATCAGGTCCTCGATGTTGGGGACCCGGCGCAGGGCAATCTGCGAGCCCGGCAGGAAGGCGTCGACGCCCATCAGGTCGACCGTGACGCCGCCCTTGATCTTGCGAACCAGGGTGCCCTTGACCGGGCGATCCTCCTCGTGTGCCTCGCGGATCTTCTCCCACACACGCAGGAAATCCGCCTTCTTCTTGGACAGGACGACCACGCCGTCGTCGTCCTCGAGGCTCTCGAGCAGAACCTCCACTTCCTCGGCCGGCTCGGGCGGGTCCTTGAACTCGTCGAGCGCGACCGAGCCTTCGCTCTTGAAGCCGAACTCCAGAATGACGGCGGTGTCGGTGACGCGAAGGACCTTCGCCTTGACGATCTCGCCCTCGCGGAAGTCCTGGAAGTCGCCGCTGAATTGGGCGAGCAGCGCCTCGAACTCGGCCTTCGAGGTGTCGAGCTTCTCCTCGCCGTACGGGTCGTGGATGAGCTCCGGGGAGATGCCTTCCGGGACGTCGAAGGCTTGGTCAGCGACCCGCTCCTCCGCCGTAAGGGTCGTCACTTCGCCGGTGAGCGCATCGACGACCACGCCCTCATCGTCGTCTACTTCGGGGGTCGGGTTCTGATCGGTCATGGGACCTCGTCTCGCGCGGGGAGCGCGAGGAATTTGCCGGGGCCGCGCGGGCACAGCGCCGGGTTGCGGGTGGACATGTGCGACCCCGGGGGGCCGCGACGAATGGCTCCGGCCAGGAAAACGCCTGGTCCGGAGCCGGGGAAACCTAGACCTGGCCCGCGGGGGGCGTCAACCGCCGCGCGAGCTCGACGATGGCGCCTACCTGCTCCTCGAAGGTGAGGCGGGTCGTGTCGATCTCCACCGCGCCGTGCGGGCGACGGAGCGGCGAAATCTCCCGGCCCGAGTCGATCCGGTCCCGCTCGCCAATGGCCTCCGCTTGCGTCTCGAGCTCCAGCTCGGTGGGTGCCTCGGACCCCTCCTGTCGCAGCCTCCGGCGTGCGCGCTCCTCCAGGTCGGCGACCAGGAAGACCTTCAGGTCCGCGTCCGGGAAGACCACGGTCCCCATGTCTCGTCCGTCGGCGACCAGGCGGCCTCGCCGCCCGGCGTCGCGCTGGAGGTCGAGCAGGTAGGCACGCGCGGCTGGAAGCCGTGCCAGGAGCGCGACCCGCTCCGTGACCCTCGGCGTACGAAGCTCCTCGCTCACCACCCGCCCCCCGACACGGACTTCGAACCCGGTCTCCGTCGGCACGAGCTCCACACCGGGGGTGGCGAGCTCCGCGACGGCGAGCTCCCCCCAGCGCCCGTCGGGGATGCCGCGCTCGAGCAGCGCGAAGGTGAGAGCGCGGTAGAGGGCCCCCGAGTCCAGGTGACGCAGCCCCAGCCGGCGGGCGACTTCCTTGGCCGTGGTCGACTTGCCGGATCCCGCGGGGCCGTCGAGCGTCACGACCGGCCCCTCACGCCGCGCGCTCAGGTCGACCTTCTCGTCACGAGGCGCGCCGCCCCGAAAGACGGCCCAGGAGGTCCCAGAACCCGGGAAAGCTCACGTCGGCCGCGCTCCGGTCGTCGACGTCGATGTGATGAGGCTCGACGGCACCCAGGACGCCGAAGGCCATGGCGATCCGGTGGTCCCCCCGCGTCGCGATCGCACCCGTGAGCGGAGCTGCGGCGCCCTCGACATCGAGCCCGTCCGGGCGCTCCTCGACCTCCACACCGAGCCCTCGCAGGTTCTCGACCATCGCGGCGATCCGGTCGGACTCCTTCGCCCGCAGCTCCTCCGCTCCCCGGATCGAGGTCACGCCTTCGGAGACCGCGCCGAGGGCGGCTACGAGCGGCAGCTCGTCGATGAGCCGCGGGACCTCGTCCGCCTCGACCGCTACGCCGCGCAGCCTGGCGCGACGCACGGTCACGGCTCCCACGGGCTCCTCCCCCCAGGCTCGCTCGTCCCGCTCCGCGATCACCTCTGCTCCCATCCGCCGGAGCACGTCGAGGAAGGCGGTGCGCGTGGGGTTGAGACCGACACGCTCGACGGTGAGCGACTCCCCCGCCCCCCCGAGCGCCCCCAGCGCGAGCAGGAAGGCGGCCGACGAGACGTCGCCCGGGACCGCGAAGTCGAGCGGGTCGATGCGCTCGGGCGGCTCGGGCATCGCGACCCGCCAGCCCTCGTCCGTCGCTCCGGCCGTGACCCGCACGCCCACGCTCGCGAAGAGCCGCTCGGTGTGGTCACGCGACTGCTTCGGCTCGGTGACCGAAACGGAGGCGGAGCCGGTGAGGCCGGCCAGGAGGATGGAGCTCTTCACCTGGGCGCTGGCCACGGGGCTCTTCCAGTCGAGCGGCGCGAGCGGACGCCGTCCCCGAACGGTGATCGGCAGCCTACCCGCGGTGGCGTCGTGCTCGAAGCTCGCGCCCATGCGGGAGAGCGGGTCCGTCACCCTCCCCATGGGGCGGCTGCTCAACGAGGCGTCGCCGACGAGCGTCGCGCGGAGCGTGCTGCCCGCCAGGACGCCGAGCAGGAGCCGCGTCCCCGTGCCGCTGTTCCCGAGGTCGAGCGGCCCGGTCGGCGTCTCGAGTCCCGCGAGGCCCGTGCCGCGCACTACGATCTCCGAGCCGTCGTTGGGAAGAGCGCCGATGCCCGCGCCGAGCGCGCGCAGCGCGCCGGCGGTCGACGCCGCGTCGCCCCCGTAGAGCAGCCCCGAGAGGCGGCTCTCACCCTCCGCCAGCGCCGCCAGGATCAGCGCCCGCTGCGTGAGAGACTTGTCACCGGGCACCCGCACCCTCATGAGGGAGGCCTCACGAGCCTCTCCAAGCCCGGGTGCTCTTCATCAGGTCCTCCAACGCGTCGAGGTCACCGCCGTCCAGGAGCCCGGCGAGCCGCTCGGCGCGCGCGGCGACCGCGCGGAGCCCGTCCGCGAGCTCGGGGGAGGCGTGTGCGAAGAGATCTCGCCAGAGGCCGGGGTCGCTTCCGGCGAGCCGTGTCGTGTCGCGCCCGCCCGGGCCGAGCTGCTCGGGCCCCACGCCCACCTCCGCGAGCACGCTCGCCAGCGCGTTGGACACGAGCTGAGGAAGGTGGCTCGCCCGGGCCATCAGCCGGTCGTGCTCGGTCGCGTCGATGGCGGCCGGCCGAGCGTCGAGCGCCTTCCAGAGCGCGTGTACACGCGTCGCACGGTCCGCCGCAGAGGCGGACGCGACGGTCCAAACGCGCGCGCCGCGGTAGAGATCCGCTCGCGCGGCATCGAAGCCCGATCGCTCGCTCCCGGCCATCGGGTGCGAGCCGACCCAGCGGTGCTCCATCCGAGCACCCGCGGCCACCGAAGCGAGCGGCCCCTTCAGGCTGGCCACGTCGGTGAGGGTCACGTGGTCCTCCGTCACCCGCGCGACACTCCCGAGCAGCTCACAGCATGCCTGCAGCGGCGCCGCGAGCACGACGAGGTCCGCGTCCGCCACCGCTTCACGCCAGGCGGAGGGCGCCGCGCTCACCGCGCCCGCCGCGAGCGCCGCGTCGCGCTCCTCGCCGTCGGGTGACCACCCGCTGAGCCGGGGCGCGTGCTCGAGCTCGGCGAGCGCGCGGGCGAGCGAGCCGCCCATGACACCCAGCCCGAGGATCGCGACGCCGCCGAACGGCGGCTCAGCTGCCGTCGGGCCCAAGGACGTACACGAGCGGAACGCGCGCCAGCACGGGGTCGGCCGCCGCGGCAGCCAGGAAGCGGGCTTCGCGCTCCCGATGGTCGCCGAGGTCGGCGAAGGGAACGCCCAGCCGCAGCAGGCCACGCAGGGGGCCGCCCGGGGGCGCGCCGAGGAGGGAGCTCTCACCGACCCTGCCGAACACCACCTCGGCGAGCTCGCGCGCCCGCCACTGGGCGGCTCTCACCTCCCAGCGCGCACGCCGCTCCGTGTCGGTGAGCGGGCGCTGCTGGAGCCTGGGGTAGTCGGGCTCCGGGAGCACGCCGCGCACGCCTTCGGGGAGGAACGAGCTCACCGTGCGCCCTCTGCCGCCGCGTGAGGCTGCCGCTCTGCGGTGTCCGAGCGGACCGGAATCTCGATGACGAGCCCGTCGCGGGCCACACGCGCTTCGGGGAAGACGGAGCGGGCCTCCTCCTCGAGCACCCTCGGGTCGTCCGAATACCGGGCGGAGAGGTGCGTGAGCAGGAGTCGCTCCGCACCCGCTTCGAGCGCCACGCGGGCCGCCTGTGAGGCGGTGCTGTGGAATGTCTGGTACGCGCGCTCGTGCTCCTCCTCGGCGAACGTCGCCTCGTGCACGAGCGCATCGGCTCCTGCGGCGCGCTGCACCGTACCGGCGCAGGCGCGGGTGTCCCCCGTGTAGACGACCGTCCGGCCCGGCCGCGGCGGCCCGACGAGGTCGGCGGCCCGTATGAGCCGTCCGTCCACCTCGATGTCCTCCCCCCGGTGGAGGCGCCCGTACAAAGGCCCTTCCGGCACCCCGAGGGTCCGGGCGCGCTCCACGTCGAAGCGACCGGGTCGCGCGTCCTCGACGAGCGCCCAGCCGACGGCCGGCGTTCCGTGATCGACCTCGAAGGCCTCGACCGCATAATCGGCTTCGCGAAGGCCCTCTCCGGGCCGGCACTCCACGATCTCCACGCCGAATCGCACCCGGTCGGCCCCCAGCGCGGCGAGGCTCGAGAGGATCCGCGTCGAGCCGGGCGGGCCGTAGAGCGCGATCGGATCCGTGCGCCCCTGAAGCGCCATCGTGCGGAGCAGGCCCGGAATGCCCAGGAGATGATCGGCGTGCACGTGCGTCACGAAGACCGACCGGACCGAGAACCCGGTCGCGAACCGCATCATCTGCCGCTGCGTGCCCTCCCCGCAGTCGAACAGGAAGAGGTCGCCTTCCCGCTGTACGGCGAGCCCACTCACGTTGCGGCCCACCGTGGGCCGCGCGGCTGCGGTACCGAGGAAGGTGAGGCGGATCATGGAGTGCGGGGTTGGGGCTCGCGCCCAAAGTAGTCGGCCCGCGAGGGCCCTCCAACCCGGCCGTCTCCGTCTACCAGACCCTGAGCTGGAGGCGGAAGAGGCGGCCGGGCTCGGGAAGCCCGCACTGACCGAAGGCCACCGCGTCCGTGAAGTTGCTCATCGCCGCCGTAACCTCGAGGCGCCGGAGCGGACCGCCCGGGCCGAGGGTGAACGCCCGGCGCACGGACGCATCCCCGAAGCCATGAGAGGCGAGCCGTTCGAGCCCGCCCCGCTCCGGATTCTCGCACCACTGGGCGCCGACGAACCGCCCCTGCACGCCGACGACCACGTCGCTCCACACGGGCGCCTCGACCCGCACCCTCCCGAAGAGCTCGGGCTCGTACTCGACCGGCACGCTCGTCCCTGCCGCGTCGATACCTGTCACCTCCTGGAGGGTCAGGTCCGCCGAGAGCGCGGCCCGACCGACCGCGGCCGCGGCCAGGAGCTCAGCGCCGAGACTGCGCACCTCCGCCCGGTTCACGCGCTGGAAGCGCGGAGTTCCGTCGGAGCCGATCACCGATCGCCGTACGATCCCGTCGTCGAGCCCCTGGAGGAAGGCCACGGCCTGCACCTCGCCCCAAGGCTGCTGCCAGGTCATGCCCGCCTCCGCACCGAGCAGGGTCTCGGCCCGCAGCGAGGGGTTCGGCTCGAAGCGCCCGAGGGCGGCCGAATAGAGCTCCCGCAGTGAGGGGAAGCGCGCGCGCCGGCTCGCGCCCGCGTGGACGAGGAGCCCCGGGCGCACGAGGGAGCTCACACCGAGGCGTACGCCCCAATCCGTGAGCGCCCCCAGCGGAGGCTTGTCCCCGCTCTCGGGCGTGTCGGCTCCGTCGAGCGCCGCCCCGACCGCCAACGTCGTCCGCGCCGCGGAGTCGAGGCGCCACAGGGTCTCGGCCCCGAAGCTCCAGAGACGCTGGCGGTACTCGTTCGGTCCGCCGGGCTGGAGAACCTCTTCGTGCTGGATATCCGCAAGCGTCACGGCCGTGCGCAGGTCACCGCGGCGACCCAGGGTGTGATCGGCGAGCAGCCGCAGGGTTAGCACCCGGTCGTCCGCAGACTCGGTTCCGTCCACGACCTGAAAGGATTCGGACGTGAACTGCTCGATGAGCGTCGTGCCCAGATCGACACCGAGGCTGGCCTCCACGTCCCCTTCCCCGAGCCCCGTGTCGCGTTGCCCCGACCCCCCGCTCACGGCCGCGATCAGCCGCCTCTGCTCCGGGTACCGCCAGAACCTCGGCGCCTCCTGGTGTGCCTCGGGGGGCACTCCACGCTCCGCGTCGGAGGCGGCCGCGGAGAGCGAGGCCCACGAGCCGCCGAGCGACCGGTAGCGGGCCACTGCGAAGGCGTCGGCGCGACGCACGTCGCTGTTGAGGCGGAGACCTCCCTCCCCCAGGTAGCGGGCCCTCACCTCGGGATCGCGGGCTACGCCGGCCGCGAGGGGACTCCCCGGCCGGTCCTCGATGCCGAGGCCCGCTCGCAGGGTCCACTGCCCTCCGGCGCCCCGCAGCAGGCGTCCTCCCGTAACCGAGACGGCCGTCCCACCCTCGTCATCGAGCGTCCCACCGAAGCTCAGCGGATCGACGGACGCCTCTCGCGACTCGGCCCCCGCCACATCCACCTCCACGATCCCGCCCAGTGTGTTGGGTCCGTAGAGCACCGAGGAGAGACCGCGCACGAGCGTCACCTGACGAGCGGCGGTCACAGGGACGATCGAGAGGTCCGTGCGGTGGTCCCACCCGAGGGTCAGGGGGACACCGTCCATGAGCACGGCGACCTGACGGTCGTCCGAGCCACGCAGGGCGGGCTGGGCCTCGCCGCGGCTGTTGCGGCGCACCTGGATCAGGGGCATGGTCCGCAGCACGTCCTCCAACGTGGGAGCGGCGGGCCCCGACAGTGAGTCGAGATCGAGCACGACCGCACTTGCGCCCCCCACCGTGAGGGCCGGCCGCGCGACACGCACGGTGAGCCCGCCGAGCAGACGCACGGAGTCCGCGGCGACCGAGTCCGCCGGTGCCTGGCCGGCGAGTCCAGAAGCCGCGCCGACGGCCAGGATCAGCGCGCTCGCGAGCGCGAGTGCCTGTCTCAGACGGACACGCGGTTGCGGCCGCCCTTCTTCGCGCGGTACAGCGCCTCGTCCGCACGCTTGAGAACCGCCTCTGGGCTGCTGCCGTCGCCCTCCTCGGAGTCGGCGAGTCCCATGCTGACCGTGACCGACAGCCGGCGGGCGCGCCGCTTCCCCTTCTTGCCACGCTTCGACTTCACGTCCTCCGGCTTCTTGCGGGGGCGGTTCCATCCGCGCAGGGAAAAGGTCGCGCCTTCGACGGCCGCGCGCACCGCTTCCGCATGCGGCTGAGCGTCCTGGCAGACGCGCCCCGGGTAGATGAGCGTAAACTCCTCCCCCCCGTACCGGTACGCCTTCCCGCCCCCGGGTCCCGCCTCGAGCCGGGTCGCGACGAGCTTGAGAACCTGGTCTCCCACGTCGTGCCCGTGCTTGTCGTTGAACTTCTTGAAGCGGTCCACGTCGACCATGGCGACCGTGTACGTGCCCCCGAGATCCGCAAGGTCGTGCATGAGCGCACGACGACCGGGGAGCCCGGTCAGCTCGTCGCGGTACGCCATGAAGTACGACTGCTGCAGCACGGAGAGCTGGAGCACCACGGCCCCGGACATCAGCAAGATCCCCGACTCGGACGCGCCGAACGCCGGTACGAGCGCGGCGAGCAAGAAGAGCTGGCTCCACAGGAGCGCACGCTCGACCGGCCCCCGCCACCGCAGCGTCGCGTAGACGGCCGCGACCAGCGCGACCGCGCCGATCACGAGCGTGGCCTGCGGCAGCGCGGCCATGGCCGGCAGCCCCGGGGGCATGAGCTGCACCGACGAGAAGGCGGCGACCACGGCGGGGTCCGTGAATATCGCGTACGCGCCGCCGGCGATCGCGACGCCGATCCCCAGCTGGATCAACCCCCCGCGCGACATGACGCCGCGGTCCCGAAGCACCGCGAGGGCCCCGAGCATCGCCAGCAGCATCGTGCCCAGTGGCAGGAGCGGATCCACCGCGGAGGGCTCCGTGCCCATGCTGGCGTGCACGATGGCGACCCCGATCAGCGCCAGAACCACTCGGCTGCGATGGAAGAACGCGGCCAGGACCACCCCCGCCCCGTACAGAAGGAGCGCATAGCGGTCCGTGATGGTCTCCAGCTGGTCCGGCAGGCGCCAGATGAGCAGCGCCGCGACCAGCGCGACCACGAGCCCCGGTAGGAGCGCGCGTAGCGTGCGCGGGAGCCTCAGATCGAGTCGCTCGGCGAAGGTGGACGGTGTGGGGAGGCGCGGGGGCTTGGACGCAAAGTAGGAGGAGGTCGAGGCCCTCGGAACCTTGGTGTTTCCGGCTCGGATCGGAACCGATGCACCCCGGCAGGTGTTCGATGCGGAGCCATGGAGTATTCTAGGCGCCTCCGTGCGCGACTCTCACCGGGAGACCCTCCATGATCATCCGGCGACCGCCCGACATCCCCTCTTCGGAGATCACCCCGGAGGGCGTCTACTTCAATCGGAGGAAGTTCATCCGGGCCGCCGCGACGGGCGCCGCCGGCCTCGCGCTCGCGCCCGGAGCGCTCGCCGCCGCCGACGCGAGTCCGCAGGAGATCCCGGCGCGGTTCCGCACGCTCCGCTCCGAGCTCGACGAGCCGCTCAACTCGTACGACGACATCACGACGTACAACAACTTCTACGAGTTCGGCACGGACAAGGCGGATCCCCATCGGAACGCCGGCGACTTCCGCCCACGGCCGTGGACGCTCGAGATCTCGGGTCACTGCAACAAGCCCGGTGAATACCACCTAGAGGACTTCCTGGCGCCCCAGCGCATGGAGGACCGGGTCTACCGGCTCCGCTGCGTGGAGGCGTGGTCGATGGTCGTGCCGTGGCGCGGTTTTCCGCTCGCCGACCTCATCCGCCGCGTCGAGCCGACCGGCGACGCGAAGTTCGTTGAGCTCCGCACGATCGTGCGCCCCGAGCAGATGCCCGGGCAGCGGACGCGCATCCTCAACTGGCCGTACGTCGAGGGCCTGCGCATGGACGAGGCGATGCACCCCCTCACGCTCCTCGTCACGGGGGTGTACGGACTCGATCTGCCGAACCAGAACGGAGCACCACTCCGCCTGATCGTGCCGTGGAAGTACGGCTTCAAGGGCGTGAAGTCGATCGCCAGCATCCGCTTCGTCGAGGAGATGCCGCTCAACACGTGGCAGGCGTCCAACTCCTTCGAGTACGGGTTCTACGCGAACGTGAACCCCGAGGTCGATCACCCCCGATGGAGCCAGGCCCGCGAGCGTCGTCTACCCGGACTCTTCCGTAACCGCGAGACGCTGATGTTCAACGGCTACGGTGAGCAGGTCGCCCACATGTACGCCGGCATGGACCTGCGCCGCTGGAAGTAGGCGGGCGCGCCTGCCGCCGAGCGGTCTTCCAACGATGAGCACGAAGCGCACGATCCTCACGCTCAAGGTCGTGCTCTGGATGGGCGCGCTCACGCCGGGCGTCTGGCTGCTGGAGCGCCTCTTCCGTGGGCGGCTCGGCGCCAACCCGATCGAGACGCTCACGCACGTGACGGGCATGACGGCCTTGGTGCTGCTCTTGCTCACGCTGGCCGTGACGCCCTTCCGCCGGATCAGCGGATGGAATCCCGTCATCAAGTTGCGCCGTCCGTTCGGGCTCTTCGCCTTCTTCTACGCGGTGTGCCACTTCAGCATCTGGTTCGTGTTCGACATGGTGTTCAACCTGACGTGGATGCTCGAAGACGTGGCCGAGCGGCCGTACATCACCGTCGGGTTCGCCGCCTTCCTCTTCCTGATCCCGATGGCCATCACGTCGACCCGTGGATGGATCCGCCGGCTCGGAAAGCGTTGGGCGACGCTGCACAAGGGGATCTACGTCGCGGCCACGCTAGGCGTCGTCCACTTCTACTGGCTCGTGAAGGCCGACACGCGCCTGCCCGTCCTGCTCGGGGCTTGTCTGCTCGTCCTACTGGCGCTGCGCACGCCGGGCCTGGTCACGCGCATCGGGTCCTCGCGGAGCGCGTGGACCGGCACCGCGACCCCGGCGCCCGAGGAAACGGAGCCGGAGCCGAGCCTCAGCGGCTCGTCGGCGCCATGACCCGCTCGAGGAAGCGACGGAGGATCGCCTCGGCGTGAGGCGTCTCGGGCGTCATGCGCTCGAACTCGTCGAGGGTGCTCGCGTTCGCGAGCGGTAGGTACGATGGATAGGCCGCAAGGCGCTGCACGATGTCGGCGCGGCTCAGCTCCGGGTGGAACTGGGTGCAGTAGATCGGCTTGCCGTCGAAGCGGAAGGCCTGGTTCTCGACCTTGTCGCTCGACGCGAGCAGCGTCGCCCCGCGCGGCAGGCGCGTCACCACGTCCTCGTGGCCGATCAGCACCTGGAAGCGATCGCCGAGCGGCCCGAACACCGGATCCCGCTTCCCCTCCTCGGTGAGTCGCAGCCACACCGATCCCACCTCGGCGCGGCTCCTGTCTGTGACCACTTCGCCGCCCAAGGCACGCGCCATCGCCTGGAATCCCCAGCACGAGGCGAACGTTGGCTTACCCTGCTCGTAGAGCGCGGCCATGGCGTCGAGCGCGCCTTGGAGCCACGGGCCGCCACGCGCGACCGAGTAG
>JBFGFY010000071.1:0-15317 GCA_041579355.1 Longimicrobiales bacterium | reverse complement strand
GGAGCCCCGCCGTCGAACGCCGCGAAAACCGCTTCCTCCCCCTGATCGTGGAAACGCACGTGGTCGAACTCGTCCCAGCCGACCTGCACCTGCCCGAGCGCCGGGTCCGATACCGCGATGCCGCCGATGGACTCGTCCACGACGTTCGTGCCTTCGAGCACCAGCACCGTTCCGTCGTGCAGCGTCACGCGCGACGACCAGAGGTTCTCCCGAGCGATCGACGCGATGGCGCCGAACGGGATCCTCCGGCGGGCGCCGGATTCGTCGTCGCCGTCGAGCACGTCGGTCGTGTAGATCTCGTCCACGTCCCACGTGACATAGCCGGTGAACTCGAGTCCCGAGCGCGACACGAGCGTGCCGAAGAGGCGGCTCGAGGGCGGAGGATCGGCAGGCGCCGGGCTGAAGTCGATGCGATCGAAGTCCCGCCAGCCGAGCTCCGCGACCCGGGCCTCGGGCATCTCGACGACGAGCGCCCGGAGCCCGCTTCCGAGGTCGGTCGCGCGGCCCTGGAGCTCGACGCGCTCCCCGGACTTGAGCGTGAGCAGGGCCGCGTCCCGCGACACGACCTCGAGGCTCTCGACGTGGCCGAACCGGATCCCTGCGGCGCTCGGCGACCCGCGCGGCCGGGGCTTGGAGGCGTCCAGCACGTCCGACCAGCTCCCTTCGTTGCGGTCCCAGCGGATGTAGCCCGTGAGGCGCGAGCCGTCGCGCGCGTGCACGGTACCGTAGAGGCGATTCGCACCCGTCTGATACGACATGACGAGCAGGGACGACTCGGGCTCCGGCGGCGGCTCGGGCTGGGTCACCACTCTAGTGACCGTGCGGATCTCCACCCGGTGCACGGGGGGCTCGGCGGGCGCTGCGCTCAGCAGCCCGACCGTAACGAGGGCGGCGAGCGCCGCCGAGGCGCCCACGACCGAGAGGTTCTTGGCGTCCTCACCGAGGGTCGGCTCGTGCCGGGGTTTCGCCTCTTGGCTCATCGCGACCTCCTCCACCCGTTCGTGTGTCCCTGTCTTTCCTTCGACTACGGAAAGGAGGAGGAGGTTGCTTCACGTTGGGGGACGGGAGCGCTGCGGTTACCTTCGTGCTCCCCGTATATAAGGATCGAAAGATGAAGTCAGGGCTTATCGCGGCGCTCCTGGGCGCGTCGACGGTGCTCGCCGCCTGCTCAGGGGGCGGAGCCCCCTCGTTCGAGTCCGCCGCGCTCGATACCAACGACCAGAAGGCCTCCTACGGCATCGGCCGGAACATCGGAACGCAGATCGCTGCGGCCCGTGACCGCATCGACCGGGCGGCCCTCATGCGCGGCATCGAGGACGGCCTCTCGGGCAACGAGACGGCCGTGCCGGATTCCGAGATGGAGACCATCCTGGCCAACTTCGGATCGGAGATCGACGCGGCCGCCGAGGCGGAGCGCGTCCGGGAAGCGGAGGCGAACGCGGCCGAGGGACAGGCGTATCTGACCCAGAATGCGCTGAAGGACGGCGTAGTGACGACCGAGAGCGGCCTCCAGTACGAGGTGATGAGGCCGGGTGAGGGCGCGCGCCCGGGGCCGGAGAGCCTGGTCCGCGTGCACTACCGCGGAACGCTCATCGACGGCACCGAGTTCGACGCGTCCTACGGGGGGGAGCCCGCCCTCTTCAACGCGGGTGGGCTGATCGAGGGATTCTCCGAGGGGCTCCAGCTCATGCCCGTCGGCAGCCAGTACAGGATCGTGATCCCGGCCGAGCTCGCGTACGGTGAGCAGGGAGGTGGTCCGATCGGGCCGAACGAGACCCTCATCTTCGAGATCGAGCTGTTGGAGATCGTTGACGGTAGGTAGCGGCCCGGTGTAGCGTGCGGGCCGGCCTCCCCCGAACATAGATCTTCTATGTCGTTTCTGAATCGACTCTTCGGGGCCAAGCGCGACCCGAAGGCCGGGGGCGAGCTGCTCAAGCGCCTCGAGCGCATGGAGGCCGACGCAGCCAACGCCGCACCGGCCTACGTCGGCAGCACCTACAATCGCGCCGGCGACCTGGCCCTCCGCGCTGGGGACTCCGAGAGGGCCGTGAAGAACTACGGCCAGGCGATCGACGCCTTCTTGGAGGACGGGCAGCGCGAGGCTGCCCGTGGGGTCGCCAACAAGATCATCCGCGTCCGGCCGGGTGCGGTGCGTACGCTGTGCACGCTCACCTGGCTCGACCTCGCCGCCAGGCACACCGCCACGGCCCTCCTGCACCTCCGCGACTACGTGGACGCGGCTACGAAGGTGGAGGAGAACGCGCTCGCGGCGAACCAGATCTTCGCGATGGCTCGGATCGTGGCGGATCACGAGTTTCTCGGAGCCGCCGCCGACGCGCTGGACGTCCTCGACTTTTCGCACCGGGCCAAAGAGGTCCGGGAGTGGGCGTCGGGAGGGGGCTCCCCCGACGCGCTCAGGGACGCCGAAGAGCTCGCAGCGGCGTGCCTCCGGGCCGCTCTCCGCTCGAACGAGCGCGGCAAGTCCGACTCCCGCACCAAGTCTCGCTAGCGCGAAACCCGAGAGCCTCGCCCTTCGTCAGGGTGTGAGTCCATCCACGTAGGGAAGAGGGAGGACCTCATGGGATTCGTCGTACACGTCGTCGTCACCGCGGTCCTACTCATGATCCTGAGCTGGGTCGTCGACGGCATCGAGGTTCGGGACGGGAAGGCCGCCCTCTTCGGGGCCCTCATGCTCGGCCTGGCGAACGCGTTCGTGCGCCCGATCCTCGTGCTCCTCACGCTGCCGGTCACACTGCTGACGCTCGGCCTCTTCCTGCTCGTCGTGAATGCGCTGATGCTCATGCTCGCGGCGGCGATCGTCGAAGGCTTCGAGGTCGAGGGCTTCGGCGCGGCGATGTGGGGCAGCATCGGCCTCGCGATCCTGAACTTCATGGTCGGCCGGATCTTCTAGGCCTCGAGGGCGGGGGCCGAAATGGCCCCCGCCCCTTTCGTTCGCGCGTTCGCGATCACGACGTGCGGATGCGCAGGCCGAACGTGACGGGCACGTGGAGGGAGTTGCTCAGCGGAGAGAACGCTCCACCGGACTTGTCCCGCAGCACCTGCGTGTCCTCCTCCTTCATGGGGGCCCATGCCAGGCGGCTCCCGAGGTACCCGTTCAACGGGCCGCTCCCGAACACGAACTTCAACCCCGCCGTTCCCGAGAGGTACGTCTGCCGGAAACGGTGACCATCGGGGCTGTTGTTCAGGTAGAAGGTGCGCGACCGGAAGGTGGTCGCTCCGAGTCCGAGCTGACCCTCCAACCCCCACCGGTCGGAGCGCCGGCCCACGAGCTCACTCGCGATACCCGCCTGGTAGCGGAAGAGGTTGAGGTCCGGCATGCCGTATGAGGAGTTCCCGTTCAGCAGGTCGACGTCCGCGTTGAGGAAGAGCTCGACGGGCTCCGAGATCGGGTATCCGATCTGGAGGCCGAACGCCGGACCCCCCTTCGCGTAATCCGCGAACCGACCCATCGGGATGGCGGCACCGGTATACGCCGTGAAACCGAGGTCGCGGAGCTGTGCGGACAGGGCCGGCGCCCCGAGCACCAGCAGCAGACCTCCCGACACGCAGCCCCTGAGGGCTGCCCGAATCATGCGCGCACGCATGGTTTCCTCCTGGAACAGAATGTCCTTATTCCGGGCCCTGCTTCCGGGGTGGGCCCAGGTTCACCCGGCCGCCCCTGCCGGCGACCCTGATGGGGTCGCCCGAGTCGGCGTTTCGCGCCGAAGGCATATGGTGTGCCAAACGGAAAGCGCCGTGGGACCGCCGCCGGGGCCCGCGAGTGAGGAAAGTCGCCGCAGGGGGTGTGTCGTCTCGCCACAGGGGTCCGCGGTGCGCAGCCAAAGTGACACGCGGCCGGTTGTCACTCTGACGGGGGTCCGCCTGGATGGCGCCTCGGCGCTCCCCGACGTATGCATGAGCCATGAAGGCGAGGCGGGATCCAGTAGGGGAGGTCCAGCGTGCCCTGTACGCTTTGGGCGGCGAGGCGACGGTCGGCGATCTGCTCGCGGTGACCGCGCTCTCCCAGGCCCGAGTCGGGCGGGCGCTCGAACGCCTCATCGCGGGTGGTCGGGCCCACGTGCGTGTCTCGGCTTCCGGCGACATCGTGTATCACCTCGGGCGGGGCGCGGACGCCGCGCCTGTCAGCGCCGTCTCGGCGACGGGCGTTCCGTTCGACCGGAAGACCGTGCAGCTGATCCGAGCGCGCGAGGGTGTGCTGAGCATCGCCGAGCTCGTCGAGCACACGGGGCTGCGTGCGGCGCAGGCCCGCCGCGAGATGGAGCGCCTCGCCGAGGCCTACGGAGGCGCGGCGCAGCCGTCCCTGGACGGGCACCTGGTGTGGGTCTTCGAAGACCTGATGGCGACCGCGCACGGCGGTTTCCCGGACCGGGAGCCGCGACCCGCTTGGGTGCGCGCGAGGCCGCCGGTCCTTGCGCGCGATTGGTTCCTGCGACTCTTCGGTCCGAGTCGGCAGGACACGCTGCGCCGTCACGCGCTCGGGCTGGTCGTGCAGACCGCCCTCGCCGGAAAGGGGGTGGTCTCCCTCCAGCGCGCGATCGACTACCTCGCGGCCCGTGAAGGCAGGCGACCGGCGCGGCGCGTCGTGGAAGCCGCGTTGCGAGATCTGGCCTTCGACTTCGACGCGCCCGTCACCACGCTCGGGGGTGATCTCTTCTTCGGCTTCCGCAACCTGAAGAGGCAGTTCCTGGCCAGTGACCTGGTCCGGAGACGCCTACGCCTCGGCCACACCGCGGGCGGCGCGACCGTGTTCGACAGTGCCGACACGCCCGAGCGGGCGGCGGCCCGCGAGCTGGAGGCATTCGACCGCGAGCTGAAAAAACCTGTGACGGCGCCGGGGTAGGGGACTAGGTTAGGAGCGACGCGTCCGACCTGCTCGGGAGGAGACGATCCCATGGCCGGCCCTCGAATCCGTGTCGCCCTGTTCACGACCGCGGTCCTCGCCGCCGCCTGCGCTTCGGCCGGAGACCGGCTGAACGAGGGCATCGCCCTCCAGTCCCAGGGTCGCTACATGGAGGCCGTCTACCGCTACGCGGAGGCGGTCGAGCGCGACTCGGAGCTGGTGGCGGCTCGCGAGCGCCTGGTGGCTGCCGGAGACACGGCCATCGTGGTTGCGATGGACCGCGCCGACGGGCTCGAGCGGCGGGGAGACCCGGTCTCGGCCGCGCGGATCTATCGCGACGTCGACCAGATGCTGGCCCGCGTTCGTCAGGTGGGCATGCGGCTCGACCCGCCGGCGGACTACACGACGATCCGACGCGCGATCTTCGACAACGCGATCGGCTGGCAGATGGTGAGGGGCGACGAGGCCGCGCAGGCGGGTCGGTGGTCCGAAGCGCGCAACTACTACGCCGGGGCCCGTGCCGCCTTCCTCGAGCCGGCGCGCATGAGCACGGAGGAGTCGTACGACGCCGAGACCCGGATCCTGCTCGAGTGGGCGGAGGTCGAGCTGGAGGACGGCCGTCCGCGTGCAGCTCACGACCGCGCACAGGAGGCGCTCGGCGTTCGTAGCTCGCCCGCGCGTGACGTGGTTCTGCGCGCGCGCGACGTACAGCAGCGTGCGCTCGACGCAGGCACGGTGGTCGTCGCCATCCTTCCGGTCACCGCTACCCCCGGCGTGCGGAACTACCTCGGGCCCGAGTTCGAGATCGCGCTGGACGACGACCTCACGCTGGACCACTGGAACCAGCCGCCGCTCTTCGTCCAGGTGGCGGACCCGATCATCCTGCGCCGGGAGCTCCGGGGTCTTCTGCGCGGCCAGGTGCAGCAGTCCCCCACGCTCGTGGGTCGGGCGCTCGACCTCATCGGCGCCGACCTCGGCGTCATGATCCAGCTCTCCCGCGTCGAGGTCACCGAGCAGGACGTGCGCTCCAACACCCGGCAGGCCGTGGTGCCTCGGGCTTCCACGACCGGCAGGGGCGCAGGTCGTGCCGCAGAGCAGGCGATGGACACCGTCTCGTACACCACGCGGGAGGGCACGCTTTCCTACTACCTCGAAGCGAACGTGACCCTCGTCGACCGGAGCGGTCGCGAGATCGAGCGGTTCACGTCCTCGTCCCGGCAGACCGGCCCGTTCCAGCGAGGCGAGTTCAACGGCGATCCGTCGGTACTGCCCCTGCGCCCGAACGAGGCGCCGTTCTTCGATCCAGAGGTCTACCCGCGCCAGGTGGGGCAGCTCGAGGACGCCCTTCTCGAGGACCTCGCCGTGGCGATTGCCGTAGGCACGTACGACACCGTCCTCTCCGGGATCCGCTGAGCGTCTGAGCTGATGCTCTCGAAGGCGTGGTCGTCCCGCGCGGCGCCGTGGGTCGCCTCGGCGCTCGCGGTGGTGGGCGTGAGCATCGTCGCGCTCTTCGTCGACGTCTCCCCGCAGGTCGAGGGTGACTTCTTCTTCGCCGAGGACGACCCGCAGATGCAGGCGTCGGTCGCGGTCGCCGAGCGCTTCCCGTCCAGCCCTCAGATCATCCTGCGCGTCGCCGACCTCGAGGGGGACGATGCGGCGTACCGCTCGCGGGTGGCCGATCTCACCGAAGCGCTCGTCGCCGTCGAGGGCATCACCGCCGGCTACAGCCTCGCGAACTCGGATCCATCGAGCCCTCTCTTCAGCAGGCTGCTGCTGAACCCGGACACGAGCGCGACGAACGTCATCCTCTCCGCCGACCGGACGGACCCCGAGATCCTGCTGCCACGCATCGAGGCCGTGATCGACGAGCACCGCTCGCCCGAGCTGGAGATCCTCGTTTCGGGCGTCCCGGTCATCGTGGAGCTGATCCGAAGGAGCCTCTATCGGGATCTGGTCGTCTTCAGCTTCTCGGCCGTGCTCGTATTCGGACTGATCATCGGGCTGGTCTACCGGGACGCCGCGATCGTCGTGGGCACGCTCGCCACCTGCTTCGCGTCGGTGAGCCTCACCCTGATCGTGGTCCAGGCGGTCGGCGTGCCGATCGGATTGCTCACGGCCAACCTGGTGACGATCGTCTTCGTCCTGACGCTCTCCCACGTCGTATTCCTGACCGCCAATTGGAGACGAGCCGCCGCGGCTACGTCGGACCGGGTCGCTGCCCTCCTCGGCGGCATGCGCGAGACGATGGAAGGCTCGTTCTGGAGCATGGCGACCACGCTGCTCGGGTTCCTGAGTCTGCTCATCGCCTCCGCGCGCCCCCTCCGCGATCTCGGCGTGGCGGGTGCGGTCGGTACCGTAGCGGCGCTGCTGGTGGCTTACACTGTCTACCCGGCTTTCCTCGGCCGCTGGGCGAAGGCCCGCCCCCCTGTCGAGGTGCGTGCCGCGCTCGGTGTCGGAGGGGGGGGACGGGGTGTGGTAGTCGGCGCCGCCATGCTGGTGCTCGCACTGGGGATCGGCGTCCTGCGCGTCGACACCGATCCGGGGCTTCTGACGTACTTCGGGGAGGGCACCGAGCTGCGCGAAGGGCTGGAGCGCATCGACAGGGACGGAGGGAGCAGCACCCTCGACATCGTCGTCAGAGACGACCAGGGAGCCCGCGTCGACACCCTGCCGGTCTTCCGCGAGCTGGAGGCGTTCCAGGCCTCGCTCGAGGCCGACTCCGCGGTGGGGGTCGTGCTCTCACCGCCGGTCTTCGTCGGGCACGCGCGCACGCTTCCGCTCGCGCGCCTGCTGCCCATTCGCACCCTTCTCGACATCGCGTCGAGCCCCCAGCTCGACGAGGTGGCCCTGGGCTACGTCACTCGCGAGCGTGACGAGGCGCACTACTTCCTCCGCATGCGCGAGTCGGTGCACGGCGAACCGCGCCAGGACGTCATGGACCGTCTCAGCGGATACGCGCGCGAAGCGGGGCTCGAGCCCATCGTCGTCGCGGGGCTCTACGACCTGCAGGCGCAGCTCGGCCGGCTCATCGCGTCGAGCCTGCGGATCGGGATCGGCGGGCTCCTCCTGCTCTTCCTCGGGGTGGCGCTCGTCGTTTCCCGCTCTCCCATGATCGCGCTGAAGATGTGGGTGTGCCTGATCGGCATCCCGGCCATCGTGCTCGGCACGTTCGGCTACCTGGGCATCGCCGTGGACATCATCACCTCGCCGGCTGCGAACGTGGCGCTCGCGATCGGAGCCGACTCCATGATCCACCTCGTGGTGCGGGTCCGGCGGCTCGCCGCCGCCGGTGACTCGGCACCCTGGCTGGGCGCCGTGTCGCAGATCGGGCGCCCCGTGCTCGGGGCCACGGGGATCATCTCCGCCGGCTTCGGCATCTTCGTCCTCTCGACGTTCCCCCCCACGCAGCGCTTCGGCCTGGCCGTCATCGTGGGGACCGCGGCCGCGGCCGCGATGGCGCTCGTCGTGCTCCCGAGGCTCGCCGGCGGGCAGGGAAACGAGCCGGCTCCGGCGGCCAGCGCCTGAGCCGGACTGGTACGCCAATTGCACCTCGAGTAGGCACGATGTGCGATCCCGGCGCCCTCGCTCGTCTTCATGGGGTGTGAGACCGGAACGCGATGACCGAGGGAGGAAGAAAGTGCGGCACAGCCCGGAGTATCTGCTGATCGCGGTGATGGGTGCCTTCGCCCTGACGGGCGTGATCGCCACCGCGTTCGACGAAGCCCCCGACCGGACTGTCGTGACGATCGATCCGATCGTGCTGGTGGAGCCGCCGCTGGGCGGCGGCGCGACCGACGTCGGCACGTGGTTCGACTCGATCCGACGCTACTGCAACCCCGTCGAGGTCGAGACGCAGCTGCGCTGGCAGCCGGCGCCGCCGACGCCGGAGGGTGAGATGCACAAGGCCGCGTGCTACGCGCTCGCGGGGAAGATCGACCGGGCGCGTGCCGTGATCGACGGGCTCCCCCAGGATCGACGGTACCACGCCGCAGGCATCGTATTCGAGGCCGGCCACCCGGCGGCGGACGCGGGCGACGAGATCGCCGCGGGACCGCTCATGGAGCTGGTGGTCGAGTACTGGCCCAACCACTACATGGCCCTCTACCACGCCGGTGCCGCCGCCTACGAGCGCGGCGACCTCGAGCCGGCACAGGGCTACCTGGAGCGTTTCCTCGTCGAGTACTCGGTCGAGGACGGCTGGCGGTCGAGCGCGATCTCGATGCTGGAGGGGATCGCGAGCCGCTGAGCGACGGACGATCCCCGAGGCGGCCGCGGGGTCAGGCTCGCGGCACGCAGGCGCAGCCCGAGCCGCATCCCTGGAAGGCGGGCTCCTGGCCGGATCCGGGCGACGGAGCGGGGACGCTCATGAGGCGCTCGACGGGTGACTCGGCCGGGGTGTCCCCCGGATCGGCACCGGCGCTGCGTGCGAGCTCACCCCACGTGACCAACCGCTCCTCCATTCCGTGGCGGACCTC
Source organism: Longimicrobiales bacterium (assembly GCA_041579355.1). Lineage (GTDB taxonomy): Bacteria > Gemmatimonadota > Gemmatimonadetes > Longimicrobiales > Gaopeijiaceae > UBA2982. Next base: position 5,981 of record JBFGFY010000071.1, on the reverse strand, counting down.
GAGGGTCCGTCCGTTCGACGGGCAGCGGTACTCGTAGTAGGGCATGGGGTCCTCCGCGGTGGTTCCGCCGACCTCATAGTCCCGACGGCGCGCCGGGTTCCCGGTGCGAGGTAGCGGCACGGCCCACCGATCGGCCGCCGGGCTCTGGCCGCGCGGCCTCCGCCCGGCCAGCTTACCGGGTCATGGACGAGCAACCGAAGATCTCGCGCAGGGCCTGGGTGGCCACGGCCTCCGGCGTGGTCGCCGCCGGCCTCATCAAGACCCAGGCGGACGCCGTGCGTCTCGTGGCTCAAGAGGCCCCGCCTCCCGACCCCACCAAGGTTCCCGGCCGCTTCACCTCCGAGCTGGGCGCCCGGGCGCCCGCCGAGCAGCCTCGCCGCCTGGCACGCGCGCAGGCCCTCTCGAGCGCTTCGCAGACGCCCCTCCAGGACCTCATGGGGATCATCACCCCGGCCGACCTGCACTTCGAGCGCCACCACGGAGGTGTGCCCACCATCGCCAAGGAGCGCCACGAGCTCTTGGTCCACGGCATGGTCGAGCGTCCGATGGTCTTCCGGATGGCGGACCTGGCGCGGTACCCCCAGGTCTCGCGCATCCATTTCATCGAGTGCTCGGGCAACGGACGCGCTGCGTACACCCACGACTCCATGCGCCCCGAGCAGACCGTGCAGATGATCGACGGGCTCCTCAGCACCAGCGAGTGGATCGGGGTGCCGGTCTCGACGATCCTGCGTGAGGTCGGGGTACGCCCAGGGGCGAGCTGGATCCTCGCCGAGGGGAGCGACTCTGCCGTGATGTCGCGCAGCGTGCCCCTCGACAAGGTCATGGACGACGCGCTCCTCGCGTTCGGTCAGAACGGGGAGGCGATCCGCCCGGAGCAAGGGTACCCGCTGCGGCTCATGCTTCCGGGCTGGGAGGGGAATGCCCAGGTGAAGTGGCTGCGGCGGATCGAGGTGACCGACCGCCCGACCATGACCCGTGAGGAGACCTCGAAGTACACGGACCCCTTGCCGGACGGGACGGCGCGGCAGTTCAGCTTCGTCATGGACGCGAAGTCGGTCATCACGTTCCCGTCCTACGGCTTCGCGCTCCCCGACCGAGGGTGGTGGGAGATTCAGGGGCTCGCCTGGTCCGGCCGCGGCCGCATCACGCGCGTCGAGGTGAGCACCGACGGTGGGCGGAGCTGGAGGGACGCGACGCTGCAGGGTCCCGTGCTGCCGAAGTGCACCGTCCGCTTCCGGCACCTCTGGGAGTGGAACGGCCGGGACACGCACATCCTCAGCCGCGCGACCGACGAGACCGGTTACGTGCAACCGACCGTGCAGCAGCTCTGGGAGGTCCGCGGCGAGCAGACGTCGTACCACTTCAACAACCAGCGAGCGTGGAAGGTCGCACGGAGCGGTGAGGTGACCTTCGGGCTCGGGGAGCTGGTTTGATCCGCTTCGCCCGGGCCACCGCCGTCGCGCTGCTCGTGGCGGCCTGCCGGCCCGACGCCCAGGATCGGCCGGCGTCTTCCGTGTACGGGCCCGAGGGCCCGGCGTTCGCCGCCGGCACACCCGAGGGGCTGCCCGCCCACGCGCCCGCCCGCTTCGGCTTCGGCACCTCGGCGAGCGCGGCCCGGATCGCGGCCTGGGACATCGACGTAAAGCCCGACGGGGAGGGTCTTCCGGCGGGGCGCGGGAGCGTGGAGCAGGGGCGGCAGGTCTACATGACGCACTGCGTCGCGTGTCACGGACCGACCGGCACCGAGGGACCCAACGACCGACTCGTGGGCGCGGAGCCGTGGGGCGAATGGCCGGGGAGCCTGACGGTCGGCGGCTACTGGCCCTACGCCACGACGCTCTTCGACTACATCCGCAAAGCGATGCCGCAGCTCACGCCAGGCATCCTCAACCCGGACCAGACGTACGCCGTCATCGCGTACGTCCTGCACCTGAACGGACTGGTTCCCGCCGATGCCGTGATGGACGCCGAGTCGCTGCCGGCCGTCGCCATGCCGGCGCGCGAACGCTTCGTGGTCGACGACCGCGTCGGCGGCACGGGACCCCTCCGCTAGAGGCCTCTAGGGAGCCTCCGGGGGAATCAGGCGGGCGAGGTCCGCGGCGAGCTGGCCCGACATGTACTGGTACAGCGTCGCGGTCGTCGTGGCCTGGTTGAGCGACGTCAGCTCGATCGCGTAGACCGCGTCGATCTCGCCGTCGTCGGCCTCGCGCACGGCGGTGAGCATCATCGGCTCCCCCGCACGGAGCCGGGTGATGTGGTGGGGGGTCAGGGGCACGATCGCTTCGACCGGCTGCCCCGAGTTCGCCGGCGCCGACCAGAAGACGTCCGCGGACTCCGGCGGCCCGAAGTGGAAGAGATAGGCCGACTCCGTGTCGAGCGCCTGTGGGAGCGTCACCCGGATCGCCAGCGCGGGCACGAAGAAGAACTCGGGGTGCGAGCTTCCGAAGCCGAGCGTGTCGGTCAGCGCCGTCAGACGCTCGATCGCCTCCGGGGGTAGCTCGCTGCGCTCCTGGAGCCAGGGCGTGAACGCGACGTTTACGACGACGTTCCCGAGCCTCGTGAACCCCATGGTGCGTCCGCCCCCGAGTTGGCCGGCGGGCCCCACGCTGAGCGGCGCGGGTGCGGTCCAGGCCCTCAGCTCCTGGAGATCCCAGAGGTCGGCCGCTGACTCCACGAACCGGTACCGGCCCCGGACGGCAGCCGTGTCGCGGGCGGCGTCACAGACGGAGCTGCGGGTCGTGCCGCAGCCCTCGAGGACGGCGGGACGTACGAGCACCGCGCCGTTGCAACGGCTGGCCTGCTGCGGAAGGTCGCCGGTCGCTTCGATGGCGGCGTCGGCCTCGGCCTGGACCGCCTCCAGGGCTTCCGTCACGGTGACCCGGATCTCGTCCCGACTCGCCGTCCGCTCCTGCAGGAGCTCCGGCGTCGGTTGCGACACGTAGCGGGCGGCGAGCTCGGCGTCCCGGCGGAACCAATCGCGCACCGCTGCCTGCACCGGGTCCGCGGCGTCGAGCGAGTCGACGACCGAGTCGTCCTCGAGCGCGATCGCCTCGGCGATGGCCAGGAGACGCGACGAGCGTTCCGCCAGAGGTGTGAGGCCGGCATCCAACTGGTCGAGCCGGGCGAGGATGCTCACGCACTCGCGCGAGCGGGTCAGCTCAATCGTCTCGAGGTTCGCGGGCGCCTGCGCGAGCGCAGATGTCCCGCCGAGGGAGACGAGGCCGACGACGGTGCCGAGGAGGAAGCGCCGGCTCACTTCACCCCGCTCTCCGGCCCGCGAAGGTCCCGGTGCCGAGGAGCCCGTACTCGCACGTACCCTCCATGGTGTCGCCCATGAGGGTGCCGTCGAAGAGGACCTCACCAGCGTCCGGGGACTCGAAGCCGAAGCGCACGCGGTTGCCTTCGATCGTGCCCCTGACCGTCTGCTCTCCCAGCACGCCCGCGTACGTCCCCGTGATGTTGGCTCCTTCCACCTGGAAGACGAAGGTCGCCTGCCCACTTCCGGCGTCGAGATTGACGTCCAGGAGCCAGCGGCCGGCGACCTGTTGGGCGGTGGCGGGCGAGGCGAGCGCGAGAGAGAGCGCGGCGGCGAGCAAGACAGCGGTACCGGCCTTCATGATTCCTCCGGGGGGAGACAGCGGGGTGAGCGAAGCAAATGGCGCCCGCCCGAAAGGCCTAGCAAGGCCGCCGGACAACCGGCGCGCAACCTTTTCCGTGCGGATCACGTCAGAAAGATACAAGAGAAAGACGCGACGGCGTCCGGAGCGGATGGGAGTCAGGGTTGGGGGTGTTGGGTCCGTTTCGGTCGACGGGAGTCCCGGGTGGCGCCAGGCCGCCCGGGCTCTTTCTCGTTCAGTGGGGCAGGCTCGGCCTCATCAGCCCGTACACCCATGCCCCTGCCAGGGCGGCGCCCAGCCCGACCAGCATGACGGGCCATCCCGTGCCGATGAGCGCGTAGATGGGACCGGGGCAGGCTCCGAGCAGCCCCCAGCCCACGCCGAAGGCGGTCCCGCCGACGACGTGCGCCGGCGAGGGGCGCCGCTCCTGCGGGCTCGGGAAAGCGATCGGCTCACCGTTCGCCGTGCGGGAGCCGAAGCGCCGCAGCAGGGCGACGCCGATCGCGCCGACGGCGACCGCGCTGCCGATCACGCCGTACATGTGGAACGCCTGGAAGCGGAACATCTCCTGGATGCGGAACCAGGAGGCGACTTCCGACTTGATGAAGATCACGCCCAGGAACAGGCCCAGCGCGAAGTAGAAAACGAGCCCCCCGGCGTCCGTGCCCCCCCCGCTTGCCGCGCCCCGTGCAGGCACACCGAGCGCCGCCCGCTGCGTGATCTCGCTCATCAGAAGATCAGCGGCAGCAGGACGTGCGTGGAGAGAAGGCCGCCGACGAAGAAGCCCAGGACCGCCACCAGCGACGAGAGCTGCAGCGTCGAGAGTCCGGAGATCGCGTGCCCGGACGTACAGCCGTTCGCGTACCGCGCACCGAATCCCACGAGGAACGCGCCGACCACCACGATGGTGATACCGGCCGGCGTCAGCAGGGACGCGAACGAGAAGACGTCGGCCGGAAGCATGCCGCCGAACTCGGTGATTCCGAGCCCGGTCAGGTCGGCCCGGGTCGCCTCCGAGATCCCCACGACGTGGTCGGGGCTCGAGAGCACGCGTCCGCCGACGAACCCCCCGGCGACGATCCCGGCCACCATCGCGAGGCTCCACGACCCCTCCCTCCACCAGTCGTAGAGGAAGTACTCGATGCGGCGCGGGAGCGTGGCGGCGCACAGGTGCTGAAGGCTCTGCGAGATGCCCCACTTGCGTCCGCCGTACCAGTACACGAGCGGCACGACCAGGCCGATGAGGGGGCCGGCCACGTACCAGGGCCAGGGAGCTCGTAGGGCTTCGATCACGGGAGGCTGCGGTTGCACGGGCTCGGCCGGCGTTTCCGGCCGAAGCGTCTTGCTACACCCTCCCGTCGCGGCATCGTTCCGGTCCACCCCTTGGGCAATCGCCGTCTACCGCCGAAGTTGAAGGACCCGCACCCCCCTGGAGAACCATGTCCGATTCGAAGAAGCGTCTCATCGTCGTCGGCGACCGCGTGCTCATCCAGCCCGAGGAGGGCGAGGACCGCACGAAGGTCGGGCTCTACCTCCCAGCGACCGCGGTGGACAACCAGGCCGTGCAGGGCGGAACGGTGATCGCCACGGGACCCGGCAACGCGGTCTCCGCGCCGACCGAGCTCGATCAGGAGCCGTGGAAGATCGGCGGGAGCGAGGCGAAGTACGTGCCGCTCCAGGCCCGCATCGGAGACTATGCGATCTTCTTCCGGCGCGCCGCCGTGGAGATCACCTTCGAGGGCAACCGGTACCTGGTCGTGCCGCAGGCGGCGATCCTCACGTTGGTGCGCGAAGAGGACGACGAGGACGACCTTCGCTACTAGCCCCCCGCGTGGCCAGGCGAGGATCTCGGCGACGTAGCCGGACCGTCGAGCTCGATCGCTACCGGAGCGTGATCGAGGCCTGGGACGACTTCCTCGCGGCAGCGGCACGACCGGAGCCGACCGTGTTCCGCGTGCGCACGGGGCGCGTCACGGAGGCGTCGCTCGTCGACCGACTCGTCCACCAGGGATTCGAGGTGTCTCCGGTGAGGGGGCTGCCCGGCTTCTACAGGGTGATCGAGGCACCCTACCCGGTGTCGATGACACTCGAGCACTGGGCCGGCCTGCTCTACGTACAGCAGGCGTCGACGGGGGTCGCGCCACCGCTCCTGGGGGCGCAGCCGGGCGAGCGGGTGCTCGATCTCTGCTCCGCGCCCGGTGGCAAGACGACGCACCTCGCCGAGCTCGTAGGCGACCGGGGGTGCGTCGTAGCCTCCGAGGTCGACGAGCGCAGGATCCGGGGCCTGCTCGGCAACGTCTACCGCCTGCTGCACCCCGGCGTCCTCACGGTCGCGTGCGACGGGCGCGACTTCCCCGAGGG
>JBFGFY010000070.1:0-15468 GCA_041579355.1 Longimicrobiales bacterium | reverse complement strand
TCGACCGACTGCCGCTCGAGCTCGCGAACCACCGCCGGCTTCCGCCCGGGCTCGACGGCCAGGTTCTTCACGGCTTCCTGCGCCGCCCGCCAGTCGTCCCCGTAGCCCATCTCCCGCGAGGCGCGCACGAGCTCCTCCTCCATCCACGCGAACTCGGCTTGGGCGATGCGGATGAGCTCCTCGGCGGTATAGGGGATCATCTCGTTGGCGAGGTGTGCGCGGAGGCCCTCCTCGCCGATCGGGTCGCCCGAGACGATCGCGCCGGTCGCGCCCCCGACGTGACGAGCCCGGATGGCCTCCGCGTGCCGCTCGAGCGCCGCGGTGAGGCGCTCGTACGGCTGCGGCACCCACCACGAGAACAAGGGGTCGTACCCGTCGGAGTATTCGTACCAGCCGTCCAGCATGCGGAGCAGAGCCTCGATGTGCCGCGCCGCTCTCTCCGCTACGACCGCGCTCCCGACCGGCGCACCCCCACCCGCGGTCAGGGAGACCGTGAGGGCCTCCGCCTCCGCCGCGACCCGTGTCAGCGTGTCCGCGACCGCACGGGCATCGACGTCCTCGCGGTCGCGCCTGGACTCCTGCAGCCGCTCGAGGGTGCGCGCGTAGGGCACGAGAGGTCTCATGGTGCGGACGCTTTCTGCTTCCTGCTCGAGCATCTCGAGCTCGAAGTCGAGGCGGTTGCGGAGCAGCACGTAGTCGACCCGGCCCTCGTGGTTGAGCGCCGCGAAGTCCATCGCCCGGAGCGCACGTTGCCACCCCTCGTGGAAGTCGCGGAGTCGCTCGGCCCGCACCGGCGAAAGGGGGATGTCGTAGCGGCGGAGGAGCGCAGCCCGGTCCTCCACGTAGCGGTCGACGGCCACCCTCAGGTCACTCTGCTCACGGTCGAAGGCCACCAGGGCGTCGAGCCCCGGGGGGTCCTCGAGGGCCGGCCCCTCCTGCGCGGTCAGGGGGTGAGCGATGGAAAGGAGGCCCGCGAGGGCCGCAGCCGCGAGAGCGTGTAGCTTGGGCATGTTCGTCACCGCGTGGGGCTGGAGTCCAGGTCGAGTCGGGACTCTAAGCCCGGCCGTCGGCACGGGCCACGCGGCGGCCAGGCGCGGGAGCGGGTCCCGCCTAAGGGGCTCGTACCGTCGCGATGCGCCGCGCCGCCTCCGAGACGATCTCGGCGTTGTCGCGCGCCGACCGGCCGTCGGGCAGCTCGTACGTGTCCTCGAGCCCCGCTCGCGTCTGGTGGCCGCGTCGCGCCGCCTCCTCGATCAGTGGCCACGCGCTGTCGCGCGAGCCGTGCAGGAGGCGGGGCACCGTCGTGCGGGCGTCGTCGAGCACACGCTCCATCGCATCGACGCGCGTCAGCGCCTCGCGCGGAGGCCCTCCGCCCGGCTCGAGCATGAGGCGGAGGCAGCGCGGCGCCAACCCGCTCTCCACACACGTGCGCGTCGCCTCCGCGTGGAAGAGGCCGGCCTCGACACCCACGCCGCGCTCGATCAGCAGCTCCGCGAGCTCCACCGATCCCTCCTCGTTGAAGTTCACCGAGGCGAAGTCGGGAAGCACGGTCCAGGCGCTCACCAGCTCGTGACGCCGCCGAGCGTCCCCGACGATCCCGAAGAGCGTGCTCACTCCGATCGGCGTGCCCGGCACCCCTGCCCGCATCGCGGTCAGCGTGCGGGCCAGGTCCGCCGGGTCGAGGCTCTGGTTGCCGTCGGGCCCCCGCACGTGCACGTGGATCGCGCCCGCACCGGCCCCCACGGATGCGACCGCGGCCCGCGCGCACTCGTCGGGAGTCACCGGAAGCGCAGGGTGGCTCCCGGCGGCGCGCGCTCCGTTGATCGCCGCCTTGAGCAACGGGACCGCCTGCGGCCCTGTCGCGCGCGACGGCGACGCCCGCCGTGAGGTGGAGAGCAGGTTCTCGAGCCGGCCGGACCCGAAGAGTCCCACGCCGGCTACCAGGAAACGCCGACGGGACGGGTCCGCTGGACCCGTCCCGTCACGCCCTTCGGGGCCCGCTACGGCCGGACGGCCCGCGCGCGGTAGACTTGGTCCGTGACCGGCCCGAGCCAGTTCACGGTCCCGGCGTAGATCGTCCATTGCACCGCCGCCTCGTCGGGGTGGGCGCCGTGCCAGTGCTCGACGCCTGCCTCCGTGTACCAGGGCTCGTTGGGATGCATCACATGCAGGGGCTGGCCACGGACCTGATGGAGGCCACGGCCGGACTCGATCATGAGGAGCTGCCCCCCTCCCTCGTGTGTGTGCCAGTTCGAGCGCACGCCCGCCGGGAAGCGGAGCCGCGACGTCCGCACGTCGATCGACGCGAGGTCACCCATCACCTCGGGGGCGCCACCCATGAAGTTGCTCTGCTGCGCGGCGTCGGCGTCGGAGCGCGTAGCCAGGAGCGCGAGCCCCGAGATGGCGACGGAGAACGCCGCCGCTGCCAACACGATCCGTAGAGGTCTCTTCGACTCGCCGGCCATATCCTCACTCCTTGGGTGGTTGATCTTTCTCAATCTGGGGTCACGCCTCCCCCGCCGCATCCCTGGCAGGGGACTCCCCCGACCGCGCTCAGTTCCCGGACGCCGCCCGGCGCTCCTCGGAGCGCGCGCCGCTCAGGACGTTGCTCATCGCGTAGTTGCCCTCGTGGCATGCGTACTCGTACACCTGGCCCGGCTGCCGCTTGAACGGGACCTGGCCGCCCCACGGCTGGGTGTACGTGGCAGGGTCGATCACCGTGAACTCGTAGTTGATGGTGTACTCGTCGACGCGCGTGAGCCGCTCGATCACGCGCATCTGCTCCGAGCCGCCGGGATACACGTACGGGGTCGCGTTGAGCTGCTCCGGACGCAGGTGGGTCGTCTCGATGACGAGCGTGTTGCCATCCCAGCGGCCCCACGACTCCCCCATCCAGGGTCGGATGTGGTCGGGGAGCGGCTGCGGCTCGCCGAGACGAATGACGCGCACGTCGTGCACCATCTCGGCAAGGATCATGACGGCGTCGGCCGTCTGCACGATCGTGTAGTTGTTGTTGTAGAAGTAATTCGGAAGCATGGGTGGACCGGCGTTCGACCCGAACGACATGATGCAGCGATCCGCGAGCGGCCGGTTCTCGGGGTTGTCGTACTCGCCGAAGCGGCTCGCTGCCGCCATGCGCTGCCCCGCCCTCTGCCGTGCCTCCGCGGTGAGGGGTGGGATGCGCCCGTTGTCCGGCGTCGTGACGAGCGAGCTGCGCGGCTCACCGTCGTAGATGGCGACGCGGTCGCCCGCGTCGATCCAGAAGAGGTTGTAACCGCCCGTGCCGCCGGAGGCGGCGTCGAGCAGGAGGTCGCCGAAGAAGGTACCGCCCTGCGCGGGGGCTCCGCGCTCCGGGTCGCTCGGGGCGAGCTGCTCCTCGATGAACTCCTCGCGCTCTCCCTCGATCGCGACGACCTGGTCGCGGGTCAGCACGCGGTCCTGGCCCGTCGGGCGCTGCATGGGGGTGATGGTCGCGTTCGTCCAGTTCCCCTGGAGGTCCGGGTGGCCGTGCTCCGTGCGGGGCACCTGCCATGTCGACCCAGCGGCCGCCCGCTGCTGAGCGTCCGCCGGCACGGCGAGCCCGAGAGTCGCCACGGCCAGCGTGAGCACGAGAGCCGAATCGAGATGCAGAGCGTTCATGGTTACGGTCTCCTTCACAATGGCAGCGCGAAGACGAGCACGGTGGGCGCACCCTCGTGCTCGAGGCGCCAGTTCAGGATCGACGGGTCGCCGGACGCCACCGCCACGTACTGGCGGCCGCCGACCTGGTAGGTGACGACGCCCCCGCCGATGGGGCCGCCCGTTTGGAAGCGGTAGAGCTCTTCGCCCGTGTTTGCGTCGAAGGCGATGAGATCACCCGTGAGCTCGCCGACCAGCACGACGTCCCCGGCGGTCGCCGTCACGGCTCCCAGTACCGGCCAATCCGAGCGGTACGTCCAGCGCACCGAGCCGTCGCCGGCGTTCACGGCGGTCACCCGTCCCCCCATCTGCTCGTCGGGGCGCACGGTCCCGCCCAGGTACATCTGTCCGGGCACGAAGCGTACCTCCTCGGAGAGGATGTACGTGCCACACCAATCCACCGCGGTGACGTACAGCGCGTTCGTGCGCGGGCTGTAGGCGGGCCCGTTCCACAGCACGCCCCCTTCGATGCCCGGGCACACGTGCACGCCCTCCCGCGTGAGTGGGACGTCGGCGTTCTCGATGCGGGTGATCGGGGTCTCGTAGAGCCGCTCGTGTGTGTCGCGGTCGAGCACGCGCAGGAAACCGTCCTTCGCCGCGGTGGCGACGAGATTGCGGTCTCTGCCGCCGACGCGGGTCCTGAAGAGCGGGCTCACCTGGGTCACGTCCCAATCGTGGGAGTCGTTCGGAACGAGCTGGTCGTACCAGCGGAGCGCGCCTGTGCGGACGTCCAGCGCCACGATCGAGTTGGTGTACAGGTTGGCGCCGGGCCGCAGCTCGGCCGGGAGGTCCGGTGCCGGATTCGTGACGGCCACGTAGAGCTCCCCCCGGGCCGGATCGAGAGACAACGGCGTCCAGACGCCGCCCCCACCCACCACGATCCCGTGCGGGTTCGGCCAGGTCCCGGTTCCGTCCTTGGCACCCGGCACGTTGTTGAACCGCCACACCGGCTCCCCGTTGGCGAGCCGGAACGCGCCGACCCAACCCTCGATGGCGAACTCGCTCACCGCCGGACCCACCAGAATGAGGTCTTCGTAGATGAGAGGAGGCATGGTGAACGTTTCGCCGATCGTCGCATCGGCGACCCGGCGGGCCCATAGGAGCTCCCCGTCGGACATGTCGAGGGCGATCAGATAGCCATCGGAGGTCGTACGCACGACGCGGCCGTCCTTGATCGCGACGCCACGGTTGTTGAGGCCGAAGGCACGTCCATCCGGCCGCCATTCGTGTCGCCAGAGCGGCCGGCAGGTCGCGGCGTCGAGCGCGACGGTCGCCCAGATGCTCGTCACGTACATCACCCCGTCGTATACGATCGGCCCCGTCTGGAAGGGGCCCGGTGCTCCCATCTGGAAGACACAGGCCGGTGCGAGGCGGCGCACGTTGCCGCGGTGGATCTGATCGAGGGCCGAGTAGCGTGTGCCGGAGTACCCTTGCGTGTGGTAAAGCCAGTCGCGCGCGTTGCCGTCGGCGGCGGTCAGCTCGGCCTGCGTGGGGCTGGAGGCCCGCGGCTCCAGGCCTCGCGGTCCGCGGACGAACGCTGCCGCGCCGGTGGCGGCCGCCCCCACGGGCGTCCGGCTCTCGATGCGGATCGACGTGAGGCGGGCGGCGTCCGCCGTGAGGGGCGCAGCCCCCGCGGCGTACCCGTTGCGCTCCAGGATGTACGCGAGCACCGACACATACTCGTCCGTCGAGAGGGTGCCCACCTCCCCCTCCGGCATCGTCTCGCGGATGATGTAGAAGAGGTCGTCGAGCGAGCGCCCGGCCGCTCCCCACGTGCGCGCGAACTGGGCGCCCGCGAGCGGCGGCGCCGTCCCGTCGTTGAGCGCGGAGCCGTGGCAAGAGCCGCAGCGCGCCACGTACAAGGCCCGGCCAGCGGTCGCCTGCGCGGCCGTGTAGACGCCTACGGTGGAGGCGGCTCCGTCCTGAGCCCAGGCCGGTGCGGAAAGCGCAGCCGAGGGAAGCAGGAGCCACACGAGGAAACGAGGCGTGATCTTCTTTCGCACGGCGCCCCCGGGGTCCGTAGGGAATCTGCTCCCGGAAAGATGGGTCGCGGCCCGGGCCCGCGCACCCGTAGGACACGAAATCATTGTAGTCTCACTTCAATCTGCGATATTTGCGCGTCGCGCTACACCATGCGCGGCCTGGAAGCGCCCGCCTCGCCGAGCGCCCCTGGCTATGGTAGACACCGGAGGCCGAGAGTGCCTTCACAAGGACCCTGCCCGGCGAGGGACGCGGGGGTCCGAAGAGTAGCTCCCACCGCATGCTTCGCGTGCCGACGTACGTCGCCCCAAGCCCGATCGCGGGCGTGGGGCTTTTTGCCGCCACCGAGCTTCCCGAGGGGTTCGTCGTCTGGGAGTTCGTGGAGGGGGTCGATTGGCGGATTCCGTCCGCCGAGCTGGCCCTCTTCCCCGAGCCCTTCCAGTCGCGGCTCCGCCACTACCTCTATCAGGAGGAGTCGGGGCTTTATGTACTTTGCGGGGACAACGCCAAGTACATGAACCACTCCGACGAGCCGAACTGCGACGACTCCGGCGGCAAGTACACGGTCACTTGCCGGAGGATCGCAGCGGGACAGGAGCTTACGTGCGACTACCGTCTCTTCGACTTCGAGGCCAGGACCTTCGGCCTCCAGTTCAACGGCAAGCCCGTGGAGCAGCGCGTCTAGACGATTCCCCTCGGGGAGCCACGACGTGACGCTGGAGTTCGGCGACTGGCCCGTATGGGCCGGCGCCCTACTCATCTTCTTCGCCAGGGTGACCGACGTCTCCCTCGGCACGCTTCGCATCGCGTTCATTTCGCGGGGCGAGAAGACGCTCGCGCCCATCATCGGGTTCTTCGAGATGCTGATCTGGCTGCTGGCGATCGGCGCGATCGTACGGGACCTCACCAACCTGGCGTACTACATCGCCTACGCCGGGGGATTCGCGACGGGGGTGTTCACGGGCCTCAGGATCGAGGACCGAATCGCCCTCGGCTCCCGGATGATCCGAACGATCACCGGCGAGGACGCGACCGGGCTGACCGCGGCCCTCCGTGCGCACGGATGGGGTGTGACCGCCGTGCGGGCCGCTGGGGCTTCCGGCGAGGTGAACCTCATCTTCTCCGTCATCAAACGGGCCGACGTCCCGCAGTACATGCAGATGGTCAGAACCCACCATCCGGAGGCCTTCTCCTCGATCGAAGACGTGCGCTCGGTCGAGAAGGGTGTGCTGCGACCGCGAAAGCCACCGCTCGGCTTCGGCGGACGGGGCTCGTTCCTACTCTGGAAGCGGTGAGCCGGTCGGGGCGGTGACCCGAAAGGGCCACCGCCCCGGTCACGTCAGCGAGCCGCGATCGCGGTAGGCTGCGTGTCGGCGGTCCGCCAGACACGGCCGAAGTCCCTCTCGACGCGCCCGGCTTCCTCCGTTCGACCCTGGGCACGGAGCGAGGCGGCGAGCCCGTGCAACGACCAGCCGTTGTCCGGGAAGCGCGCGAGGTCGTCGCGGAAGACCTGCTCGGCTTCGCGCGCCCGCCCCGCCATCAGCAGCACGGGCGCCAAGTCGTGTCGCGTGGGAACGGTCCACTCGGGCGGCTCCCCGTAGAGGAGCGCGTCCTCGCGGGAGACGGCCTCGCGGAGCGCCGACACCGCGGCGTCGTATCGACCGGCACCCGCCTCGATCCAGCCTGACAGCACTCGCTCGGCGATCCGCGCCACGTCGAGGGCGGGGTTGAACTCGAGCCGGACCCGGTCGAGTGATCCGCTCTCGAGGATGTCGCGCAGCGCGCTCGCTTCCCGTCGGGCGCCCTCGAGGTCACCCCTGGCGACCAGCGCACGACCTCGGGCGTAGTGCCAAAGACCGCGGGCGTGGGGACGGCCCTCGGGGGGCGCCGGCGTAGCCAGGATCTCGTCCCACCGGGCGAATCGTACGCGCACGAGCAACGGACGCACCGACCAGTGCTGCAGGAAGTCCATGCCCGGCGCGCCGAAGACCTCGGGTGGGAGCAGCGTCGTCACCTTTTCGGCCGCGCCGATCGCGTCCGAGCTCCGCCCGATCATCATGGCCGCGAACGCCATGAAGTCGTAGTTGTGCGGATAGTAGCCCGCGGTGTACATGCCGAGCCCCGGCCGTTGATCTCGGATGTAGGTCTCGTCCGCGTGCACCGCGTGCTCATTGGCCTGCACGGCTTCGAGGTACCGGCCGACCCGGATGTAGATGTGTCCCGGCATGTGGACCAGGTGCCCGGCGCCGGGCATCAGCGCAGCGAGACGCTCGGCGCAGGGGACGGCCCGCTCGGGGTAGAGCTTCTCAACGGCGTGGATGTAGAAGTGGCAGGCCCCCGGGTGGCGCGAATTGCGCTCGAGCGCCCGCTCGAGCCGCGCCAGGGCGTCCTCCATGCCTGGCTGCGGCTGCCCGTCCTCCGTCCAGTAGTCCCAGGGCTGTAGGTCCATGACCGACTCGGCGTAGAGCACGCCCACGTCGAGGTCGTCCGGGTACCGCTGCGCCACACGCTGCATCGCGTCGGCGTACGCCCGGTCGAGCGCGGACCGCTCGTCCGGCGGCTCCGCCACGTATCGCACGGCCAGCGCGTCGATCAACGCTTGCTCCCGCTCCGAGGCGTACTGCCTCCGCTCGAGCGCGCCTTGGATCGCGGCGTAGGCGGACCGTCCCGACTCCGCGTCCATGGGCAGATTGATGTTCGGACCCCAGGCGAGGGCCTCCGCCCACCAGCACATGGCGCATCGTGCATCGAGCCGCTGCGCCGCGCGGAACGAGCGGATCGCCTCGGCGTGGTTGAAGGCGTAGTAGAGGCGAAGGCCCTGGTCGAAGTAGACCTGCGCCTGCGGCTCCGAGGTCGTGATTCCGTAGTGGTAGTCCCCGAGGTCGCCGTACACCGGCACGGCGTCGGTCGGATTCTGCCCCGCGATACCCCAAGCCGCGCCCATCCACGCCAAGGCCACGAGCAGGAGCGCGAAGGCGCGTTCTGCGGTTCTCATACGTACCTCCCGTGCTCGTCTGGGCGGCCGAGGCCGCCCGACGGTATTTAAACTGATCGGTCAGTCTAATACCGAGCCCACGAGACGTCAACGGGTCGATGGAGTAGCCGTAGAATGGCTTTACACAGGGTGTTTATGCCCTTTATTATTTTTAGACTAAATGGTATAATATTATCGTTTTTACGTCGGTTCCCACGCACGGACTGCCATGCCGAGAGACGGAAGGGAGACGAAGAACCGGATCCTCGACGCCGCCCAGGAGCTCGTCCTGGCCCGCGGTTTCGCCGGCACGTCCGTCGACGACATCCAGCAGGCGGCAGAGATCAGCCGGGGCACGTTCTTCTACCACTTCCCGTCGAAGGACGACCTGGCCCGCGCGCTGATCGAGCGTTACGCGGAGGCCGACCACCAGCTCACCGAGGACTTCATGGCCCGGGCCGAGAAGCTGGCGAGCGACCCATTACAACAAGCGCTCATCTTCCTCGCGCTCCACGAGGAGATGTTCGACGAGTACGGGGCCGCCGGTTGCCTCTTCGCGTCCTACTCGTACGAGGCCGGGCTCTTCGACGATCACAGCCACGAGCTCATCACGGGCGCGCTGGAGCACTTCCGCCGCGTGTTCGGAGACAAGCTCGCCGCAGCGATGGAGAGGCACGAGCCGCGGGTCCCCGATACCGATCCGTACCTGCTCGCGGACATGGCGGCGGGCCTGCTGCAGGGCGCCTTCATCCTGCGCCGCACGCTCGACGACGCCGGCCTGATGTCGGCCCACCTGCGACAGTTCCGAAGCTACCTCGAGCTGCTCTTCGGCGTGGCCGTCGACGAGGTCGTGGACGAGGAGGAAGGGACCCTGGCGGGCACCCCCTGAGCCGGGTTGCTGAGCGGGATCCCCTCCCCTACTCTGACAGCCTCGCCAAGGAGGATGTCATGAAGCGCTCTACGGTCGTGCGTACGTCGCTGGTCCTCGGTTTCGCGCTGCTCGCCGGCCTCGGCGCCAAGCGCGCAGAAGAGCGCAACGCTGCCGCCATGGCGGAGAGCGCCCAGCGGTTCCTGTCTTCCCTGACCGCCGAGCAGCGCGCCAAGGCCACGTTCGCGTTCGACTCCGAGCAGAGGCTCCGGTTCCACTTCATTCCTCCAGAGACCTTCGAGCGGCAGGGCGTCACGATCCAGGAGATGAGCCAGACGGCGCGGCAACGGGCCCACGGGCTTCTCGCCTCTGGTCTGAGCGCACGCGGGCACATGACGGCGATGCAGATCATGGAGGCGGAGGGCATCCTCGCGACGCTCGAGGGTGAGGGCCGGCAGTTCGCACGGAATCCCGAGCACTACTGGGTCAGCGTCTTCGGGACACCCTCGGCGACCGGCACTTGGGGCTGGCGGTGGGAAGGCCACCACCTTTCGCTCCACTTCACCGTCGTGCAGGGCAACCTGACAATCAGCACGCCGACGTTCATCTCGTCCAACCCCGCCGAGGTCCCCTCGGGCCCCAAGAAGGGGATGCGTCCGCTCGCACGCCAGGAGGACGCGGGCCGCGCGCTGCTCAGCTCGCTCGACCTCTCACAGCGCCAGGTGGCGATCTTCAACGAGGTCGCGCCGACGAACATCCTTTCGGCGATGGAGCCCCAGGTCGGCCCGCTCGCCAACGAGGGCATCCGCGCATCCGCGCTCAACCCGGTGCAGCGGGACCTCCTCATCGAGCTCATCGATGCCTACACGTCGGTGATGGCCGACGAGATCGCTGCCCTCCGCTGGGCGGAGATCCGCGGAGCGGGTATCGAGAACATCATGTTCACGTGGGCCGGGGGCACCGCTCGCGGAGAAGTCTCGTACTTCCGCGTCCAGGGTCCGACGTTCCTCATCGAGTACGACAACACGCAGCGCGACCCGAACCACATCCACTCAGGGTGGCGCGACTTCGACGGGGACTTCGGCCGCGACGTCCTGCGAGAGCACGTACGGGAGCAGCCGCACTAGAGACGGGCCCGCGGGGGCTGTCCTCCGACCGTCAGGTATGCGGGGCTGCCGGGGAGACCTGGCGGTCGCGATCCAACACGATGTCACGGATCCGGAACGCGGAGGCACGCAGCGCCTCGGCCACCTCCGGATCGAACGCGCTCCCCGACTCCGAAAGCAGCTTCGCGATCGCCCGCTCGAAGGGGAACGCAGGCTTGTAGGGCCTCTGGTGGGTGAGCGCGTCCATGGCGTCGGCGATGGCGACGAGCCGCCCTTCGATAGGTATCTGCTCGCCGCGAAGGCCCCGGGGGTAACCACGGCCGTCCCAGCGCTCGTGATGCGTGAGCGCGATGACCCGTGCCGCCTCGATCACGTGACTCGTGCTGCGTGCGAGCAGGTCGGCGCCGATCGTCGTGTGGCGCTTCATGATGGTCATCTCTTCCCCGGTCAGACGGCCCCGCTTGAGCAGGATCGCGTCGGGAATGGCGATCTTGCCGACGTCGTGTAGAGGCGCCGCGACGCGCAGGACCTCGCAGCGGGCCTCCTCCAGCCCGATGGCGCGACCCAGCGCGGCGGCGGCCACTCCCACGCGGGCGGCGTGGCGGCCAGTCATGTCGTCGCGGTACTCGGCGGCGCGCGCGAGTCTGAAAAGGATCTCGTCCTTGGCGAGCTCGAGCTCCCGGGTGCGCTGTTGCACTCGGACCTCCAGCAGGGCCTTGGTATCGCGCATCTGCAGGTGGAGCCGCCGGGTCTCCAGGAGGTTGAGGACCCGGGCGCCCAACTCGGCGACGTCGAACGGCTTGTGGAGGAAGTCCTTGGCGCCCATGCGCAGAACGCGCTGACGGTGCTCCCACTGCTGGTCCCCGGTCACCACCACCACCGGCAAGAACGCGTCACCTTCCAGCAACGGCCGCAGCGCCGAGAGGACTCCGAAGCCGTCCACGCCGGGCATGTGCAGGTCCAGGAGCACCAGGTCGGGCGGGGTCTCCACCACACCCGCGAGCGCCGCTTCGCCGTCGTCGTAGACGACGACGTCACGGAAGCCGATCCCTGCGAGGGCCCGATGAATCGCCATCCGTGTCGGAGCGTCGTCCTCCACGACCATGATGCGGGCTGAGGTCAGCGGAGCGTCGGCCCGCGCGAGCCGGGAGGGGAAGCGGACGACCGAAGACGGGGCCGTCGAGGCGGGCCCCGGCCGGCCCGAAAGGAGCCCCCCCATGAGCGGCAGGAGCGCCTCACCCGACGCCGAACCGGCGAGCAGGGTGACCTCGGCGCCTACGCCGTTCGACTCTTCGACGGCATGCTCCCGGAGGGGTCCACCGCTTCGCTCGCCGCCGACGAACACGACGCGCGGCACCGTGGGCTCGACCGCTCCCTCGAGCAGGGACAGGACGCTGGCGACCTGCTCGCGGCCCGGCGCAGCGGTGACGAGGAGTGCAGCCGGCGGCTGGCCCGCACCCTGGAAGGGGACGGCGGACGGGTCATCGTACTCCTCGACCCGCAGGCCGTTGAGCTCCAGCACCTTGCGCACGGTCTCCCTGAGCGGCGGGTCGAGCACGACGATGCCCCTCGGAGCACGCTCGGGCGAGCCCGGCCGGAGCGCGTGCTCCTTGAGGGCGACCGAACCGGGCGAGCGTCCGGCCACCTCGATCCTGTCCCGGCCCCGCCCCTTGGCTCCCTCGAGCGCCTGGCGGACGGCGGAGAACAGATCGACGCCGTCCTCGATCCCGGTTTCCAGCGAGGCCACGCCGACGCTCACCGTGAGCGGCTGCCAGCGCACGTCGAGGCCTCCCACCTCGGCGCGGACCGACTCCGCGAATGCGTGCGCCGGCCCCTCGGGCGTCAGCGGCATGATCACGAGTATCTCGTCGGGGCCGGTCCGGCCGCAGAGCCACTCCGGGGCGGCGAGCCGGCGGACGAGGAGCGCGATGGCTTCGATGACACCGTCCCCCGCCGCACGGCTGTGCTTGTCCACGAGCCAGGTGAATCGATCCACGTCCACGAGGACCACCGATAGGGGCGACCCGGCCACACGAGCCGAGCTGACTGCGGCGGCGAGGAAGACCTCCATGTGCCGGAGGTTCGGTAGCCCCGTGAGCGGATCGACGAGCGTCAGGTCCTCCGCGCGCTGCCGCTCGCGCAACAGCAGCTCCGTGACCAGACCCAGGCCGGCGCAGAAGGCGAGGTAGCCCGCGACCAGGAGCGTGACACGCTCCCAACGGGGCTCGGGGAGCCCTCGCAGCGCGAGGGTCGCCGACCAAAGCGCGATTGCAGCCATGCCAGCCGCCAGCGCGACGGCGCTCCCCCTCCACCCGCGGTAATAGGAGAGCAGGAATCCCGGAATCAGGGCGGCGATCCATGGGAGCAGAGCGACATCCGCCGCCGCGTCCTGCAGCGGAATCGTGCCCGCGAGCGGGACCGCCAGGGCGCCCGTCGACAAAACGAGCGCGCGCAGAGGCACCCGACGGGGCTGTCTACCGTCGACGGTCCCCTCCCAGGGTGCGCTCACGAGACCACCTTCAAAGGCGATCCACCGAGGGGGGGCAGCACTTGATCGAAGCTAACTACGCCGCCCGGGCGTGGGCGAGCCGGCTACGAAAAAAGGCGGCCCCGGCCCAGTCGGCCGGGACCGCCTCGCGGCGCCTGGGCCGGGCGCCTTAGCGGGCGAGCGGCGTGACGGTGACTCGCACGTTCTCGTAGCTCCACTGGGAGCCGTCGCTCGCCATGGCGCGCAGCACATACTCACCGGGCTGACCGAACGTCACCTGCGTGGTATACCGGTTGTCAGGCGGCACCTCGGGGAGCACGTACGGAAAGGACCACGGCGAGTTCGCGTAGACGCGCGAGTCCATCCAGGACTTGAGCTGCGTCGGAGAGAACGTGACGTGATCGGCGTCTCCTCGGTACACGAACCACGTCAGCCTGAGTCCCGGCGCCTGGGCCACGACCACCGAGCCGGCGGAGTTCGGGTTGTAGAGCTCCTCGAGGGTCCTCGGCGTGCGGTTACGGGTCTGGCGCGGCGGGTAGTCGTCGGGGTCTCTGGCAAAAGTCCGCAGGGTGATCGCCTCCCCCACCCGCACCGTGCGCCGCAGCTCACCCTCCACACGGAGCTCCGGCGCGAGGTTGTCGCGGAGGCGGTTGTCCAAGTCGCCGAAGTTCCCGCCCACCTCGGTCGACATGACCTGCGGATCGATGCGGTAGTCGGGCGTGACGACACCGTACGCCCGGTTCGTCCGGCCTTGCGTCTTCAGCGTCCAGACCCACTCGCGCTCGCCGAAGTCGGCGGGCACGGTGATCTCGAACAGGAACGGATTGCGCCGCGGATAGAAGTGCGTGGGCTGGCCCTGGTCCGCCTGTCGAGCGTCGAAGGCGTCCCTCGTCAGGTCGTCGAGCGCACCGGCGTCGACCATCGTGAAGTAGTTGCTCGGCCCGACGGGGATGTCGAAGTCCTGCTCCCAGTTCGAGTTGAAGTAGCCGAACGAGAGGGTGATGGACCCGTCCTCGTTCGGATACCAACCCTCGTACGCGGGCGAGACGATCTGCCCCTTGAGGGAGTAGAAGCGCCCCGTGGCATCCTGAGCACTGGCTCCTTCACATGCCAAGAGCGCGACGAGCGTCGCAGAGAGAAGCCGTCCCGTCACCTACTGCTCCTCGCGCAGGGCCTGGTCGTCTTCCTGGTCGGTGGCCGCCGGCGTGATCTGCGGGGCCCAGCACAAGAAGCATCCGATGTCGTACTCGTTGCGGTCCTTCATCCGCGCACGGCGCTCCGCCATCTCCGCTTGGAATTGCTCCTCCGTGAGCCGCACCGACTGCCCGAGATCGATGAACATGTTGGACACGGACCTCCGGCCGCCGCCGGCCCAGTTGCGCGTGTCGGCGAGGTTCGGGTTCTCGGCCGTGGTGTCCACGAAGCCCACGATGTGGAGGATCGTGCCCTTCGGGAGCAGCGGCGCCGCGTCGTCCTCGTAGAGGTACTGCTTCACCCAATTGTGGTCGTAGCCGACGCAGTTCAGCGTGAAGCGGTTCGTCCCCCAGATCGCCTCGAGGCACATACGCACGCCGGGGGCGTGCAGGTGCGGCTCGAACGCGATGATCTTGGTGTGGTCGTCCAGGATCCGGTACGAGTGGAACTCCTGGCCGCCCTCGTTGGGCCGCACGTCGATGTCGATGCCGTTGCCGCCCGAGCCACCCGAGCGCCGGTAGCGCGGCTCGTACTCCTCCGGGAAGAAGCGGAATCCGAACTCGAGGCGTCCCGTCGTCTCACGCCACCCGGTGGAGTGGAGGTGGGACGCGCGCAGCGAGAGCGCAGAGTTGGCCGGAAGGAGCATGCCCAAGCCGTCCGGGAAGATGTCCGGATTCCGTCCGACCTCGTGGATCGGCCACCCCTGCTCCGTTCCCTGAACCAGACCCGAGCCGTCCTCGTTGAGCACACCGCTCGAGTACGTCATGTGGTGGAAGATGTAGCGGCCACCGACTGTGGTGACCTCGCGGTCCGCCGGGATGTCGTTGATCTCACGGACCTCGACGGACATCACGTACCGGTCCTCGGTGAGACCGGTCGGCACGAGGCCGATGTCGCCCCAGCGGTCTGGTCCCACCGCGGGCATCGTCATGTCCGGGCCACGCACGATCAGGTCGGGCTGGCCCAGCACCCACCCGCGGTCGGCCGGCCACTGCACCGCCGGCGGCATGTCGGCCGGGTTGCCCTCGGGCGCACCGTTGTCGACCCACGCCTGGATGACCGCGAGCTCCGTGTCGCTCAACGAGTAGTCGTCCTTGAACTCCTGGATGCCGACGCCCGGCTCGACGAAGAAGGGCGGCATCGCTCCCATACGGTCGCGGATCGCCGTACGCTGCTTGAT
>JBFGFY010000069.1:0-15602 GCA_041579355.1 Longimicrobiales bacterium | reverse complement strand
GCCGAGACGCTCGACAACTACGCGGGCCTTCTCCGGGAACTGGGAAGGAGGACCGAGGCCGACTCCCTGGACGCCATTGTGGAGGCTGTCCGCTCGGCCGCCGGTGCCCGAGATCGCTAGAACGCCCACCACAGCCTGGCGCCTACGAGGGGGGTGCTCACTCCCCCCCGGGCGCTCTGCCGGTACGCCGAAAGCAACGCGCCTGCGTTGCGCACGAAGCGGTACCCGACGGAGGCCTCCAGACGGTGGACGTCGGCGTCCCAGTCTTCCCGCCCGGAGGTCCCGCCCTGCAGCGGACGGAAGTCCACGAACCCCCATCGGGCGGCCGCAAACAGCCCCGCGCTCAGATCGGTCTGCGCCTCGAGCGAGTAGAGCAGCTCCTTGGGACGCTCGGCGAGGTTCGGGACCTCCCAGAGGTCGAGCATCCACTCCCCGCGCACCATCACCGGACCCCGTGCGTACTGGAAGTCCACGGACACGAGCTCCTGATCGAAATCGCGGAAGGTCGGGGTCGCCGAGCCCGGGGGCGCGCTCACCGAGCCCGCGGTGAACTCCTCCATCCAAGGACCACGGTTGTAGGAGGCCCCGACCTCGAGCGAGGCGGACACCTTCGCTCGGGCACCGAGCACCCACGAGGGCCGACGGAATCGGTCGAGGTCGAACCCCCACGCGTCCGGATCGCTCGACGGGGCGCTGTTCATGGCCGCCGCGCGCAGGTCGAGCGGCCCGATGCGGCCGAAGAGCATACCGCCCCACTGATAGGGCACGTCCCAGACCGGAGGTACCCCGGGGAGACGGAAGAGCTCGGGCCAGTCCTGCCATTCGAGGAGACCCCCGACCGCCCCCGGTACGTGCGAGGAGTTCATGACGGTCCGGTAGTCGTACGGGAGCGGCGGTCGCAGGAAAGGGTCGACCACGGTGAGGTGGCGCAGGGGGTAGGCTCCAAAGGGGCTCGCGAAGCGGCCCATCTGCACACCCAGCCCCCCGACTCCGGTGACGACGCGCACGTAGGCCTGCTCCAAGCGCGCGCGGATGTAGCGGTTGGCCGGCGCCTCCCCCCGGTCGCTCCGCACCTCGATGAGGGAGTAGACGTGGTCGCCCAGGAAGATGTCGGCGAAGACACGCAGCCGATGCGCGTTCACGTGCCCGCCTTCCCCGACCCGCGGCACGTTCTTGGCGCCGTGGCACTTGGCGCACGCGAGCTTCCAGGTCGCCGGGACCGAGTCCGCACCGGGACCCCCGACGAGGCCGCCCCAACGATCCCCGCCCACGACGATCGACTCCAGGTCGAGCTGCCCGGAGAGGCTGACCTGCACGCCGCCCGAGCGGGAGATGTACTCGATCCCGGCTCCGCTCAACGTCGGCCACTCACCACCCTGGGCCGACGCGAGCGAGGGCGTGAGCGCGCACAGGGCGGCTGCGATCCAGCTCCGGGTCAGGAACCCTCCGACGGGTGACGGGGACTGCCTCGGGGACGCGCCTGCCAGGACTCGAACCTGGGACCCTCGGCTTAGAAGGCCGATGCTCTATCCAGCTGAGCTACAGGCGCCGCGTCCCGTAAGAAAGGGGCGGGGAGGGTGCGATATCAAGGTCGATGCCGGCACCCGAAACGGCCTTCAGCGCACCTCGACCTGCACGTGAAGGGGCGTCGCACCCACCCGGAAGGCCGCGTCCGCAAACGACGGGGGCCCGAACGATCCTCTGGCGCCGTTCGAGAAGCCGTAGGGCTCTCGAGGAATTCCGAAGAGTCCCGTGTCGAGCCGCTCGTTGCCGTTGCGGTCGTGGATCACCGCCAGCGCATACGTCCCCGGGGCCAGATGGGTGAACCAGGTCACGTTGGGGTGGACCGCTTCGACGACCACCCACTGAAGGGGGCGCTCCGTGAACCCGTCCTCCGAGTCGAAGAGCGCGATCCGCACGGCCCCTTCGCCACTTCGGAGGCCGGCGACGGTCACCTCGACGGGACGCGGGCCCGCCCCGAGTGTGTCGCCCGGCGCGGCGCTCGCGGACCGGGTGATGGTCGGCTCCTGCGCCGAGGCGGGGGACGCCCCGACCGCGCCGAACACCCAACCGAGGAGGACGAACACGGCGCTTCCGGCTGATCGTTGCATGAATGTATAGATAAAATCTGTACATATTATTGACAAGAGGCTCGGAGGTCGCTCTCTTACCGCCGTGCGGCAGGTCGGAGCACCACGACCGACGTTCCCCCCACACGAGGAGGCGCCAGGCGATGCATACCCAGCGAGAGGTTCGCTCCGAAGGCGCGTTGCCACGTGAGCTCGTCGCGCTCGCCGCCCTCCTCCTCTTCACCCTCGTCGCCGTCGCCGGATACGGCGTCTTCGCCCTGCACCCGGAGAACCTGCCGTCCTCCGACCTCGCGCGACGCCTGTTCACGGTCTCATTCGGCCTCTTCGCGCGGCTGCACATCGTGCTGTCAGCGGCCGTTCTCCTGGTCGTCTTGATTGGTCGCCTCGGAACGCGGTGGATGGTTCCCTTCGCAGGCATCTGCGTCGTGGCGTTCTTCGCCGAGCACGTAGGTACGGGCTATGGGATTCCCTTCGGCGGCTATGCCTACTCGGGCCTGCTCGGGCCCAAGATCGGGGGCCGAGTACCGGCGCTCATCCCCCTCAGCTGGTTCTTGATGGCCCTCCCGGCGTGGGTGCTCGCTCGGGCCGCCATGCCTCGCCCCTCCTCGCGTGTCGGGCGCATCGCGCTGGGCGCTGCGTGGCTGGTGGCTTGGGATCTCGCGCTCGATCCCGCGATGAGCTTCCTCACCCCCTACTGGAGCTGGCAGGAGACCGGTCCCTACTACGGCATGCCGTGGATCAACCTCGCCGGCTGGTACGCGACCGGGCTCGTGCTGATGGTCGTGCTGGAGTCTTCCGCTCGTCGCGCGGGGTGGGAGCGCCTCAACCCCGCGTGGATGGGTGGCTACTACGCCATCGTCCTCCTCATGCCCTTCGGCATGCTCCTGGCCGCGGGGGCCTGGCCGGCCGTCGTCATGACTTTGGTCGGCGTGGGCGCACTGACCGCGGGCTCGGCGGCCGTCTCCGCGCGCGCGAGGCCGGCGCTGAGATCCCTGCCGGCGGGGGTGGCGGAAGCATGATCATGTGGACCGCCCGAGACCCCCTGGGGCCGACCCCGGGCGCGAGCTTCGCGGACGTCCACGCGCTCATCCGTGCGCACCTCCGCGAAGCGGCGAGCGCTCTAGCCGAACGGGACGTCCCCGCGCCGGAGCCGGAAGGGAAGCTGATCCGCCCGGTCGTGGCGTACGCCATGACCCCACCCGATCGTCGCCCGGAGCTCGACGACCGTTTCTGGTTCGGGGCCCTCGCCATCCAAATGGTTCACGATGCCTCGCTCCTGCACGACGACATCCTGGACGGAGCGTCGGAGCGCCGCGGCTTACCGACGGTCAATCACACGGCCGGAGTGGGCCCCGCGCTCGCCCTCGGCGACCACTACCTCACGGGGGCCTACCGCGCCGCCCTCGCCACCGGCTCGGCCGAGTTCCTCCGCCGCTTCATCGTCGCGGTCGAGCGCACTGTGGCCGGTGAGATCCGTCAGGCAAGCCACGTCGGCTCGAAGGTCGACCTGGCCACCTATTTCGAAGCGATTCTCGGCAAGTCCGGTGAGCTGCTCGGGGCCGCGGCCTGCCTCGGCGGTGCGTTGCTCGAGGCCGAAGACCTCGACGAGCGTGCCGCCCTCGGTCGGCAGATGGGCGCGCTCTACCAGCAGGTCGACGACCTGCTCGACTACTGCGCGGGAGCCGCCACGGGGAAGGAGCCCCTCAAGGACTACCGACAACGGAAGTGGACGTGGGTGCTCGAGATCGCTGGCGTCGAGAGCTTTGACCTCTCCGACGGGGAGCTGCTGGAGGTCGTCTTCGGCACGGAAGCGCATGGTATTTCCGCCGCGGAGCGGGCAGTGCGGGCTCTGGAGATACGCGCGGATATCTTGCTGCGGCGGATCCGGAAGCTCCGGCTCGACGCATCGCTCATCGAGCAACTCCTGAACGGATGGCTCGATCAGGCCCGGCTTGGTGTGGAGGCGCAGCTAGCGCAGCGAAGCAGCATCGCCGCCCCTGCCCCTGCTCCGGACATCGCGACCGCCGCCCTGAGGCGGGAGGCACGCGCGCTAGGCGGACCTGAGGACTGGCCCGCCTACTTCGGTCGGCACGCCCGCACGTTCAGCCTCGCCGCCAAGCTCTTCCCGCCGGCGGACGCGATGCGAATCTCGACGCTCTACGCCTTCTGTCGCTTCACCGATGACCTCGTCGACCTCCCCGCCGCGAACCAGTCGCTGGCTCGGACGAGGGCCCGCTTGGCGGCGTGGGGCGAGCTGGCGCGATCCGCCTTCGAGGGTCAGGCGACCCGTATTCCGGTGCTCGACCAGGTGATGGACGACGCGCGTGGGGCCGGAGTCCCATGGACGTACCCCGAAGCCCTCCTGCGGGGAGCCGAGATGGACCTGAACGGCCGTCGCTACCGCACATGGTCCGAGCTGGAGGTCTACACGTTCTGCGTGGCCGGCTCCGTCGGAGGTTGGATGACCCACCTCTTCGGCCTTCGTGATCCCGAGCTCCTCGACCGCGCTCACGCGCTGGGCCACGCCATGCAGCTCACGAACATCCTGCGCGACGTCGGCGAGGACCTCGAGCGAGGTCGCATCTACCTGCCGGAGGTCATGCTGACGAAGTACGGACTTTCACCGGCGATCCTCCGGCGCGCACGCTGCGAAGGCGCACCGCTCCCGGAGCTCTGGCCCGAGGCCATGGAGGAGCTCATGCGACGCGCAGACGAACACTACGCGCGAGCGCGCCCCGGATTGAGGGCGTTGCCCGCCTCCCTGCGACGACCCGCCGCCGTGGCCGCGGCCGCCTATAGAGGCATTCACGGTGAGGTGCGCCGCAACGGTTACGACAACCTGCGACTGCGAGCCCACACCTCGCTCGCCCGGAAGCTCGGGCTGGGGGTACTCGGTCTGCTCGGCACCGAGCCTTTCACGAGCACCCAGCGCATCACCGGGGCGACACCTTGAAGGCGCGCACTGCCGTCGTAGTCGGGAGCGGCTTCGGAGGGCTGGCTATCGCGGCCAGGCTCCAGTCCGCCGGGCTGCAGGTCACGCTTCTCGAGAAGCGCGAGAAGATCGGCGGGCGGGCCTACCAACTCGTGGACGACGGGTATGTCTTCGACATGGGTCCGAGCCTCATTACGGCTCCGCACATCATCGACTCGATCTTCCGTGCCTCGGGGCGGCGCCTGACCGATTACGTGGAACTCGTACCACTCGACCCCTACTACCGCATCTATTTCCACGACGGCTCGCGCATCGACTACACGGGCGACATCGAGGGAATGCGGTCTCAAATGGCGCGCTTCGACGAGAGGGACGCCCAGCGCCTGGACGGCTTCCTAGAAGAAGTACGGCCGATCTATGACGCGGTCATCGGAGACCGACTCGGTTCGAAACCGTTCGACAGCGCGGGGGCGATGCTCCGATTCCTCCCGCGGATGGCGAAGATGAGGGCCTACCTTCCGGTGACGCACTTCGTGAACCGCTGGTTCCGCGACTTCCGCCACCGCTTCATCTTCTCGTTCCATCCGCTCTTCGTGGGCGGGAACCCCTTCCGCACTCCCTCGATCTACTTGATGATCCCCTTCCTCGAGCGGGAAGGCGGCGTCTGGTTCACCCGCGGAGGCATGTATTCGGTCGTGGAAGCCCTCGGCCGTCTGTTCTTCGAGCTCGGCGGACAGATCCGCACGGGCGAGGAAGTGCAGGAGATCGTCGTCGAGGACGGGCGAGCGGTCGGTGTGAAAGTCGGCGACGAGACCGTCCGTGCGGATCTCGTCGTTTCCAACGCCGATCCGGGCCACACGTACGGCCGACTCCTCGCTAGGACGCCGCGCCGGCGCTGGTCGGACCGGAAGCTGGCCACGACGGCGTGGAGCATGAGCTGCTTCCTGCTCTACATCGGCGTGCGGAAGCAATACCCCCAGCTCGAGCACCACACGTTGATCCTGACGGAGCGCTACCGCGGGCTCCTCGAGGACATCTTCGGCGAGAAGATCCTGCCCGACGACTTCTCGATGTACCTCCACGCACCCACGCGCACGGATCCGAGCATGGCCCCCCCGGGGTGTGAGAGCATGTACGTGCTCGTGCCCGTGGCCAATCAACGGTCGGGGATCGACTGGGCGGCGGTACAAGGGGACTTCACTCAGCGCGTCCTCGCGTTCCTCGAGGAGTGGGGCCTCGAAGGACTCCGTGAGAACATCGAGGTGCTGCACGCCTTCACGCCCGACGACTTCGAGACCGAGCTGAACGCCACGCTCGGAAACGCGTTCGCCATCGAGCCGCGATTCACCCAGACGGCCTGGTTCCGCCCGCACAACCGGAGCGAGGACGTGCGCGGCCTCTATCTGGTCGGCGGGGGCACCCATCCCGGGGCCGGAGTCCCCGGTGTGCTGCTCAGCGCGGAGACCACGTACGGTTGCATCGCGGAGGATCTCGGGCTTCCGGATCAGTGGGACTGGGACGCGCCGGGTCGCGTCCGCCTCATGAGCCCCGAGCCGAGCCCGAGGGCCGACCGAACAGCTTTGGACGTCAGCGGACAGCGGCTTCCGCTCCCCCGGCGCTCGCGATGAACTGATCCTGCGACGTCGGGCCCTCGCCCTGGAGGCGCTCGAACACACCGTCGCCCCGAAGCACCCAGGCGCGGGGGTCCGCGAGCTGTGTGTCGAGGACGGAGCGCAGGATCGCGCGGGCCGCAGGGTCGTCGACGGGCGTCGCGACCTCCACCCTCTTCCGCAGGTTGCGCGGGCGCCAGTCGGCCGAGCCGATGTAGTACTCGCTCTGCCCGGCGTTCTCGAAGTAGTACACACGGGAGTGCTCCAGCAGGCGCCCCAGGATGCTGCGCACCTGAATGCGCTCCGAGAGGCCGGGGACACCCGGCCGCAGCGTGCAGATGGATCGTACGATGAGGTCGACGTGGACCCCGGCGCGCGCGGCTTCGTAGAGCGCTTCCACGACCTTGCGATCGGCCAGCCCATTGAGCTTGGCCTGCACGCGGGCGGGGCGACCCGAGGCCGCGTGCTCGATCTCTCGCGCGATCATGCGCTCGAGCTCCTGTACCAGCGAGTTGGGTGCCACGAGCAGACGCCGGAACCGCTTCTCCGGCGGCGTCTCGGAACCGGTGAGCTCGTTGAAGAAGTCGTTGAGATCGGCCCCGAGGTCCGGGTCCGAGGACATCAGCCCGAAGTCGGTGTAGAAGCGCGCCGTCTGGGCGTTGTAGTTCCCGGTCCCGATGTGGACGTAGCGGCGCACGCCCGCTTCCTCGCGCCGGACCACCAGGGCCGTCTTCGCGTGCGTCTTGTAGCCCGGCACACCGTTGATCACGTGTGCGCCCGCCTCGACGAGGCGGTGCGTCCATTCGATGTTGCTCTCCTCGTCGAAGCGCGCCTTGAGCTCGACGAAGACGGACACCTCCTTGCCTGAGGCGAGCGCACGCAGGAGCGCTTCCATGACGGGCGAACGGCGTCCGGTCCGGTAGAGCGTCAGCTTGATCGACACCACGTCGGGATCGTCCGCGGCCTCCGCGAGGAAGCGCCCGACCGTGCCGTCGAAGTCGTGGAAGGGGTGGTGGACGAGCACGTCGCGCTGGGCCAGGGTGGCGAAGATCGACGGCTCGTCGCCGAGCGGGCGACTGGCCGAGAAGGGTGGATAGAGACCGCCGTCGAGCTCCGCTTGTGCCAGCTCGGCGGCGCATCGCAGGTCCAGCGCGCCGTCGATCTCGTAGACGTCCGCTCGGGTCACGGTCGCGCCGGTGGTTCCCTGCTCTGCCCGAATCTCCTTGAGGAGGTAGGAGCGCAGCTCCCGCGGCATCGAGCTCGCGACCTCGAGGCGAATCACGGGCTTGTACTGGCGCTCCTGCACCTCGTCCGCCATCGCCTTCAAGAGCGAGCCCGAAGAGTCTTCGTCCACCTCCACGTCGGCTGCGCGGCTCGCCCGGAACGCGTGCACTTCCTGCACCTCGCCCGAGAAGAGCTCCTTCGCGTTGGCGCTCACCACCTCCTCGATTGGAATGAGGTCCCGCGACCCCGGCACGGACATGAGCCGCGGCAGGTCCTTGGGGATCGCGACGTAGCCCAGATCGGTGGGGCCTTCCCCCGGGCGTCTCAGGATGGCCGCGAGGGAGAGCCCGAGGCTCACCAGACGCGGGAACGACCGCACGGCCGAGGGGGCGAGCATGAGCGGCGTGAGGAGCGGGAAGATGTCCCGCGAGAAGCGCTGCGAGAGCTCCGTGCGCTGAGCCGCCTCGAGCTCCGCCCAGCGGCGGACTCGGATTCCGTGCTCGGCGAGCGCCGGGAAGAGCGCCTGGTTCAGGCACGCGTACTGGCGAGCCAGGAGCGCGCGCACGCGGATGGCGAAGAGGTCGAGGAGCTGGGGCGGCGACAGGTCCCCGTACTCCCCGCTCGGACCGCGCGCGGCCTCTTCCTTGAGCCGGGCTACACGCACGACGAAGAACTCGTCGAGGTTGCTCGAGAAGATGGAAAGGAACCGACAGCGCTCGAGCAGCGGCACCGCCGGGTCCTCGGCCATCTCGAGGACACGCTGGTTGAAGTCGAGGATGCTCAGGTCGAGGTCGAGGAAGTCGTCGGCCTCCTGCCCCGGCGCGGCCGTGACGGGCCGGACCCCGAGGGGAAGCGGCTCCGGTGACCCCCTGCGCGGCACGGCCCCCCGCAACAAACGGAGTCCGATCTCGGAGCGCACGAGCAGCAGTAGCGTCGCGACCAAGGCGGGATCCCTCAGTCGCGGGCCGCCGATCCGCTCCGTGAGCTCGGCGAGCGGGAGCCAGGTGAGGCCCGGGGGGCGCGGCCGTCCCGCGGAGAGCTCGTGGAGCCACACCTCGAGGTCCGACGAGCCGGCCCGTGGCGTCGTGAAGCCGACGAGATCCAGATCGAGCGAATCTCGGGCGCCCTCGCCTCGCAGCTCCTTCACATACTCCCGCGCGAGATCCTCGCCCGAGCCGCGGGCCAACGGGAGCGTGAGCCCCTCGGAGCTCTCGATCAGCGCGACGCTCCAGTCGTGGAGCAGGAGGATCGCGACTCTCACGTCGTGTGTGACCTCCGAGCGCGCCGGGGCAGCCCCGCCGACCAGCGCCGCCCGGACCCGCTCGTACGTGCTGAGCCCGTCGCCCTCGACGCGATGCTGCGCGAGGATCCGGGCGGCCAGTACGTCGAGCGGAGTTCTGGCGCCCGCGTCCTCGAGGAGGGTGATCTCCTGGAAGGTCCGGGTGACCCCCGGCGCGTGCACGAGCAGCTCGTCGAAGTGGACCCGGTGCGACGCGCGCCGCAGGAAGCCGGGTCGCAGCTCCTTCGTCTCCCGGTCCATGTCCACGGCGAGCTGCGGCCGAAGCGCATGCGGGTCGACGACGGCGCGCACGCGGGTGGCGACTTCGGACGCATCGGCGAGCGTCGCGTAGAGTCCCCCGCCGATCACGGGCGTCTCGAACACGCTCTCCTCGACGATCCCGCTGAGATGGACCCCCTCCGCCACGGCCAGCTCCACGACCTGGCGGCCGGCGCCGTCGATGCGCAGGCGCAGCGTCATGCGCCTTTCGCGCAGGGCGCCGTCGGCGGTGTCGAAGTACGTGTCGCGCAGCACCTGGTACGTGGCCCGCCCCGCGCGCATGCCGAGCGGCCGGCGTGCGGCGGCCAGGCGGGCGAAGGTGGCTTCGTCGTGGACCGGCACGTTCAGGCGTCGGCTCACGGTCGGCGGAGCTCCCGGGCACGGGGGGCGTAGGCTGTGACGTGCGCGTCACGGCCGTTCTGCTCGTCGGCGATGTAGAGCGTTCCGTCGGGGCCGTACGCGAGGCCTTCCGGCTGCGGGTGCCAGACCCGAGACAGGCGGAGCCCCGCGAGCACGCGACCCTGCCTGTCGACCTCCACGAGGGACTCCAGCGGCGCGGAGACCATCACGAGGCTCCCGGTCGGGTCGACGGCGATCGCGGAGGGCTCGAAGTCGGACTCGACGCCGTGCCGCTCCAGGTCGGCCCGGGCCACCAGGATCGGCGGGAGCTCGCCGCGAGCCGGGTCGAGCGGGACACGGTGGATGACGATCGCCCCCGGGTCGGGCCGCGTCACCTTGCAGGCCAAGAGCAGCACGTCGTGCACCGCGTCGTAATCGAGACCCTCGATCTCGCAGCCGCCGCCGAGGCGGAGATCGCTCACCCGGTGCGGCGCCGCCGTGCGGTCCTCGGCCTCGCGCATCTCGTACAGCATCCCTTCGCTCGTGACGAGGAAGAAGCGCTCCCCCACGATCGCGAGGCCCTCGAAGTCACCCCGAATCGGCGGGTCTCCGGCGGAAAAGCGCTTCCCCACATCCCCGGTAACCGGATCGATCTCGTGCACCGTGGCCCGCTCGTCGTCGTGACCGAACAGCCTCCCGTCCGGTGAGACCGCGAGGCCGGAGATCTCGTCGAGCCGGCCGGGGAGCGCGTGACGTGCCGTCGGGCGGGTGAAGTCGTAACGGTCGAGCACGGTCGTGGTGGGCGCGAGCTGCTGCTGGGACAGCACACACCCGGGTGCCAGCGCCACCACCAGCGCGGCGAAGCGAAGCGGGACCCGGAGCCTCACGCGCGAGGCTTGATTCCCTTGAGCGAGCGGAGCTCGGCCGCCAGGATCACTCCGCCCCCCGCGTTCTTGAGTCGGTCCATCACGGCGCCGTGCACCGCCGCGCCGTCGAGGCGGGCGAGGTACACGAGCTGGAAACCGTCCTTCGCCGGGTTGACCTCGGCGAGCTTCGAGCGCTCGGCCAGCTCCTCGAGCACCTGCTCCACCTGAACCTGTCCCTCCTTTGCACTCCGGGCGTATACGAGCAACACCGTATTCGCGCGGTTCTTCTTCTTCTTCGATCGTTCCTCGGAGATGTGTCGCTCCATGCGCACGGCTCGCCCAGCGATCTCGGCGAGGTCCCGGGGGGCCGCGGCCTCCAGAATGGCCGCGTCACCGACGGCGAGCGCCGTGGCGGCGGACTCGGGCCCCGCGAGCACGTCCGCATCGCTGAGGGCGCCAGTGCTCGAGTCGGCGTAGATGTTGCCGAAGCGGGTGTTCCAGAGGACGAGCACGACAGCGTTGAAGACGAGGGAGAGCGCGAGCGCCACGCCCACTGCCTGCACTCCCGAGGCGATCCCGACGCCGATCGCCAGGAAGACGTACACCGCGTCCTTGGTGTCCTCGAGCGTCGTGCGGAAGCGGACGGCCGCCACGATTCCGGCGAGGGCGAACGCCAGCGCGACGTTCGTGCCCACGATCATCACGATCCCCGTGACGGCGACGGGCAGGATGAGGAGGGTGTGCACCACCGACTCGTGGTAGCCTCGGTGCCGACGCGTGAGCATGTAGACCCACGTCACCGGGACCATGATGGCGAGCGCACCGAGCATGGAGACCGTGGCAAGCAGGGCGGTGCGCCACGGGGACCCCGAGATCGGAGAGCCGATCGGCGCCGCGCCCCCGAAGATGTCCCCCACTGGGGGCCCTCCCGTGAGCTGGCCGCCGGCCACGGCGTCGCGCACCACGGGCACGTACCGCACGAGCGCGTAGACGAGTCCAGCCAGGAGCGCGTAGTAGAGCGCGATCCTCAGCAGGCCTCCGCGGCTCCGCTGGGAGGCGTTCTTGGGCGTCATCGTGGCCGGGTGGGGGGGTGGCGGGGACTCGTTCTCGGCTGCACGAAGCCATGATGCGCGCTCCCCCATGGGCGCTGCAAGGTGCTTCTGGACAAGCGAGTCGCGCCGCCGGTACTCTACCAGAACACGCCCCAGGGAGACTGCCATGCACCGCCACCGCCTCGTCGTCGCGCTCTTCCTCGCCTCCCTCGCTCCGGCCCCGGCCTCGGCTCAGATCGAGGGCATGCCCACGCCGGAGGAGTTCGCCGCGCTCGCCGCGGCCGCCGAGGCCGCACCGCTCTTCCAGTCCGAGGAGCCCCTCAAGCTGACGCTGCGCACCGACATCGAGTTCATCCGGCGCGAGCGGAACGACTCAATCGAGGTGGAGGGCACGGCGACGTTCATCGATCTCGACGGCTCGGAGGTCACGAAGCCGGTCCAGGTGCGGGCGCGCGGCGAGTTCCGCCGCAATCGGGACAACTGCAACTTCCCGCCGCTGCGGCTGAACTTCCCGGCGAGCCAGATGGCCGGCACGGTCTTCGACGGGCAGGATCGACTGAAGCTGGTCACCCCCTGCCAGGACAACCGCGACGACTACCAGCGCTACGTGTTCGACGAGTACCTGGCGTACAAGGTCCTCAACCTGCTCACGCCGGTCAGCTACCGGGTGCGATTGGTCGAGATCACCTACCAGGACGTCAACGGCCGCTACGACACGCGAACCAAGTACGGCTTCCTCGTCGAGGCCGACGAGCGCATGGCCGAGCGGAACCGCGCCATGTTCGTCGAGGCGCCTCAGATGCACCCGATGATGGCCGACCCGGAGCAGTCCGTCGTCTCGAGCGTGTTCAACTACATGATCGGCAACACGGACTGGTCCGACGTCTTCTTCCACAATGCCGTCGTGATTCGCACCGAGGACTACCGGCACCTCACCGTCCCCTACGACTTCGACCACGCGGGTGTGGTCAACGCCCGCTACGCCACCGTGGCTCCCCAGATCGCCGACCGGATCCGGAACGTGCGGCAGCGCCTCTTCCGCGGCTTCTGCCGGGACGAGCTGAACCACGCGGCGGTCGCCGTGCTCTTCAACACGCACCGCGACGCGATCACGCGCCTCTACCAGAGCTTCCCCTACTACCAGAATCCCGACCACGCGAGAGATGCGCTCGAGTACTACGAGGGGTTCTGGCGCGTGATCGACGATCCGAGACAGTTCGAGCGCAACATCACTCGCGACTGCACCCGCATTCCGCGTTGAGCGCCCCCGGCGGGCGCGCGCGCGCCCTGCATCAGCAGCGGCGCATCGAGCAGGGCCTCGCGGAGATGTTCGGGCTCGTGCGAGGTGTAGCCGCCGACGGGGTCGTGTCCGCCGACGAAGCCTCGCGCCTCTCGGAGTGGACCCGCGCCAACCCTGAGGTCGCGTCGAGGTGGCCGGCCAACGTGCTCGCGCGAAGGCTCGAGCGCATCTTCGCCGACGGCCGCATCGAGGCTCGTGAACGGGAGCGGTTGTCGGCGATGCTCGGGCAGCTCGCCTCCAACCCGCTGGGCCTCGCCCAGGGCTTCCCCCTCGCCACCGATCTGCCCATCACGAGGCCCGAGCCCGAGGTGAAGTTCGAGGGCAAGACGTTCGTCTTCGGGGGTGAGATGGCCTACGGCCCCACGCACCAGTGCGAGCGCGAGGTCATCGAGCTCGGGGGAAGCTGCGAGCGCGGCGTGAACCGGCGCACGGACTACGTGGTGATCGGCCTACTGGCGGCCGACGATTGGACGCAGGGCGCCTTCGGGTCCCTGATCGACGAGGTCGTGCAGTACCGGGGCCGTGGGGTCCCCATCGCGGTCGTCACCGAAGAGCACTGGGCCTCGGCCCTGCCCTGAGCCGGTCCTAGACGCGCGTCAGCGCGCGGAGGTGACCGCTCCCTCCGAAGCCGAGGACACGAGCCGCGCGTACTTGTCGAGCACGCCGGGCGGCACGTCCTTCGGGGGCCGCTTCCAGGCCGCGATGCGCCGCGACAGCTCGGCCTCGTCGAGGTCGACGGTGACCGTGCCGGCCTCGAGGTCGAAGGTGACCACGTCGCCGTCGCGCACGCCCGCGATCGGGCCTCCGTCGACGGCCTCGGGGGCCGCGTGGCCGGCCATGAGACCGTGGGTCGCTCCGGAAAAGCGTCCGTCCGTGAGGAGCGCCACGTCCGCTCCGAGCCCGGCACCGGCCAGCGCCGCCGTGACACCGAGCATCTCGCGCATACCCGGTCCACCGCGCGGGCCCTCGCAGCGGATGATGACGACGTCACCTTTCCGGATCTTCCCTGCCTGGACCGCGGCGAAGGCGTCCTCCTCACACTCGAAGACGCGGGCCGGTCCGCTGTGCCGCGTCCGCTCCGTTCCCGCGATCTTCAGCACGCACCCCTGCGGCGCGAGGTTGCCGCGCAGAATGAGGAGCCCGCCACGCTTCTTGATCGGCTTCTCGACGGTGCGGATGACCTCCTGGCCCTCCGCCTCCCTCGCGGACGCCACCTCCTGGGCCACGGTCCGCCCCGTGACCGTCGGGAGATCCCCGTGGAGGAGGCCCGCGTCGAGCAGACGCTTGGCGACCAAGGCGACGCCGCCCGCCTCGTGCATGTCCGTGGCCATGAACCGGCCCCACGGCTTCATGTCGGCGAGCACCGGTGTGCGCGCGCTGATCCGGTCGAAGTCGTCGAGCGTGACTTCGACACCCGCCTCCCGCCCGATCGCGAGGAGGTGCAGCACCGCGTTCGTCGACCCGCCGGTCGCGACTGCCAGCGCGATCCCGTTCTCCAGCGCGGCCCGTGTCAGGATCTCACGCGCGCCGACCCCGCGCCGGACCAAGTCGACGACCAGCTGGCCACACCGTCGGGCCACGTCGGGTTTTTCCGGATCGGTCGCCGGCACCGATCCGCTCCCCATCGGCGAGATGCCCATCGCCTCGAACACTGTCGCCATCGTGTTCGCGGTGAACTGACCACCGCAGGCTCCGGCGCCCGGACAGGCCGCCTTCTCGATCGCGGTGAGCTCGTCGCTGTCGATCTTGCCGGCCGCGGCGGCACCGACCGCCTCGAAGACGTCCTGGATGGTGACGTCCTTGCCGCGATGCGTGCCGGGTTGGATCGACCCCCCGTAGAGCATGACCGAGGGACGGTCGAGGCGGGCGAGACCCATGACGGTTCCGGGAATCGTCTTGTCGCACCCGGAGAGCGCCACGACACCGTCGAACAGGTAGCCCCGACCCATGAGCTCGATCGAGTCGGCGATCACCTCACGGCTCACGAGCGAGGCCCGCATGCCCGGCGTGCCCATCGTGATCCCGTCGGACACGGCGATGGTGTTGAACTCGAGCGGCGTTCCGCCCGCCTCCCGGATGCCCGCCCGGACGTGCTCCGCGAGCTCGCGAAGGTGGACGTTGCACGGCGTGGTGTCCGTCCACGTGTTCGCGATCCCGATGAGCGGCCGCGCGAAGTCCTCGTCGTCGAGGCCCACGGCGCGCAGCATGGCGCGGGCCGGCGCCCGGTTCGGCCCTTCCAGCAGCTGCCGGCTCGTGAGCGTCGGCAGCCTCACGCCCGGTGCGCTCAGAAGATCAGCTCCTCGACACCGGCTCGAGACGCACGATCGGGGTCGCCTGGTTTCCCTGCCCGTCGATCACGAGGTAGATGAAGCCGTCGGGCCCCTGGCGCACGTCGCGCACGCGCCCGAATCCGGGAAGCAGCGTCTCGTGCGTCATCGAAACGCCCATGTCGACCTCGACGCGTGACAGCTGCTCGCCCGAGAGCCCGCCGACGAAGATGTCGCCGCGCCACTCGGGGAACTTGTCCCCGCTGTAGATCATCATGCCCGACGTGCCGATCGACGGAACCCAGATGTGCACGGGGTGCTGCATACCCTCGCGAATCGTGCCCTCGTGGATGCGCTGACCGCT
>JBFGFY010000068.1:0-15715 GCA_041579355.1 Longimicrobiales bacterium | reverse complement strand
CGCGGCCGACCACGGTCGCGTCGCCGAGGCGGACGTGGGTCAGTGCGTCACTTGCCACACGCAGGAGCGCTGCGTCACGTGTCACGTCGATGTCGAGCGGGCCTCGATCGCCGCGTTCCCCCGAGCTCCGGCCGACATGCAGCTACCCGCCTTCGAGGCCCGCTACAGTGAGCCCGCGGACCACGTCGCCCCGGGATGGCTCGAGGCGCATGGGACGGGTGCCTCGCGCGACGCGTGCGCGACCTGTCATACGTCGAACGACTGCGTGAGCTGTCACGTGCAGCCGGTTCCGCCGGCGGTCCTGACGCTGCCGGCGCGAGGGTCGGTCGTCGCGCCCGGTGTTCAGGTCGCCGCGCGGGCCCCCGACAGCCACGGGCGCCTCTTCTTCATGCAGGCGCACACGACGCTCGCCGCCGCGGGTGAGGCTTCGTGCGCGACCTGTCACGAGGAGACCTACTGCGTCGGGTGCCACGACGCCCCCCTCGGGGGCGGATACCACCCGGGGAGCTTCTTGTCGCGGCACGCCGCGAGCGCCTTCGGGCGAGACGCCGAGTGCTCCTCCTGCCACAACACGCAGGTCTTCTGCCGCGAGTGCCACGTGCAGGTCGGCCTGACACCCCCGGGTGGAGGGCGCCTCGGGCCGGGCTACCACGACGACGGTCCGCTCTGGCTCCTCCGCCACGGCCAGGGCGCGCGCCAGAATCTGGAGAGCTGCGCGAGCTGCCACCGCCAAGTCGACTGCACGCAGTGCCACGGCGTTCTGGGTGCGTTCCGCGTCAGCCCACACTCTCCGAGCTTCGACGCGCAACGCGCCTGGTCACGCAGCCCGCGCACCTGCCTCGCCTGCCACATCGGAAACCCTTTGACCGGAAACTAGCCATGGACACGAGACACGCCTGGATCGCGGTCCTCGCCTTGGCCGCCGCGGTTTCCTGCCGACCCGACGATCAGAGAACGGACACGCTCGATCCCCATCAGGGAATGCAGTTGCGGGAGCAGATGGATCCCGCGGTACTCGCGCAGCTGGACAGCGGCACGGCCGCGTACCGGGCCGACGACTTCGAGGCCTCCCGGCGCCACTACGTCCGCGTCACCGAGCTCGACCCGAGTCTCGGTGCGGGCTGGTTCGGCCTGTACATGGCCGAGGACGCGCTGGGCAACGAGGAGGCCGCCACGGCTGCCCTGGAGCGAGCCCGCGACATCGTCCCCGGAGCGACCATGCTGCACAACGGAGGCTCGCTGCCGTGACGAGAATGCCGAATCTGCGCGTGGCTGCGAGTGTGGTGCTCGCCGCGCTGGCGACGACCGCTTGCCATCAGGAGTTCGAGCCACCGGACCGGGCGGCTCGGGTGGCCAACGCCGAAGTGCGCTATTCGGCCACGGCGTACGACACGATCACGTGGGGAGACGAGAGCGCCCGTCTCACGGCCGGGAATACGGCCTACGCCGAGCGCTGCCGCCGCTGCCATGGCACGCTCGGGCGTGGCCAGACCGACTACGCCCGGGAGCGCGGCCTGGACACACCCTCCCTGGTCGAAGCCGAGTGGCCGCTCGCCCGGCTCGACTCGCTCCGCCACAAGATTTTTGTCGGGCACGAGTCCGGGATGCCGATCTTCGGGGACAGCGACCTGACGCTGCGCGACATGGACGCGGTCGCAGCCTACATCCTGCTCACGCTCCGGCCCGAGGTCCTGGGGTCGAGCTGATGTACGGGCGCGGCGTCCCCCGGTCCGGCGGCACGCGGTGGGCCGTCGCGCTCACCGCCTGGGGCTTCGTGGGGTGGAGCCTCGCGGCGTGCGCCGGTGAGCCCCCCGAGCCGGAGGAGGCGGCCGCCCCCACCGCCGAGGTGACCGTCGCCGAGTCGCCCCAGGATACCGGCTCCGTGCTTCGGCGCTTCACCCGGGACGGCCTTCTGCGCGCGACGCGGACCGAGAGCTTCGCCCACGACCCGCACGCCGACATCGACTGTGCCACGTGTCACGAGGTCGTAGCCGCGCACGGCCGGTACCCGTCCGTGGAGTGCGTCGACTGTCACCGCGCGAGCACGGCTACCACGGTCCGGGCGTTGAGCCCCGCCGAGTGCCAGTCGTGTCATCATGGAACGGAACAGACGCTCGGCTGTGAGCACTGTCACGAGTCGCGCGCCGTGGTGCCGACCGAGCAGGTGCTCGCCTTCGAGGTCTGGACGACTACGCGGAGCCGGGTCCTGGACCTCGACCACGAGCGGCACGCCGACCTCGCCTGTACGAGCTGTCACCAGGCGGCCCCAGCCCTCACGCCCGCCGAAGCGTGCGCCTCTTGCCATGAAGATCATCACAACGAGGCGATCCGGTGCGCCTCGTGCCACACGCCCGCGCCGGAAGGTGCGCACGGGGTCCAGGCGCACCTGACGTGCAGCGGGTCCGGGTGCCACCGGGCGCCGGAGATCGAGGCGATCGCCGAGACGCGCGCCGTCTGCCTCTCCTGCCACCAGGAGCTCGAGGAGCACGAGCCGGGCGGAAGCTGCATCGAGTGCCACAGGGTCCGTACGGGTCCCGGCGGGAGGCCGGAGCCATGAGGTCTCACCCGCCCCTGCTGTTGCTTCTCGCGGTGCTCTTCGCACCGCCAGCGAGCGCGCAGACGCTGCCCTCGTCCGACGAGTGCCGCAGCTGTCACCTCGGCCTCTCCGACGAGCGCCTCGTGGCGCCCGCGCGGTCCTACGAGGGTGACGTGCACGCCGAGGCGGGCTTCGGGTGCCTCGCCTGCCACGGCGGCGGGGCCGGTCAGAACCCGGCGGCCGGATTCCTGGCTGCGCCCGAGCGCCGAGAGATCCCCGGCCTGTGCGGGCGGTGCCACTCCGACGCGGCCTTCATGCGCCAGTTCGACCCCGGGCTGCGGGTCGACCAGGTGACCGAGTACTGGACTTCGGTGCACGGCCAGCGGCTGCGCGACTTCAACGATCCGCTCGTCGCGACGTGCATCGACTGCCACCCGGCGCACGCGACGAGGCCCCCGAGCGACCCCAGCTCGAACGTCTTCGCCGCCAACGTCGTCGACACCTGCTCGCGCTGCCACGCGGACGCCGCGCGCATGGCGGGCTACGACATACGCACCGATCAGGCCGAGGAGTACCGCTCCGGGGTGCACGGGCGGCTGCTGTTCGAGGACGGCGACCTCACCGCCCCCGTCTGCAACGACTGCCACGGGAACCACGGCGCCGCGCCTCCCGGCTTCGCATCGGTGCGCAACGTGTGCGGCGAGTGCCACTCGGTCATGGCGGACTACTTCGGCGAGAGCGGCCACGAGGAGTTCTTCGCGGCCGATGACCTTCCGGGCTGCGCGACCTGCCACGCTCACCACGCCACCGAGGAGGTCTCGGAGGAGACGCTGCACGAGCGCTCTGGGGACGTGTGCGTCGTCTGTCACGCCGCCCCCGATACGCTCGGGCTCGAGTTCGCGCGCATGGCGGCGCTCCTGGATTCGCTCGCGCACGCCGAAGAAGCCGGCCGGCTGGCGCTCGAGGACGCCGAGGCCCGCGGCATGGAAGTGAGTCAGGCGCTCTTCGAGCTCGCGGACCTGGGCAACGCGCGCACGAGGGCGCGGAGCGCGATCCACGCCTTCCGCCTCGACCCCGTGCGTGAGGAGGTCGCGGTCGGCTTGGCGATCGCCCGGCGCGCCGAGGAGCGTGGTGGGGAAGCCCTG
Source organism: Longimicrobiales bacterium (assembly GCA_041579355.1). Lineage (GTDB taxonomy): Bacteria > Gemmatimonadota > Gemmatimonadetes > Longimicrobiales > Gaopeijiaceae > UBA2982. The sequence goes on along the minus strand of JBFGFY010000068.1, from coordinate 12,034 downwards.
AACGAATACCAGGTGCGCCGAATCGGCCTCGGGATCGCTTCGGGCATCATCGCGCTCCTGATCGCGGGTCTGCTCCTCAAGATCCGGGAGGCCGAGGACCGGATGGAGGAGCTGATCTCCGAGGTCGAGACCTTCTACGGGCAGACGCTCGGGTCCGACGTCACGTGGCGTCCGACCCCCGAGCAGATGCGGCTCGCGGCCTCGGCCCTGATGCTCGAGGTGTGCCACGCCGATGGCGAGCTGACCAGGCCCGAGCGCCTCTACATGGAGAAGCTAGCCCGCAAGCGCTTCGACCTGCAGGGAGCCGAGGCCGAGCAGCTGATCACCCTCGCGGAGCGCGAGCGAGGGAGACCGGGTCAGCTGGACCGGCTGGCGGGCATGCTCGCCGCCGAGCTCTCCCTCGAGCGCAAGTGGGTGCTGCTCGACGAGCTGTGGCAGCTCGTGGGTGTAGACGGAGAGGCGAGCCCCGCGGAGGTGGAGTTCATGGAGAGGCTCGCATATCTGCTCGGCGTGACGGCAGCGGATGCGGCGGCGTCCAGGGAGCGGGGCGTCTCGTCGGTGACCCCACCCGACCAACAAGGAGAGGACACGTGAGCGACAAGGTGAGCGGGGGCCGCGGCGCGCTGACGAGGAAGCGCTTCATCGACTGGATCCTCGGAACGAGCGCGGGCGGCTTCGTCGCGGCGGTGTTCTATCCGGTCGTGCGCTACATCATCCCGCCCGAGGTCCCGGAGTCGGCGGTCAACAGCGTGACGCTCCCGTTCCGGGCCGACGAGGTGCCCTCGAACACCGGCCGCATCTTCCGGTTCGGGAGCCGGCCCGGTCTCCTCGTGAAGACGCCCGGCGGAGAGCTGCGCGCCTTTTCGGCTCGCTGCACGCACCTGGACTGCACGGTGCAGTACCGCGACGACCTGCAGCACATATGGTGCGCGTGCCACAACGGTCACTTCGACCTGAGCGGACGGAACATCGCTGGCCCGCCGCCGGAGCCGCTGCCCGTGTACGACGTGAACGTGCGTGGTGACCAGATCGTGGTCAGCATGCGTACCTGACGCTTTAGCGATGGCGAACGGGATCACGATCGGCACACGGATGCGGCGACGGCTGGGCGCTCTGTCGGCCTGGCTCGACGACCGCATCGGCTTCACGGCAGCCCTTCCGTTCCTCCGCAAGAAGGAGGTGCCGGTCCACCGTCATTCCTTCTGGTACTACATCGGGGGAATGGCGCTCTTCCTCTTCGGCCTCCAGATCGCCACCGGCATCCTGCTCCTCTTCTACTACCGGCCGAGCGCCGAGGGCGCGTACGAGTCGATCCAGTTCCTGATGTCGGAGGTCGAGTTCGGGTGGCTCATCCGGTCGATCCACTCCTGGGGCGCGAACCTCATGATCTTCATGGCGTTCGTGCACATGATCAGCGTGATGCTGCTCAAGGCGTACCGCGCTCCGCGCGAGATCACCTGGATGACCGGCGTCGGGCTGCTCTTCGTCTCGATGGGCCTCGGTTTCACGGGCTATCTGCTCCCGTGGAACGAGCTGGCGTTCTTCGCCACGCGCGTGGGGACCGAGATCCCCGGCGTGGTGCCCGTGGTCGGCCCCTTCATCCGTGAGCTCCTACGGGGCGGCGAGGACATTTCAGGCGCTACCCTCACGCGCTTCTACGCGCTCCACGTCTCCGTTCTGCCCGCGCTCGCCTTCATGCTCGTCGCCCTGCACGTGCTCCTCGTGCAGCGACACGGGATGAGCGTGCCGCCCGGCGTGGAGGCCGAGGGGGGCGCCAAGCGCTCCATCAAGTTCTTCCCCCACTTCCTGCTGCGCGACCTGGTCGGCTGGCTCGCCGCGCTCGCGATGCTGGCCGCAGCCGCCGCGTTCTTCCCCGCGCACCTCGGAGAGAAGGCCGACCCCTTCGCTCCCGCGCCGGCAGGGATCCGGCCCGAGTGGTACTTCATGTTCATGTTCCAGACGCTGCGCTACCTGCCCGCCGAGATCCTGGGCATCGAGGGCGAGGTCGTCGGCGTCCTGGCGTTCGGTGTGCTCGGCGTCGTGCTCCTCTTCGTGCCCTTCCTCGACCGTCCCAAGACGCCCGATGCGCGGCCCGGCAAGCTGTGGACCTACCTCACGTACGCGGCGCTCGCGTACATCGTCGTGCTCACCTACCTCGGCTACACGTTCGACCCCACCGCGTGATCGGGACGAATCCTCAGCCGTCGTACTTTGACTGCATGAACTCGATGCCCGGGCGCAGCGCCTCGCGCCACGCGTCCTCGACCTCTGCGTCGCACTCCGGATCGAACTCCCGCACCGTCGTGATCAGGCTGTCCATGAAGAGCGAGTACATCGGCGGCGGGACGTCGATCCCCTTCCGGCTGTGCTTCGCGGCCAAACGCGCGAGCAGGAGGTCGTCCGACTTCCGGCCGTAGCTCAGCAGCAGGCCCAGGGCGTGCTTCAAGAGCTTGGCCTGCCGGTCGAGCTCGGTCGAGGCGAACATCGGCGGGACCGCCGGGTCGCTCGCGAGGAGGTGCTCGTAGAAGCGGTGCAGGAAGTCGGGCGACTTCGTGCAGCGTGTGTAGCTCAGGAAGGCGATCTCGTGGGCGGGCGCAGGCATAGGGCGGGCAAGCTAGAAGGCGCTCCGGGCGGCTGCAAACGAGCCGGCCGGCACCCCCCTACGCACGGGGCGGAGAATCCCCGATGCACCCGTACGGCGCACGGAGCCAGAATTGGGTCAGCTGGTTCCTCACGCCCGGGAGGTCGCATGTCCGCACTCCGTCATTCCCTTCGGCTGCCCGGGGCCGTCGTCCGAAGCTTTCGCTGGCTCGAGCGGGTCGTGGGCGCGCTCTTCGTCACTCTGTTGGCACCGATCGGGTGGGGTCTCCTGATCGTCGCGGCCCTGATCTTCGCACTCCTCGTCGCCAGGATCCTGTCCGGCGGCTAGCGCCCTCTCGTCGGGGTGAGGTGCACCTCGGCGAGAGCGATCCCGCTCTCGCCGGCGACGGCGTAGAGCAGGTAGATGCGCCCGTCCTCTTCGTAGATCGCAGGATCGCGAAGCTGGTTCACGTGCCCGTACGCGGTGCTGCGTACGGACGGCTCGAGCGGCGCGTCGGCGCCCTCCCAGTCGTGCTCCGGGCGCAGCACCTCGACCGGGTCGCTCTCGGACCAGGAGCGCCAGTCACCCGAGATGTCGACGGTGCTCACGTAGATGCGCTCGGGCACGTCGCCGACCTGTGTCCAGAAGACGTAGAGGAGGTCGCCGCGCACGAGCAGCGCCGAGTGCCGCATGTTCGGGTTGAAGAGCCGCGGGCCCTCCTCGAAGGGCCCGAGCGGGTCGCGCGACCGGTAGAGCTGCCCCGGCATGGCGAGCACGTAGGTGTAGCCGCGGTGTCGGAACGCGCGCATGTACGTCCTTCCCAGGGCGGCGGGGCGGGTCTCGAACCGGATCCCGTCGAGCGACGTGGCGACGCGTGACACCTGCCGGCTCACGCCCTCGAGGCCGTGGAAGTACATCACGATACGACGGTTCGCCTCGTCGACGTGCGCGTCCGGAGAGGCGATGTGCGGCGTGGTCGCCTCGGTGACCGCGTCGTGCGAGATGCGCGCATCCTCCCCGCTCTCCCGGCGTGCGCGGATGCGATCGGCTTCCTCCGCGGAGACAGCGGGGGGCTCGGTGAGGAAGTAGGAGTCCTCGATGCGCAGGCTCCCTGGCGGGTGGATCCGCCAGGGTCCGGTGAGCGCGTCCGCGTGCGCGAGGCGGATGTAGCGACCCTTGTGGTCGGCGAAGTACAGGTAGTAGCGACCCAGACGTCCGGGCACCCACTCGGGAACGCGGATCAGCGAGGGCCCCTGGATGTTCTCGCCGATGGACGGGTGCAGCGCCGGCGTGATGATCGGCCGGTCGAGCAGTCGCTCGACACGCACGAGCTCGGCCGGCGCCTGCGCGGCCGCGGGCGCGAGCCCACCCGCGAGCAGCAGGCCCGCGAGTGCCATCGTGAACGAATTGGATCCGGACATCCGCTCCTCCGCGCGACCCGTTCGCACACGTTACGGTCGCCCGGCCGGGCGAGGCAAAGGGAGGTCGAGCCCCGAGGCTTGTCGCCCCCACCCCCCGCAGATAGGCTGGAGCTGGCCAAGGAGGCTGACCATGAGCGTTCCGATGTCGTCGCCCGTGCGCGATTCGTCACTGCGCGTGCTCCGTTACCTGTCCGTCGCGGCCGTCGCGCTGGCCCCGCTCGTCGCCACGCAGGCGACCGCCCAGCAGCCGCAGCTGCGGATGTCCCGGCCCATCACGGTCGGGCAGAAGTACGTCATGGCGACGCACAGCTTCAACGTCTTCATCGGCCCCAACCGCGTCACGGGAGATCCGGGGCCGCTCGCCGCGCTCGTGCTCGAGTCGGGCGTCACCGGTCACGAGAACCTCGCCGTGCAGATGATCGGCGGGTCGACTCCGATGCAGCATTGGAACCAGGGCGACGGGGACGACTCCAAGAACATCGCCAAGGTCGCCCTGCGCGCGGGCGGCGTGAACGTGCTCACCATGTCCCCGAACGCGACCATACCGGAGCAGGGCATCGATCTCTTCGGGGACCTCATGATCGAGACGAACCCGAACGGGCGGATCCTCGTCCAGCATTCTTGGTCCGCGTGGGACGGCTACGGACGCACGCCGAGCGTGGGCGGGAACGGGGGTGGCGACTTCACGAACGCCGACCGGGACAAGACGGACCTGGCGACGATCCAGGGATGGATCGACGCGGCGCACGGGCGGGGCGGCTACCTGGAGCGCCTGCGGGACCAGCTCGACGGGATCAACCGGCGTGCGGGTCACACGATGGCGTTCGTGGTTCCGTCCGGTACGGCGGTCTACCGGCTCCGCCAGGAGGTCCTCAAGGGCAACGTGCCGGGGATCGAGCGCCAGTCGCAGCTCTTCCTCGACCCGATCGGCCACGGCGCGCGCCCCGTGACCAACCTGGTGACGTACGTCTGGTTCACCACGATGTACCGCCAGCCCGCGATGGGCCTCGTGGCGCTCGTCGACCCCGACGACCCGACGTCACTCGCTCGGGAGCGTCTCCTGCAGCGGCTCGCGTGGGACGTGGTCATGGCGGAGCCGATGAGCGGGCTCACCGAGCACCGCATGCCGGGGCACCACCACTAGCGGGTCACAACGGCTCGATCAGGCCGGCGTCGTCCTCCACGGGCTTGTTCACCCGTGGGGACACCGTGTGGCTGACGAGCGTTCCCGCAGGAGCGGGGTGTAGCAAGTCGCTCAGGCCGGCGGCCGGTGCGTTCCGGTCGAGCCACCGGTCGCGGTCGGCGGCCGCGACCAGCACCGGCATCCGGTCGTGGATGGGCGCCACGTCCGCGCTCGCATCGGTGGTCAGGATCGCGAACGTGTGTCGCGGCTCGGCGCCGGGTCGGCTCCACGTCTCCCAGATGCCGGCGAACGCCAGCAGCCCGCGGTCGGCCGCATGGATCCAGTACGGCGTCTTTTTGGCTCCCTCGCGCCGCCATTCATAGAAGCCGTCGGCCGGCACCAGGCACCGTCGGCGCGCGAACGCCTCCCGGAAGGAAGGCTTTGTCGCCACCGACTCGGAGCGGGCGTTGATCATGCCGGCGCCGGGCTCCTCGATCCACCCCGGCACGAGCCCCCAGGTGAGGAGGCCCATGCGACGTCCGTGACGGTCCTCCGCGACGACGGGCACGGCCTGGGAGGGAGCGATGTTGTAGCGAGGCGTGAGCTCGAACGTCGGGGCGGGTACGTCGAACGCTTCGACGAGCTCGTCGGCGCCGGCCGCGAGGGTATAGCGACCGCACACGAGTCTACTCCGAGCCGTCCTTGTCGCCGGACTTGTCGAGGGCTCCGTGCCTGCCTTCCAGCAACTCGTAGGCGATCGACATGAAGTCGCTCTCGCTAACGATCCCCACGAGCTTCCCCTCGGAGACGACGGGCAGACACGTGACTCTGTGATGGCGCATCAGGTCGATGGCCTCGAGCGTCGGCGTGTCGGGCGACACCGAGACGGGGTCACGGTCCATGACCGTCTTCACGGCCGGTGCGTCTTCGGTGGAGCGGTCGAACCCGTCGGCCATGAGCCGCACGACGGACCGGTACGAAACGAGACCGACGAGGGAGTGTGCGTCGTCCTCGACGAGCACGTGGTGGATCTTCTTGCGGTCCATGAGAAAGGCCACCATGTCCACGAGCTCGTCTTCATGCACCGTGAACAGCGACGTCGTCATGAACTGCTCGACCTTGAGGTAGTTCAGGCGCCAGCCTCCCGCTTCCCGTATGTCGGCGACGTCCCACTCGTGGCAGGGCTGGTCCGTCTTTTGCCGGGTGATCGTTCCCGCGGTCACCGCGGAGAGCCGCTCCGTCCGCGTGCCGTGACCCTTCATTCCTCCGAGCGACCGGAGGATCCAACGCGCGCCCGTCATGCCGGTCTCGACCCGGTCGTGCAAGATACCGAGGTACTTGTCGATGTCGCTCCCGCTCACCCCGGCTCCGGCCAGGCCGGACCGAGCGAGCGGGATGGCCTCGTCGAGGATGAGCCGCCGCGCTCCGACCGCTCGGCCGTCGAGCCAGCGGAACCCCGCCTCGAGCCCGTGCCGGGAGGCCGCGAGGAAATTCGCCTTGGCGTCGGCGAAGTCAATTCGCGCCCGTACGTCGCCGTACGCCTCCCTCGCGCCGAGCACGAAGCCGGCCCAGAAGGCGGCGTTCGCGACCTCGTCGACCACCGTCGGGCCCGCGGGGAGGACCCGGCACTCGATGCGCAGGTGGGGAGAGCCGTTCGTGACACCGTAGCAGGGCCGGTTCCACCGATAGACCGTGCCGTTGTGGAGGCGTAGGGCGTCGAGCTTGGGAGCGGCTCCGCGGCGAAGCGCCTCCAGCGGATCTTCGTCGATCTCGCTTGTGAGCAGAACCCGAAAGCGCGCCACGTCCTCCTGGAACAACTCGGTGACCGACGCCGTGAGCCAGTCCTCGCCGAAGCGTACGCGGGGGGAGAGCTCACGCACGTGCAACGTGCCGCTGCGTGCATCGACCGACTGCTGGAAGAGCGCAATGCGGGTCTCGTTCCAGAGGTGCTTTCCGAAGAGGATCGGCGAGTTCACCGCTGCGGCCATGACGGGGGCGGTCACGACCTGCGCCGTGTTGTAGACGTCCGCGAACTCGGGTGCGGCGACCTGGAGGTGCACCTGGAAGCTGGTGTTGCACGACTCCAGGATGACCGAGTCGTCTTCGATGTAGAGCTCGTCGATCCCCTCGATCTGGAGTCGGTGGGGCTCACCCCCACGGAGCTGGGAGAGCGCAGCGTTCAGCGCGTAGTACCGCTCGTAGGGCGTGATGTTGTCGAGGGTCACGTCCGACCGCAGAAGCGTCGGCAGGATGCCCGTGAGGATGACGTCGGCCCCCACCTCCGCAGCCGCCGCGCGTGCTTGGTTCACGAGCTCGTGTACGCGTGACTCGAGCGAGGAAAAGCACGAGCCCGTGAGCTCCCGCGGCTCGATGTTCGCCTCGAGGTTGTACAGGGCCAACTCGGTCGTGAACGGACCGTCGAGCCGGTCGAGCACCTCGAGCGCGACCGGCGCCGGCCGCCAACCCTCGTTCACGAGGAACATCTCCTGCTCGGCCCCGATCCGCCGGACGCCCGTCTCGAAGAGGTCCTGGTCGAGCATGGACTCGAGGGCACGCAGGTCCCTCAGAAGCGCCTTGGTGAAGGCCCGCATCGCCTGGGGCTCGCCGGTCGATCCCTTCACGGTTTGGCCCACGGTCGCGCGCCCTACTCGACGAAGACCGCGATGTCGTCGAGCCCCTTCTTGGAGATGACCGGCACCCGGGCTCCTTCTTCCGGATAGCCGACCACCAGGATCAGGAAGGGACGCTCGTTGTCGGGGCGACCGAGCAGCTCGTTGAGGAAGCGCATGGGCGATGGCGTGTGCGTGAGGGAGGCGAGCCCGGCGTGATGGAGCGCGTGGATCAGGACCCCCGTGGCGATCCCGACCGACTCCGACACGTAATAGTTCTTCAGGTGCGACCCGTCGTCCCTCACCTCGTAGCTCTCGGCGAAGATCACGACCAGCCACGGCGCCCGCTCCAGGAAGGGCTTGTTCTCGTCCGTGCCGAGCCCGGCGAGCGCGTCGAGCCACTCCTGCGGCGCCCGCTCCGCATAGAAAGCCCGCTCCTCCTCCTCGGCGGCCTCGCGAATGCGCCGCTTGATCTCGGGGTCCCCGACCACCACGAAGCGCCACGGCTGTCGGTTCGCGCCGCTCGGAGCGCTGGACGCGGCGAGGAGGCAGCGCTCGATGATGTCGCGGGGAACCGGGCGGTCCGCGAAGTCCCTCACGGTGCGGCGTGTGCGCGCCGCTTCCAGGAACTGCTCGGCCCTGCGGCGCATCTCGTCGACGGGGAATTCACGGTACGCCGGCAGAGGGACGAACTTGGGAGGCGCCACGGCAGGGGGGCCCTGGCCGCTCAGCGGAGCATCCGCCCGTAGAGCTCGACGAAGGTCGCCGTCGTTCCGGTCCGCCGGGCGATGTCGTCCGGGGCAACGCCCAAGGACTGCGAGAGCACGCGGACGTTCACGAGCGCGATGATGTCTCCGTCGCTGAGCTGGACCGCCGCCCACTGGGGCACGGGCGTGTCACGGAAACGCTCGTAGGCGGGCGTGAGCGAGCCCGCCGCCGCGGGGTCGCGGAGCGGCACGTGCAGGGAGTTGGCGCCGATGTTGTAGCTCCGGACCAGGGCGGTCCAGGTGCGCCCGGTCTCCCGCAGCGCGACGAGCGCTTCCGGGGAGATTCCCGCCCGCCGTGCGACGAAGAGGGCAACGGGGATCTCATCGACGGCCAGGCCCCAATGCGCGAGGATCGACACCTCGCCATCGGGCATCTGGAAGTAGCGGGCGACGGCCCTGAGATATGCCTCTTCGGCATCGCCGACTTGGCGCGCCTCCGCCCCGGTCGCCGTGCAAAGAAGTGTCGTTGCGACGACCACTGCACGTGTAACCACAACCACTCGCCCCCCTCGACTCGGTTGTCTTCGAATAGTGGCCCGAATGCAGGCCTGATGCCAGATCCGGGCTGGCACGACTCTTGATCTATATAGGGGCGCCTCTGGGGGGAGGTCAGGTGACCGGTGATAGGAGGGAGGCGGAGATGAGACACGACGGAAACGACGGAGCCAGGCGCGGGGACGAAAAGTCCGTGGAGCACGTGGTTTTCGACTTCACCGGGCTGGATCAGCCCGATGTCGGCGATCTTTCGCTCATCCTCACGGCCCGCCTGCAGTCCGAGCCGGGCGACTTCGTCTGGGTGCGCTCCCTGCCATGGGAGACGGCGCGCATTCTACGGGCCCTGCGGCTCGACCATTTCTTCCGGCTCTATCCCACGAGCTCGGAAGAGCTGCACTGACCCCCGGACTTTTTTCCGGGCGGGAAGCGTCCTCGATAGAGGACGCACCCGAGGCGCCCTGAGGGGTCCGCGGGCGGCGTTCGGCGTCCGAGCCGGACGCCCCCGCGGACCTGATCCGGCACCCTATCTCCGCGTGTTGACGATCCGGGCGTAGCTCTCGGGATTCCAGCGGGGGCGGGCGTCCGTGTTGCCGATCTCGGCGCCCAGATAGAACACGAGCCGCGCGATACGCGCTGCCTTCTCCCCGTCGATCCGCTCGACCTCGTCGTCGCGCCCGTGGTAGTCGGGGTGGGTGCCGTTGAAGAAGAAGAGGACCGGCACGCCCTTCACGGCGAAGTTGTAGTGGTCGGAGCGGGTGTAGAAGCTCTCTTCGGGCCACAGGTCGTCGATCGCCGTCATGCGCAGCTCGGGGTGGGCGGCGTTCACGCGCTCGAGCGTGGCGCCCAGATCGGAGTGCTCCTTCCCGATCGCGACGATCGTGTCCGTCCAGTTGCGGGCGACCATGTCCAGGTTGAGGTTCGCGACCATCCGGTCGGTGGGCACCGTCGAATTGTTCGCGAAGTACTCGCTCCCCCACAGCCCCTTTTCCTCGCCGCTGACGAGCAGGAAGAGCATCGAGCGCCGGGGCTTGTTGGCCAGCGAGGCCATGGCCTCGGCGATCTCCACGACCGCGATCGTGCCGGAGGCGTCGTCGTCGGCGCCGTTGAAGATCGAGTCTCCACGGGCGTCGGGAGTCCCGATACCGATGTGGTCCATGTGCGCCGAGAAGACGACGTACTCGTTCCGCAGGGTCGGATCACTGCCCTCGACGATCCCCACGACGTTCGGCGCCGTGATCGTCTCTTCGCGCGTAGTCTGCGTCAGCGTGAGCGCCATGCGCGGGGCCACCTGGATGCGGACGGGCTCCGTCGCGCGCGCCTGGAGGGACACGATGTCGATTCCCGAGTTCTGGAGTAGGCGCCCGAGCGAGGCGGTCCGCACGATCAGGATCGGGCGGAACGGACCGGCGTCGCCCGCCGGGATCCACCCACGCGCAACGGAGGGTTCCATCGACCGGTCCGTCGCGGCCGCCCAGTCGGCGTCTCCCGCGGAGCTCGTCACCATCACCGAGCGGGCACCGGCATTTCTCAGCGTGAGCGCGGTCCGGAACGCCTCTTGATCCACACCCGGCGCGCTCGCAGCCAGTACGAGGATCGCGTGCTGCCCACGAAGCGTCGACGCGTTGTCCTGGATCGCGCGCCCGAGGTCTCGTGACCCCGACACCACCACGACCCCGCCGGTGGCCTCGCCCCCCACGTCCGTGCCCAAGAGCGGGATGATGTCGCGCCCGTACGCGAGACGGACGGGCCCGCCTGTGAGCGCCGAACGGTCGAGGTCGACCACCAACGAGCGGAGTGGGTAGCGTTGCACGAAGCTCCCGTCTCCGACTCCGTCGCGGAGGCCCATGCGTCGAAACTCCGCGGCGATCCACTCGGCCGTCTTCTCCAGCCCGGCGCTCGGCGTGTCCCGGCCACCCATCGAGTCGTGGGCGATCACACCCACCTTCCGCAGGTAGTCGGCCTCGGTGATCGTGCCGGCTGCGCGCACGAGGTCCGCCTGGGGCGACACCCCGCGTTGCGGGGGCGCGACCGCCTGGGCCGACGCCACCCACGGTGTCGAGATTCCCGCCGCGAAACCAAGGGCGAGCAGCACACCCGTGCGCGTCATCGGCCTCGTCGTCATCAACACTCCTTCCCGGAGGGGGCGGAGCCCGAAACCTAGCGCGCCGCCTGCAGTCTTTGTAGCAGCTCGACGAGCACGGGTTCCGCGACCGGAGCCCGCATGACGAGCCACCCCGATCCGCGGGGAAGGACCAGCTCTCGCCAGCCCTCTCGCAGGGGAGCGAGAGAGGTCGGTGCCACCCCCTCCGGGAGGTGGACGATCTCCAGCGTGTCCCCGCTCTCGAGCCGCTGGAGCGCGCGCATGCCCGCGAACGTCGTGCCCTGGCCGACCGGCAGGACGTCGAGCACGTCGAGTCCCGGCACGACGAGCCCGAACGCATCGTCGGCCGGCGCGTCGGAAGGCTGCGCAGCACGCCCACCCTGCGCCGCGCCCGCGAGCGGCTCGAGCGGCGGGGCCGCGGTCACCGCAGAGCTCAGGCGCTGGTCGGGCGTAGCGCGGCGCGCGGCGTCCGTGTCACGGAACGACGCATCCGTCCTGGTACGCTCGGCGGTCGGTGCCGGCGCCGCAGCCGCGGTCGGGGGTGCAGGCGCCTGCCGCGCCGCCACCACGTCGGAAACCGCCGGCCCCGAGACCGAATCGAGGGAGGCCTTCGCGACCTCGTCGAGGTCCGCGGCGTCGGCGAGCGCCGCCGGAGCCGGGGCTCCGCCCCCCCCACCGGCCACCACCTCGCGGCGCTGCGCCACCGGCGTGCCGCCGGCGCCCCCAATGAGCGCATTGGGCTGCGCCACGACGGAGGCGTTCTCTCGCGTGGGCGACGGCACCGCCGGCACCGCGGGCTCCGCCGCCGGCTCGGGTGCACGCTCCCTCTCGACCCCTCGATCGTCCGCCTCCGGAACGGACGCTCCCGAGGTGCTCGGCGCGGCGGCCGGCGCCTGTGCCTCCTCGGCCGCGTCGAGCGCGGCCGAGGAGGTGGGCG
>JBFGFY010000067.1:0-16226 GCA_041579355.1 Longimicrobiales bacterium | reverse complement strand
CTACAGAAGGATCGCCGTCGGCTCCTCGAGCATCGAGCGCAGGGTCTGCAGGAAGCGCGAGCCCTGGGCCCCGTCGATCACGCGGTGATCGCAGCTCATGGTGACACGCATGCGTGGCCGCACGACCACCTGACCACGCTCGACGACCGGCGTCTCCTCGATCCCGCCCACGGCGAGGATCCCGGCCTCGGGCGGGTTGATGATGGCCGTGAACTCGTGGATGCCGAACATCCCGAGGTTCGACACGGAGAACGTCGCGCCCGTGTACTCGTCCGGCATGAGCTTCTTCTCGCGCGCCCTACCCGCGAGCTCACGCACCTCCGCGCCGATCTGCGCGATCCCCTTGGCGTGTGCATTGCGGACGACGGGCGTGATCAGGCCGTCGTCGATCGCGACGGCGACGCCGAGGTGTACGGCGTTGAAGCGCCGCACGTACGTCTCCTGCCACTGCGCGTTGCACTCGGGGTGGCGCCGTAGCGCCCCGGCCACGGCCTTCAGGACGATGTCGTTGATCGAGACCTTGAGACCGTCCTTCTCGAGCATCGCGTTGATGCTCGCGCGCGCCTCCATGACCCGACGCATGTCGACGTCGATCGTGAGGTAGAACGTCGGCACGGGCCCGATCGACTGCACGAGCCGCTTCGCGATCGCCTTGCGCATCTGCGACGTTGGCACGTCCTCGAACTCGGCCCCGTCCGGGACCCACGCCGCCACCGACGGAGCCGGCACGCCGGCCTCCTTTGCTGCCTCGATGTCGCGCTTGACGACGCGTCCGCCCGGGCCGGAGCCCTGCACGCGGGAGATGTCGACGCCCATCTCCTCGGCCAGCCGGCGAGCGAGAGGAGACGCCTTCACACGGCCTCCGTTCTCGGCCGGCGCGGCGGGGGGTGCGGGTGGCGCCGGTGTCTGGGCGGCCGGCCTGGCGGGTGCGGCCGGCGCCGCGGCTTTCTCGACGGGCTTCGCCGGCGGCTCGGCCACCGCGGTGGCGGTGCCGCCCGCGTGTCCCTCGATGCCGGAGATGTCCTCGTCGCCGGCCGCGATGACCGCGATCACCGACCCGACCGGGGCGGTGCCCCCGGCTTGCACGAAGATCCTGCGGAGCACGCCGTCGCCGCGAGCGACGAGCTCCATGGTGGCTTTGTCGGTCTCGATCTCGGCGAGCACGTCGCCGCTCGAAACCTCGTCACCCTCGGACTTGAGCCACTGCACGAGCTGACCTTCCTCCATCGTGGGAGAAAGCGCTTCCATGTGCACCTTGGTCGCCACGTCGTCAGCTCACCTGTAGAGGACTTTGTTGCACGCCTCGACCACCTGGTCGGCCGAGGGCTTGGCCAGGTTCTCGAGATTCTTCGCGTAGGGCATCGGGACGTCGGCCTGCACCACGCGCAGGATGGGCGCATCCAGATGATCGAATGCCTCCTCCTGGATCATGGAGACGATCTGCGCCCCGGTGCCGGCATACGGCCAACCCTCCTCGAGGTAGACCACGCGGTTCGTCTTCGCGACGGTCGCGAGGATGGCATCGACGTCGAGCGGGCGGAGCGAGCGCAAATCGAGCACGTCGGCCTGCACGCCCTCCTTCTCGAGCTTCTTCGCGGCCATCAGCGCGACCTGGATCATCTTGCCGTGCGTGATGATCGAGACGTCCGAGCCCTCCCGCTTGAGGTCCGCGACCCCGAGCGGAATCACGAAGTCGTCGTCGTCCGGGACCTCACCCTTCACGTTGTAGAGGAGCTCGCCCTCCATGAAGACGACCGGGTCGTTGTCGCGGATCGCCGCCTTCAGCAGCCCCTTGGCGTCCGCCGGCGTTCCGGGCGTGACGACTTTGCAGCCCGGTGCGTGTGTGTAGTAGGTCTCACACGCCTGCGAGTGCTGTGCGGCGAGCTGCAGCGCGGCCCCCGTCGGTCCCCGGAACACGATCGGGCAGCGGATCTGCCCCTCGGACATGTAGTGGATCTTCGCCGCGTTGTTGATGACCTGATCGAGTGCCAGGAAGGCAAAGTTGAAGGTCATGAACTCGATCACCGGCCGCAGGCCGACCATCGCTGCCCCGACGCCGAGCCCGGCGAAGCCCAGCTCGCTGATCGGCGAATCGACGACGCGCATGGGGCCGAACTCGTCGAGCAGCCCCTTGCTGACCTTGTAGGCACCGTCGTACTCGGCGACCTCCTCGCCCATCAGGAAGACGTCGGGGTCGCGGGCCATCTCCTCGCGCAGCGCGACGTTGAGCGCCTCGCGGTACGTCATGGTCGCCATCAGCCGCGACCTCGTCCGTCGAAGAAGTGACGGCCGTTGGGGTTGATCTCGGCCCAGACGTTCGTGTAGAGCGCCTCGGGATCGGGGAAGGGCGACTCCTCGGCGAAGTCGGCCGCTTCCTGCGAGATACGCTTGGCCTCGGCGTCCATCTCCTCGAGCCCTTCCTGATCGAGGATCCCGCCGGCGAAGAGCTTGTCCTTCAGGACGCGGATCGGGTCTTCCTCTTCCTTGCGCCGCTCGACCTCCTCCGTGGAGCGGTACGTGCCCGAGACCGGATCCGACATGGAGTGACCGCGGAAGCGGTACGTCTCCAGGTTCACGAACTGCGGGCCCGCGCCCCCGCGCACGTCCTTAACGAGCTTGCGGAAGAGCGCGTACGTGGCGAGCACGTCCTGCCCGTCTACCGTCACGCCGGGGATCCCGTGGGCCGCCGACTTGTCCTCCATGTCCGTGGTGGACACACGCTTGAAGGCCGTGCCCATCCCGTACTCGTTGTTCTCCACCACGTAGATGACCGGGAGCTGCCAAACCGAGGCCATGTTGAGCGACTCGTGGAACGCCCCCTGGTTGACGGCTGCGTCGCCCATGTAGCAAACGACCACGCTGTCCTCACCCCGGTATTTGATCTTCCATCCGAAGCCGGTCGCGACCGGGACCTGCCCTCCGACGATCCCGTGGCCACCCATGAACCCGAGGTCGGCCCCGAAGATGTGCATCGAGCCGCCCTTCCCACCCGACGAGCCGCCGACGCGGCCGTACAGCTCGGCCATGACGGCGTTGGGGTGCACACCCTTGGCCAACGCCTGGGTGTGCTCGCGGTAGGCGCTGATGACGTAGTCGTCCTGGCGCAGCGGCTTGATGCTCCCCGCGCACGCGCCTTCCTGCCCGATGTGCAGGTGACAGAAGCCACCGATCTTGCCGATCGCGTAGGCCTCTTCCGCCTTCTCCTCGAAACGCCGGTAGAGGAGCATCTCCCGCATGAGCTCGAGCGCGAGCTCCTCACTTACGCCGTAGGGCTTGAGCACGTCCTTCTTCGCCGCGCCCTTCTTGGTCTTGGTCTCGGCCAATTCAGACTCCGGTCGATGAGCCGCGGGCGCGGTCGAGCTCGATCTGCACGAGCTGCAGAGGTACCTCGGCGGGCGCTGCCACGTCCGCTTCCAGGATCTCCTGGACGCTTCCGGGGCCACCCGCCTCGACCTCCCGCGCCTGTTCCTTCGCGTGATAGCTGGATCGGACCAACGGTCCCGACTCCACGTGTTTGAACCCGAACTCCTGCTCCCCGACCTCCTTCCACATCGCGAACTCGTCGGGGGTGACCCAACGCGCCACCGGGATGTGCATGGGGGAAGGCCTCAGATACTGCCCCAGCGTCAGAATGTCCACAGCCGCTGCACGAAGATCGGCCATCGCCTGGCGGAGCTCGTGGGCCTCCTCTCCCATCCCGAGGATGATCCCCGTCTTGGTCAACATCGACGCGTCGAGCCTCTTCACCGCGCCCAGATAGGAGATGGAGCGCCAGTAGCGGCCGCCGGGCCTGACGTCCGGGTGTAGGCGCTCGACGGTCTCGAGGTTGTGCCCGAGGATCGCGGGCTTGGCCTCGACCACCGTCCACAGTGCGTCTTCGCTCCCCTTGAAGTCAGGGATGAGGACCTCGACCGAGCAGCCTGGCACCGCCGCCTGGATGCGCCGGATCGTGTCGGCGTAGATCGATGCCCCGCCATCCGCGAGCTCGTCGCGGTTCACGCTCGTGATCACCACGTGCTCGAGCTCCATCTCGGCCACGGTCTCGGCGACGCGCCTGGGCTCGTCGAGGTCGAGCTCGGTGGGAAGGCCGTGCGCCACGCCGCAGTACTTGCACGCGCGCGTGCACACGTCGCCGAGGATCATGAAGGTGGCGGTGCCCGCCTCCCAGCACTCTCCGATGTTCGGGCAGCCCGCCTCTTCGCATACCGTGTGCAAGGCGCCCGAGCGCATGAGACCCTTCAGGCGCCGATAGTTCGGCCCCCCCGGCGAGCGGACCTTGAGCCACGACGGCTTGCGCGCGCGCAGGTCGACGGTCTCGAGTCCCTCGTGGGCCCGGATCTTCGGGCTTCCCTTGGGCGTCACGACGCCGGTGTCCTTCCCGGTCGGCGCGTAGCCCTTGGGGGGCGCGAGGTCTAGGTCCAAGGTCTTCTCTGGGGGAGGGGTGGACGGGGCCCGGTCGGAGGGCCCCACGGGGGATACTAAGAAACGTTCGGGGGTGCGGCCTCACAACCCCGAGCGCACGTAATCCCTTGTGATTATTACCGCGAGTGGTCCCCGGCGTGCCGCGCGCGGGACCGGTCGATGATGTGCGCGACGACGTCCGCCGGTTGATCCGTCACGTACATCAGATCCAGGTCCCCACGTGCGATCTTCGCCTCCCTGGCCATCGTGCCCTCGAGCCACGATAGGAGCCCGGCCCAGTACTGGGAACCGAAGAGGACGACCGGGAAGTCGCGGACCTTGTTCGTCTGGATGAGCGTGAGCGCCTCGAAGAGCTCGTCCATGGTCCCGTAGCCGCCCGGGAAGATGACGAAGGCCTCGGCGTACTTCACGAACATCGTCTTGCGCACGAAGAAGTACCGGAAGTCGATGGAGACGTCGAGGTAGCCGTTGTCACTCTGCTCGAAGGGGAGCTCGATGTTGCATCCGACCGACGTCGCTCCGGCCAACTTCGCGCCGCGGTTCGCGGCCTCCATGATGCCCGGCCCACCTCCCGTGATGATCGCGAACCCCGCCTCACCGAGAAGCCGCGCCGTTTCCACACAGCTCTGGTACACTGGGTCGTCAGGCTGAACGCGGGCCGAACCGAAGATCGACACGGCCGTCCCGATCTCCGACATCTCCTCGAAGCCCTCCACGAACTCGCCCATGATGCGGAAGATCCGCCACGCGTCCTTGCCGATCGTGCGCAGGTCCTCGACGCTCTCCAGAAGCCGTTCGTCCTCCGTGGGATATTCGTGCGGAAGGGGCGCCGCAGGATCGCGGTAGGGGCGGGAGGCATCGCTCATCGTCGTCTCCGTACGGGCCGGCGGGGCCCCGTTGGGCAGGTAACTCAGGCGTGGTGCAGGAGCCAGCGCCCGGTGCGCTCGAGGGCAGGCCGGTGCTCGTAGGCGGGGCTCCAACCGAGCTCGTCGCGGATTCGCGACGAGGGATACGGGTTCTGGCTGAGCGCGAGCTGCGTGAGGCGGTTGATGGGCAGATGCTTCGCTCCTGGGGTGCGAACCCCGAGGCGCGCCAGGACCTCGCCCGCCGCTCGCACGAGGGGAGCGGGCAGGGAGAGGAACCGCGGCGTCATCCCGAGCCCCGCCGCCAGCCACTCCATCAGCTCCCGTTGGGTGAGCGGATGGTCTAGACCGACGTCGTACGTCGTCGCCGGGCGCGCGGCTTCGAGCGCGAGCCGCGTGGCCACCGCGACGTTGCCCGCGTACACGACGGGAAGCGAGTTCCGGCCGCGGCCGAGCAGGGGCACGACCGGCAGCTCGAGAACGTCCCGGAGCGCGGGCGCCATGAGCCGGTCGCGCTCCCCGTACACGGCCGACGGACGCAGGATCGTGACCGGGAAGCCGCGCTTCTCCTCGATGCCCCGGACCACCTCCTCCGCCTCTCGCTTGGACCGCGCGTACAGGTCGTACGGAGGGAGGTTGGAGTCGGTCGGCGTGCTCTCGGTGACCGGTCCCTCCACGCTCCCGTAGACCGCGACCGAAGACAGGTGGACGGCGTGCTGCACCCCCACGTGACGCGCGGCCGTGAGCACGTTGCGAGTGCCGTCCACGTTCACGGCGCGCACCTTGGGCCAGGCCCCGCCCGCGTACACCAGCGCCGCGGCGTGGACCACATGGGAGCACCCCTCCATCAGCGGTGCGAGCACGTCCGGATCGTCACGGATGTCACCTTCGACCAGGCGGCACTCGGACTCCTCCAGGACGAGCGTGTCGGCAGCGCGCCGGTGGAGCGCCACCACCTCGTGCCCGTGCGCACGCAGCTCTTGGGCGAGGTGCGAGCCCAACAGGCCCGTCCCGCCGGTCAGGAAGACGCGCATGGAACCGTTTGGCGTGGGGGCGTCAGCGCCCCGCCAAGAACCCCTCCGCCTGGGCCTGAACGGACTGGAGGAACGTCGCGTGGTCGAGGTATTCCGAGAGCCCTCGGGCCATCTCCGCGTTGTAGACCTCGAGCACGCGCCGGTAGTACTCGGTCGCGACGCCGGTCTGCCCCATCTCGGCCGCTGCCTCCGCCCCCGCCGTCAACGCGAGGAGATGGTTCGGGTCCTCCTCGAGCACCTCACGGGCGTTCGACAGGGCGGCCTCCAGGTTCAGCGCCGTGCGGTTGAGCAGCGACAGGTGAAAGAGTCCGTCGTGGTCGAGCGGCCGCGCTCGCTCATAGGCGCCGATCGCCATGGGCAGGAAGGCCTGCGCCCCGGTCGAGTCGCCCTGCGAGACCGAGGTCATGACGCGGTTGAAGAGGCGGTCGGCGGCCTCGCGCGGCGTCATGGCGGAGAGGTCCGGCGGCGTGCCCGCGCCGCCGGAGCCCGCGAAGGGGGCGGTAGGACTCGGCGCCGCCGCGCCCGAGGGCCCGGGCTGCACCATCCGCACACCCAGGATCACGATCAGGATGAACATCGCGGCGCCGGCGATCCACCACGGGAGGTTCTGTCCCCCGAGCGCGGAAGCCACCGCCGACCCGCGCTCACCTCCGCCTCCGCGGATCTTGGCGCCGCATTGGTTGCAGAACCCGGCGGCCGGCGCCGCCTTGGCGCCGCACTGGTCACAGAAGCGCCCGCCGAGCTGCGCCCCGCAATGCTGGCAGAAGTTCCCAGTCGCGGCTTTGCCGCAGGCTGGGCACAAGTGCTTCGAGGCGGCGCTCATCGACTCTGTCTCGGGATTGCGTTGAAGAGGAGGGGCCAGGTCGCCATGGACTGTGCCCGGTAGTTGGGTTGGAAGCCGAAGAGCACCACGGAGCCGTTACCGACGGCCGCCTCCACGATCGCCGGGTGGCCTGCGACGTACTGGCTGCCGATCGCCCACCCCGAGAGGAGGGGATCGCCCGAGCCGTATCGCGCGAGCACCCGCGCACGGGTGTCGTCGACGGCGAACGCCCGACTGCTCTCCCAGTACCAGGCGGGCAGCTCGGGGGTCAGGCCGCGGCCCACGGTGGAGGCCGTGTCGACCTCGAGCCGAAGGATCGAGCCCGGAACGTAGAACTGCGCCGCCTCGATGCGGGCGTTCCGGTCCCGGACGCCCAGCCCGAAGAGCTCCGCCGCGTACTCGGTCGCGTCCTCGATGGCGATGAGCCGCCCGCCGTTGCGCACGAAGGCGCGCACCTCGTCCGAGCCCTGTTGGCCGAGGCCGCCGGCGTACTCGGCCGGCACCTCGTCGGCGCGAAAGCCCTCGCGGATCGAGCGCGCGCTCTGCGACTGGAGGATCAGCACGTCGTAGCGGGACAGCGCGCCGGAGCGGATGTCCCGGTCGTGCAGCGTGTCGTACGGCATCGCGTGCTTGTCGAAGACCCAGCGCTGCCACCCGGCCTCCATCGGCTCCTCCCACGACTTGTAGAGCGCGACACGCGCGCGGTTGGGGCCGGCGAGGTGCGCAGGGAGCCGGAAGGCGAAGTCCGACTGTACGATAGGCTCGGAGAGGGGCGCGTCGACCGGGTCTCTCACGGCGACCGCCTCGAAGTCGAGCAGCAGGGGCAGCGTGTGTGCGGTCACGTCGTAGGGTCGGCGCGGCGGGCCGCCCGGGTACTCGCGCAGATCGGGGTAGCGCTGCACCTCGAGCATCGTGTTCGCGAAGCTCGCGTAGGGTTGGTTGAGCGGGATCACCCAACTGCCGGCGGGGAACTCCATGCCGTCGGCCACGAACCTGCCCTGAGCGCGGTGCACCTCGACCTCGGCGAGGGTCAGGGCCCGGAGGGCGTAGCGGATCCCCGGCTCGTTGGACTGACCCGAGGGGATGATCCACGCCGCGGGCCAAGAGGGCCATCCTTCCACCGCGCGGCGATTCACGTGGTAGAAGTTCTCCAGCCAGTAGCGGCGGTTCTTGGCCGCGTTGGTGAGCAGCGCGACCGCTCCAGCTTCCATGTACTCGACGATGTCCGGCAGGCCCCACGCGCCGCCGCCCCAAGGGTCGGGGTAGTTCCACGAGCGCCGCGACGCGTCGTACCCCCGGCCGGGGCCGAGACGGCTGCGCGCCACCGTCACCGGAGAGGCCAGATTCGCGGACGCGGTCTCGGAGAGGATTCGAGCTGCACCGTGGTAGTGCATGTAGGCGCGCGCGGGGGTGAACGCGTCGTAGATGCCGTTGATCACGACGCCCTTCTTGCCTTGCGCCGTCAGCTCGGCCGCCATGTAGGCCCCCAGCTGGCTCACGGCGGACGTCAGCGCCGGATCGACGTTCGGCTCCCAGGGCTCGATGTACGGCGGGAAGAAGATCCGCGCCCCGCTGCCACCCATCTGGTGGACGTCGTGCACGATGTGAGGGTGCCAGCGGTTGTGGGCGCCCAGGACCGTCAGAACCGTTTCCTGCTGCGTGAACGCGTACCAGTCGCGGTTGTTGTCGTGGCCCGTGTAGAAGTGGTACAGCCAGGGAAGGGGCGCGGCCTCGAACTCGGTGCCGACGTGGCGATTGTACCACTCCACGACCCACTGGAGGCCGTCCGGGTTGAGCGAAGGGATCTGGAGGACGATCACGTTCTCCAGGATCTCGAGGATGCGGGGGTCCTCCGAGGTTGCGAGCCGGTGGGCGAGGTTCGCCGACATCTGGCTCGCACCCACCTCGGTCGCGTGGATGCCCTGCGTGATGAGCACGACGGCACGTCCGGCGTCGAGCAGGCGCTCGAGCTCGGCCTCGTCGCCCACGAGGCGCGGGTCCGCCAGGCGCATCTGGATCTGGCGGAGCTCCTCGAGCCGCGCGTGGTTCTCGGGACTCGTGATGGTCAGCATGACGAAGGGGCTGCCCGCGGTCGCGGCTCCCAGGGTATCGACCATGACGCGTGGGCTCGAGCGCGCGAGCCGCTCGAAGTACGAGGTGAGCGCGCGCCAGTCGGCGAGCCTCCGGTCCGTACCGATCTCGAAGCCGAAGTGCTGTACGGGCGTCGGAACCGTCTGAGCGGCCGACGCTTGAGCTGCGAGGAGGAGGGCCAGGACGGCCCGGGCGACGGGGCGGAGCATATGTTTCTTGAGGCGATCGCCGGTGGTTCGGTGCCCGAGGATGGTACCTAAGCCCACCGGGGGCTGCAACGGACGCGGCCGGGGCGGGGCTCGCTTGGCGGGCGGACCGGGTCTTTCTACCGTTGCTGGGCTGAACACCGACCCGCCGGAGGCACCCCATGAGTGCTCGCACCCTGTCCTTGCTTTTGCCAGCGCTGCTCGGTCTCTCCGTCGGGGCCTGTCAGCGCCGAGGAGAGGTCGAGCCGCTCGTCTCGGCCACCGACATCGCCCGGCATACCGAGGTGCTGGCGTCCGACAGCTTGCTCGGCAGGGGACCGGGCCACGTCGGCGGCGACAAGGCCGTCGCCTACATCTCGGCGCGGTTCGGCGAGTACGGGCTCGAGCCGCCGGAGGGGTCGTACGTCCAGGCGGTGCCGATGATCGGCAACACTCCGGTAGCGGAAACGGTCGGGCTGTCGTTTACGGGCCCCCGCGGAAGTCTCACGCCCACCTATTTGGACGAGTTCGTTCTCAATCCAGGCTATCCCGACGGGATCGAGGCGGCCGGTGAGGGGGAGCTCGTCTTCGTGGGGTACGGGATCGACGCCCCCGAGGCAGGCTGGAACGACTTCGCGGGACTCGACCTGGCCGGGAAGTTCATCCTCATCCTCGTGAACGATCCGCCGGCCACGGAGGACGAACCCGACCTCTTCGGGGGCGTGGCGATGACGTACTACGGCCGCTGGACCTACAAGTACGAAGAGGCCGCCCGCCAGGGTGCTCTGGGCGCGCTGATCGTCCACGAGACCGGTCCCGCCGGGTACCCGTGGAGCGTCGTGCGCGGAGGCTTTTCGGGTGAACAGTTCTCCCTCCCGGCCGATCCCGAGGCGCCGGATCCGTCCGCCCTGATCGGGTGGGTGTCGCTCGATGTCGCACGCGCCGCGCTGGCTACGGCGGGCCACGACTTCGACGAGCTGAAGGCGCGCGCCGGCCGTCGCGGATTCACTGCGGTGCCGACGGGGGTGACCGTTTCCGCGGGGCTCACCGCTCGAGTACGCCGCCTGGACACTCAGAACGTCGTGGGGCTCGTGCCCGGCACGACGAGGCCCGACGAGTACATCCTGGTGACGGCGCACTACGACCACTTCGGCGTCGGCGAGCCGATCGCCGGGGACTCGATCTACAACGGCGCCTACGACAACGCCTCGGGCACGGCACTGATTCTCGCGATGGCCCGGTCCCTGGCGGAGAGGGAGCCAGGGCCGGATCGGTCGGTGCTCTTCATCGCGACCGGCGCGGAGGAGCAGGGGCTGCTCGGTGCCCAATGGTACGTGCAGTCTCCGCTGTATCCGCTCGCGCGCACGGTGGCCGCGGTCAACTTCGACCAGGGCAACGTGTGGGGGCGCACCACCGACATCAGCGTGCTCGGCGAGGAGAGGAGCGAGCTCGGGCCGTACGTGCAGCGCCGCGCGCGTGAGATGGGCTACACGATCACACCGGAGGCGCAGCCGGAGGTGGGCACCTACTTCCGATCCGATCACTTCCCGTTCGCCCGGGCCGGGGTACCGGCTCTCTACTTCAAGCACGGCCGCGACTTCGTGGGACGCCCCGCCGGCTGGGGGAACTCGGTCCTCGACGACTACACGGCGAACCACTATCACGCGCCGACCGACGAGGTCGGTCCCGACTGGGTCTACGACGGAGCGGCGCGCGACGCGACCCTCGCCCTGCTCACCATCCTCGACCTCGCCGCGACGGATGCCTTCCCGAATTGGCACGAGGGACAAGAGTTCCGCGCCGCGCGCGATGCGATGATGGGCGGACGGAGGTTCTGAGCCTCAGAGCCCGGTGGGCAGATCGACGAACTCCCACGTGAGATCGAAGCGCTCGGCCAGGTGCGCGGCGAGCGCCTTCACGCCGAAGGTCTCCGTCGCGTAGTGGCCGCCCAGCAGCACGTGGATCCCCAGCTCCGCCGCGTCGAAGTACGTGTGATGGCTCGCCTCCCCCGTCACGAAGGCGTCGAGGCCGAGCTGTGCCGCTTCCTCGACGAGGGAGCCGCCCCCACCGGTGACGACGCCCACCCGCTCGATCCGCTCGGGCCCGCCGGGTAGAGCGCGGACCGGTCCGGCGAGGACCTGCTCCGCCCGCGCCACGAGCGCGGCCACCTCCAACGGTCCGGCGAGCGTGCCGTGCCACCCCACCGGGACACCCTCGTAGGTGCCGAACCGCCCCTCGAGCGACACTCCGAGGTGACGCCCGAGGAGCGCCGCATTTCCCACCTCGGCGTGGGCATCCAGCGGGAGGTGGCAGCTGTAGAGGGCCACGGCGTGGTCGAAGAGCGGCTTCACGCGCCTGTAGAGGCGGCCCGTCAGCGGACGGGCGCCCCCCCAGAAGAGCCCGTGGTGCACGATCATGAGGTCGGCGCCCCGCTCGGCGGCGGCTCGGATGGAGGCCTCGGAAGCATCCACGGCGGCGACCAGGTGTCGGACCTCGTCGCTGCCCTCCACCTGCAGTCCGTTGTAGGCACCCGGGTAGTCCGGATGGTCGGCCACCCGGAGGTACCCGTCGGTATATTGGAGCAAGGATTCTAATTTCAATGAATGCCGCCCTTCGAGCCCGTCCGGGAACATGTGGACATCGTGTGGAAAGGCGGGAGGCTCGGGCTCTTGGCCGGTCGTGCCCAGGTGGCGGCAGAAGCTAATGTGAAGTGGGAGAACACGTTAGCCGGGAGCGCGTCTTAGGCGCACGAGGTCGGCCACACGGTTCGGGCCGTGGGAAACATGTGAATCAGCGCTTGTCGGGCGCTGCCCCAGCCGGCTCCCGCACGGACGTGGCCGCAGCAGCGGGAGCCCCCTTCGCCGCCTCACCTTTCGAGGCGCGTTCGGCCATTGTGACCGTCCCGTTGAGGACCGCGCCCTCCTCCAGCTGCATGCGCCGCGTGTGCACTTCTCCCTCGATGCGGCAGGTCGCCTGGAGCTCGAGGCGGGAATGGGCGATCACCTTGCCGACGACGCGCCCCGAGATCACGGCATCCTGGGTTACGACGTCGCCCTTGATCACCCCGTTCTTCCCGATCACGACGGCCTTTCCGGCCTGAACGGACCCTTCCACGGTCCCTTCGACTCTTACGGTCCCGTCCGTGTGGCAGTCCCCGACCACCTTCATCCCCGGGCCGATGATCGAGATCACGGACTCCGGGGGTGCTCCCGCGCTTTCGCGTGCCATCGCCACCTTCCCTTTCACGTCGTATGAAGCGGTACGCCGATCGGCGAGTCCAGGGACTGCAAGTTGCCGGCCGCCGCCGCGAACGGCCGAGGCATCCTAGGTCGGTTGTTCTACGACGGTCAATGGATCGACGGGCTCCCCGTTCAGGAGCACTTCGAAGTGGAGGTGCGGTCCGGTGGAGCGGCCCGTGGAGCCCGAAAGAGCGATCACCTGACGAGCCCGCACCTGCTCGCCGGGGGTGACGAGCGTCATGGACGCATGGCCGTAGAGCGTCGAGTAACCGTCTGGATGTTCGATGACCACGAAGCGTCCGTACACGGCGTCCTCACCGACGTCCACGACGAGGCCACCTCCGGAGGCGCGGATGTAGGAGTCCGTCGCAACCGCGATGTCCAGCCCGGGGTGCTCACCTGACTGGCCCTCGTGCAGCCCGCGTGTCACGAAGCCGCGCTCCGTCAGCGGCCAGAACGCCGGAAGGCTCGGGCCGATCTGCGGACGCTGCTGCCGCCCGGTGATCCGCCGGGCCGCGGTGGTCGGCGGCAGCCAGACATCGGAGAGCGCGTCGTTCTGCACCCGCCCGAACAGGTCCCTGATCCTGAGATACTGCTCCTCGATCGTTTCGAGGCGCTGGACGAGCGCCGCCACGCGCGCGCGATCCACGGCCATGACCTCGACCTCTCGCTCGAGCTGCGCGGCGCGGGATGCGCGGGCGGCAAGGTACCACCAGCTGCCCGCCATCACCGTGAGAGCAAGCGCAGCCAATGCGCCGACCGCAGCTAATCCGCGGAGCATGCGATAACTGAAGTGGAACGTCTTGCTCTCGTCCGCCCCGTCGGGGAGGATCATGACCGTCAAACGACGCTCTCCCTTCATCCTTCCACCACCTCGTCGACCTCCCGGCCGGTGATCAGCTCGAAGATCCTCTCGAAGTCCTCGGGGCCGTGATAGCTGACCTCGATTTTGCCCTTCCCCCCTCGCTCCTCGCGGAGCTCGACCCGCGTCATAAGGCGCTCTTCGAGCGCCTGCTCGAGGGCGCGGACGACGGGTGACTTCGGTCGGCTCTGTTTGGCCTTCGCCCGCCCGGGCCCCTTCGCCACCCGCCGCTCGACCTCGCGGACGGACCACCCCTCCTTGGCCGCCCGACGGGCTAGCTCTCCGGCCTGGACCGGATCGTCTAGAGTGAGGAGCGCGCGTGCGTGTCCTTGGGAGAGCGTGCCTTCCTCGACGAGCTTGCGCACGGAGGGGGGCAGCTTGAGGAGGCGGATGAGGTTCGTGACCGTCGACCGGTCCTTCCCGACGGCCTTCGCGATCTCGGTATGGCTGAGCTTGAACTGGTCGCTCAGCGCCACGTACCCCTCCGCCTCCTCGAGCGGGTTCAGGGCCTCGCGCTGCAGGTTTTCGACGAGGGCGAGCACGAGCAGGGTCTCGTCGGTCGCCTCGCGCACCACGACCGGCGCATCCTGCCACCCGAGGCGCGTGATCGCCCGCAGACGCCGCTCACCCACGACGAGCTCGAACCGGTCCGTCGAGCCCGGAACGGGCCGGACCACGAGGGGCTGGAGAAGCCCATTCTCGCGAATGGACGACGCCAGACCCTCGAGCTCGGCTTCACTGAAAACGCGGCGAGGCTGCAGCGGATTCGGAACGATCGCGGTCAGCGGCAGTCGGCGAGTCTCGGCGGGAGTGGCCTCCGGCTCGAGGTACTCCCCGAGCAGGGCGCCGAGCCCCTTGCCGAGCCGGTCGCGGCTCATCCCGCCGCCCCGGCCGTCACCGGACGCTTGGCGGCCTTCTCGGCACGATCTATAACTTCATGTGCCAGAGCGAGATACGCCTGCGCACCGCTCGACAAGACGTCGTACAGAACGATCGGCTTCCCGAAGCTGGGTGCCTCCGCGAGTCGCACGTTCCGTGGGATCGCGGCCCGGTAGACCTTCGGCCCGAAGTACTCCCTCGCCTCGGCGGCGACCTGCCGCGAGAGGTTGAGCCGTCGGTCGAACATCGTCAACAGGACCCCCTCGATCTCGAGGCTGCGGTTGAGGCTTCGCTGTACGAGGCGAACGGTGTTGAGCAGCTGGCTCAGCCCCTCGAGCGCATAGAACTCGCACTGGATCGGGATCAGCACCGAGTCCGCCGCGGTGAGGGTATTGAGCGTCAGGAGGCCGAGCGAAGGCGGACAGTCGACCAGGATGAAGTCGTAGCTGTCTCGCACGCTCGTGAGGGCCGCCCGCAGGATCGACTCACGTCCCTTGGCCGGCACGAGCTCGATCTCCGCGCCGACGAGATCCCGTGTCGAGGGCACCACGTCGAGGTGGGGGAAGTGCACGCCCTTGATCACGGCGGCGCCCACCGAGCTGTTGCCGATGAGCACGTCGTAGATCGTGGACCGGGAGCCCTTGTCCGTCACACCCAATCCGCTGGTGGCGTTGCCCTGCGGGTCGATGTCCACCACGAGTGTGCGCTTCTCCGCCACGGCGAGGGACGCGCCGAGGTTGATGGCGGTTGTCGTCTTGCCGACACCGCCCTTCTGGTTGGCGATCGCGATGACCTGGGACATCCGCTAGCCCGTGCGCGGTGGATTCGGGTTGCGCGCGCAATATACCCCCCCCGGGGAGACGCGGGAAAGCGCACGGGACGCTTGACCGCGTGGTGGCCTTTCGGAACGTTGTTCTCCATGCAGAAGCAACGACGGAAGTGGGAGGGCCGAACGGGGCTCGCGGCGATCTTCTCGCTCGTCCTCGCACTCGGCGCGTGCGGAGGGGGCGGCACCGACCCCGATCCCGCGATCGCGCCCTTCGTGGGCACCTGGGACGCGGCGGTCTTCACGATGACCTCCGATGCGGACCCGTCGATCGTAGTGAACGTGCTGACGTTTGGCGCCTTCTGGATCCGGATCGAGCCGAGTGGTCAGTACACGGCGACGCTCGAGGTGCCCGGAGGGAGGGGCGAGGTCGGCCAGCTCTCCATCGTGGGCTCCACCATCCGACTGGATCCCTCGTCACCCGCCACCGCACGCCCCGCGACCGCCAACTACTCCTTCACTTCGGCGGACTATCTCATACTGGACGGCCCGAGCGAGTTCGACTTCAACCTGGACGACGTGCTGGACCCCGCCCAGGCCCACATCGAATTGAGGCGTCGCTAGACCCGGAAGCGCCGGGAGGGTGTTTCACGTGAAACGCCCCGACCGCATCGGTGCTCGGGTTTCACGTGAAACGTTGTCGCTTCGGCAACGTCCGCTCCACGTGGAAGGGACGCGGGCCGCACTCCCTCAGGAGGGGGAAGTCGCCTCGACCGGAGAGGACGCCAGCCGCCGGACCTCGAGGATCAGGTTCTGCAGGTCGGCCGGTGAGACGCCCGGGATGCGCGCCGCGTGGGCTAGCGTCGACGGACGCACACGGGCGAGCTTCTCGCGCGCCTCGTAGGACAGCGTCACGAAGTCGCGGTACGGGAGGTCTTCCTCGAGGCGGAACTCCGCCTGCTCCCGGAGCCGCTCCGCCCGCTCGCGCTCGCGCTCGACATACCCTTCGTACTTGAGCTCCACTTCCACGGCGGCCAGGCAACCCTCCGCGACGGGCCCCGG
>JBFGFY010000066.1:0-16283 GCA_041579355.1 Longimicrobiales bacterium | reverse complement strand
GGCGTTGTGCGCGCGGCTCGCCGACGAGCGCGAGCCGCCGCCGACCTGGGACGGCAGCACGCACCATCGCGGCTCCGAGGCCTCCACGCTGGCCTACGTGCTGACGCTCGACGCGATCAACTTCGGCTCGGGCTGGTTTCCGAAGCTTCGCAAGCGCGCGGGACGCTCCGGCTACTACACGGTCGCGATGGGGCTCACGGACCGTTTCGCCGCCGACGGTCCGTGGACGCCCGAGCAGCTGATGCGGATCGAGCCCGCCGCACTGGCTCGGGTGCTGGGCCAGGATCCGACCGATCCGGAGGTGGCCGAGCTGCTGGCGCTGTTCGCACGCGCGCTGGCCGACCTGGGACGCCTGGTGGTCGAGCGGCACGGCGGTCGTTTCGAGGGCGTCGTGGAGGCGGCGCAGGGCTCTGCCGAGGCGCTCGTGGGCGAGCTCGTGCGGATGGCATTCTTTCGCGACGTGGCGCGCCATCGCGGCCTCGACGTGCCGTTCTACAAGCGCGCCCAGCTGACCGTGGCCGACCTCGCGCTGGCCTTCGAAGGCCGCGGGCCCGGTCGCTTCCACGACCTCGGGCGTCTGACCGCGTTCGCGGACAACCTGGTGCCGCACGTGCTGCGCAGCGAGGGAGCGCTCGAGTACGCCCCGGAGCTCGCGCAGCGCATCGAGACGGGCACGCTGCTCGCTCCCGGCTCACCCGAGGAGGTCGAGATCCGCGCGGCCGCGGTGCACGGCGTCGAGCTGCTGGTCGCCGCGCTGGCGCGGCGCGGGCGCCGGGTCACTGCGCAGGCGCTCGACTACCGACTGTGGCACCGCGGCCAGCGCCCCGAGCTGAAGGCGCGACCGCGCCACCGCACCCGTTCGGTGTATTACTAGCCCGTGGCACGAGGCTCCCCGCTCGACGGCGCGTTGCTCACGATGCTCGTCGCGCTGGCGGCGCTCGCACTGCTCGCCTGGTGGCGGGGCGGCGGCGAGCTGGTGCGCACGGGCCTCGCGGGCGGCGTCGGGCTGCTGGCGCGCTTCGGCCTCGTCCTCGTGGTCTCGTTCCTCGCGGCGGGCCTGGCCGAGGTCCTGATCCCACGCGACGCGATTCGCGGGCTGCTCGGCGCCGAGACCGGCGTGCGCGGCATCCTGCTCGCCGCCGGCGCGGGCGCGCTCACGCCGTCCGGCCCGTTCGTGGCGTTCCCGATCGCGGCCGTGCTGGCCCGAAGCGGCGCCGCACCCGGCCCGCTCGTGGCCTACGTGACCGGCTGGGCGCTGCTGGCGCTCCACCGGCTGGTGGCCTGGGAGCTCCCGATCCTGGGCCCGCGCTTCGCGCTGCTGCGCTGGGGCGTGTCGCTCGCGCTACCAATCCTCGCGGGGCTGCTCGCGCGCGCGCTCGCCCGCCCCAGCCCGCCGCCACTTTGACCGCAGAGCGGATTTCTGTATATTTCGTCGCTCCTTGCGGCGCGGCGGGCGGAGCCCGCTCCCCCCGAGAAATCAGTCCCCGAGGGATGGATCCGCGCCGCGGAACGAGGTCCCATGCTGGTCCTGGACGAGATCGAACCCGGAACCCGGGTCACGCACAAGAATACCGGTCTCCGCTACACGGTCGCGGATCTCGGCGAGGACGAGGTGCTGCTCTCGCCCGAGAAGGACGAGTTCCAGGATCTGCTGGTGCCGATCGACCTGTTCTGCCAGGAGTTCGTCGCGGGCGATCGCTACAGCGGACCGCGTTCGCGCTCGCGACCGCGCCGCGGCGGCAGCCCGCCGTCGGGTCCGAAGGCGAAGGGCCGCATCAAGAAGATGGTGCGCGATCGCGGCTTCGGCTTCATCCGCGGCGAGGACGGCAAGGAGGTCTTCTTCCATCGCTCGGGCCTCGCCGCCTCCGACTACGATGCGCTCTCCGAAGGTGACGTGGTCGAGTACGTGATCCAGGAAGGCCCGCGCGGACCGCGCGCCGAGCACGTCCGCTCCATCGCCCCCTCCGAAGCCCCGCCCGCCCGAGGGGAAGTCGAAGATGCCCCGGCTCTCGAGGAAGAACTCGCGCTTCTCCGGGAAGAAGAGATTGAAGCGCGTGAGGTTGACCTGCTGCTCGTCGACCTCGACCTGCGCGAAGTCCGTGTTGTAGGTGAAGTCGGCGGCGAGGTTCTGTGAGATCGCCCACTTCACGTCCACGCCCCCGTCCGCCTCGAGATCGTTCACGACGGCCGGCGTCAGCGTGCGGTCGGTGGTGAGCCCCGCGATGCCGTACGGCTTCACGTCGATGTTGACGCCGGGCGGAGGCGCCTCGAGTCCAACGAGCGTCGCCGCGCGGGAGAGCCGCAGGATCGCGTTGCTGCCGAGGTTGCCCGCGGCCGCAGCCGGGATGGGCGTGAGTTGCGACGTCTCGTTTCTCCGGCGGATCATGCGGCGGAGCTGTAGTCCCCACACCTGCGACGTGCCCGGTCGGTAGCGGAGGGACTTGAAGGGGAAGCGCATCTCGACGGTCCAGCCGCCCTCGAAGCGACCGCTCCGCACCTCCCACACGGGATTCCAATCGAAGTTCGGGTTCCCCTCGTTGGTGACCTGGATGTCGGAGAACGCGCCGAGGGGGTTTACGTAGAAGAAGTAACCGTTCCGGCGGTCGTAATACGTGTCGAAGATGAGACCGAAGTTGTCGTTCGTCCGAATGAGGTCGCGACGCATTTCGTTGGCCACCCATTCGCGCTCCGGCACGCTCTCGTGCATCCGGGCGGAGACGTAGACGTTGTCGTCGTCGAACATGATCCACGCTTCCGTGAGCTCGGAGGCCGGAGCTCCTTCGTTCGGTATCGCCTGGATGAACTCGTTCAGGGGTGGCACCTCGGTGTAGACGGGCTCGTCCAGCCGTCCGTCGAGGTCGAGTGGCGCGCTCAGCCGGATCGCTCGCACGGTGGCGTTCCCCTGCGCGTCCCGCGATATGACCGCCGGAGGCACCGGTGGCGGCGGGCCCAGGATCGTGACACCGGACGGAAGCGCGGTCGGTCGGGGGTCGGCCGCACTCCTGCCTTGAGGACCGGAGGGGGCGGCCGTGCCCTGCCCGTCGAATGCGGAGTCGCCGGGTGAGGGGCCCGGGCGTGCTGCGGTGGCGTCGCCGAGCGGGGATACCTCCTGTTGGACGACGCGCCAGCGCCCCCCGTCGAATGCGCGTGTCTCCGCGTAGCGCCAGGGTCCCGAGAGGTCGACGACGCCGTCCACACGCAGGGGACCTTCCACCTCGACCACGCTCACTGCGCGCCGCCCGATGATCTGTGTGCGGACGTCCCGAATGACCCAGTCGGCCGGTGCGACGCGACGCAGCCACTCGACGGCGTCGAGCTCCACCAGGCCTCCGGCGTCGATGAAGACCCTGGCCTGCGGCGAGAGCTCGTCCAGGTAAGCGTCGGTATCGCCGGCGCTCAGCGCCGCGAAGGTGCGTTCTATCGCCGCCCGCACGACCCCGTCCTGACCCGCGGCCGGCGTCGAGGCGACGAGCGTGGCCAGCAGGGTCAGGACGATCCGGAGCCGGAGCTGGCGACGAATCATGCGCCGGTCTTCTCGGTGGAGGGTCGGCGGGCGGATGGCGACGGGCGACATACTGCCCGTGGATGGTGGCGCCGGCAACGTCGCCGACCAGCTGCGGGTCTTGGAAGCCGCCGCGTCACCGCGCCTTACCCGGGAGTACGACCGCGGTCGAGCAGCCGGCCCGCTCCACGATCTCGGCCGTGCCCTGCCCGAAGAGTGTGGGCCGGCCCAGCAGCCGCGTTTCCGCGCCGATGACCAGCAGGTCGTAGTGCCCTGACTCCGACTGCGCGACGATCGCCTCGGCCGGCCTCGCGTGGCGCATGACTCGGATCTGGATACGATGGTCCTCGGATCGGCCGAGCGCCCTGAGCAGGCTCTCGAGGCCCGCCTCGGCCTCCTCGACTCGCCCCTGCTCGGGGAGGACGTGCAGCAAGTGGACCGAGGCCCCGACTCCGTCCGCGTAGGCAAGGGCCAGCTCGGCCGCGTAGCGGGAGTAGACGCTACCGTCGACCGGGACGAGGATGCGAGCGAACGGGCCGTCCTCCTCCGGGGCGCGGCTCTGTAGGATCACGACCGGGATCGGGGAGGCACGGATCACCTGCCGTGCCAGGGGGCTGTCGAGCGAGCGATCGGGCGCGGCGCCGAGGAAGAGGAGGTCGTGATCGCGTGCGGCCTCGGCCACCACCGCACTGGCGACGTCGTCCGCCTTGGTCTCCTTGGCGACGAAGCGGGTCGCACCCACCACCTCGGCGGCCTTGCGCAGGTGCTCGCGCAGTCCGGTCCCGGCGAGCGAGCGTCGACGCGAAAACCAGGCGCGCGGTCCGGACGGGGGGCCGGACGCAACGTAGAGCGCGGTCATCTCCGCGTGCGGTCGGCGAACGAGCGCCGAGGCGAGGCGGATCGCGGCCATGGCGTTCGCGCCTCCCGCGGTCGGCACCAGCACCCGGAGGGGCGTCGTGGCAATGAGCGTCGAGCGCCGATCGTCCTCGATGCGCCTACGCTCGTCTTCGCCGAGCGTGAGACGTGGCGCGATCCAGCGGAGGGCCAGCGGCGCCATGAAGGACGTGACCACCGCGACGAGAACGATGGCTGCGTACATCTCATTGGTGAGGAGTCCGAGCGAGAGGCCGATGAGGGCGACCACGAGCTCCATGGCGCCGCGGGCGTTCATGCCGAAGCCGAGGGCCAGGGACTCCCAATGGGTGAGGTGGCCGAGGCGCCCCCCCATGTAGCACCCGACGAGCTTCCCCGCGATGGCGACGGAGAGGACGAGCGCGGGCATCGCCCAGCCGCTCAGGGACCACAGGTCGACCTGGAGCCCGACGTAGGCGAAGAACACCGGCGACAGCGCGGCCATGACGAACTTCTCGAGGGACTCGAGCGACGAGGACTTCACGCGGGGCGTCTGACGCACGACCAGACCCGCCGCAAACGCACCGAGCAGCGCATGGACGCCCAGCGCCTCGGTCACGGCCGCGGCGGCGAAGGCGAATGTGAGGATCAGGGTCAGGTCCGCTCCTCGGAGTCCCACGTGCTCGTTGACGACTCGTACAGCGCGCGAGAGCACTGGATGGGCGATCCACCGCATCACGCCCAGGAAGAGCGTGAGCAACAGGAGCGTGAGACCGAACGCCCGCGGTGAGAATCCTCCCCCCGACGCGATCCCCGCGATGAGCGACAGCAGGAGCCACCCCGTCGTGTCGTCCACGACGGCCGCGGACAGGATGACCAGGCCGACGTTGCGGCGGATCAGGCCCAGGTCGGCGAGGATCTTCGCGATCACGGGGAGCGCGGAGATCGCCATCGCCGTAGCTAGGAACGCAGCGAAGATCGCGCGGTTGGCGGGGTCGGTGAGGAAGACGTCCGGCAGGAGCCAACCGAGAGCGAAGCCGCTCGCGAAGGGGATCACCATGCCGAGCACGGAAGCCATGAATGCGGCGCGGCCCAGTGTGCGAACCGCGCGCACGTCCGTCTCGATCCCCGTCAGGAAGAGCAGCAACAACATGCCGAGCCAGGCGATCAGCTCGAGCAGTTGGTTGGGTCCACCCGAGGGGAAGAGCGTGTCGAATAGCGCGGGCACGAAGTGCCCGGCCACGGTGGGGCCGAGCAGTATACCAGCCAAGAGCTCACCGAGAACGGGAGGTTGACCGATCCGGCGCGCGCCTTCGGCTAGAATTCGAGCCGTGCCGAGGAGCACTGCGAGCTGCGCGAGCAGCAGAACCAGCGTCCCCGACGGGAGCGGCCCGGTGACCCCTTCCATGGTGGTCGTGGGGGAGGCTAGGAGCCGGTCCTGGGCCCTGTCAGCTCGCCTTCTTCCTCTTCTTCCGGAGGAAGTCCATCATGATGTACTGACCGAGGGTCAGCGACGTGGTGAAGTAAGCCTTGCCGCGCGCGATCTCGGACACCTTCTGCACGAACTGCACGAGATACGGGTCCTTCGCAAGCATGAAGGTGTTGATGAGGATGCCCGACTTGCGGCATGCCGCGACCTCCTGGAACGTCCGCCGGAGGATCATGGGGTCGAGTCCGCCCGAGTTGGTGTAGACGCGGCGGTCTGGGAGCGTGATCGCGCTCGGCTTCCCGTCCGTGATCATGATGATCTGGCGCATGTCCTTCTTCTGCGCCGTGAGGATCCGCCTCGCGACCTCGATGCCCTCCGCCGTGTTCGTGTGGAATGGCCCGACCTGGGCCTTCGCCAGCTGCGAGAGAGGGATCTCCTGGGCCCGGTCGCCGAACGTCACGACGCGCAGGGAGTCACCGGGAAACTGCGTGCGGATCAGGTGCGAGAGAGCGAGCGCCACCCGCTTCGCGGGCGCGAAGCGGTCCTCGCCGTAGAGCACCATCGAGTGGGAGATGTCGAGCAGAAGCACTGTGGCGCACGAGGAGCGGTACTCCGCCTGGTGCACCATCAGGTCGCCGTAGTCGAGATTCAGCGGGACCTGGAGCCCCTCGCGCTCGATCGCGTTCTTGAGCGTCGCCGGGATGTCGAGGTTCATCGTGTCGCCGAACTCGTACGGCTTCGAGGCCGCCTCGGCCTCCACACCCGTGGCGAGGTGCGGCGTGTCGTGGGAGCCGGCCGCCGCCTTCCCAAGCGCCGAAAGGAGGCCTTTGAGCGCGCGGTATCCGAGAAAGTCCATCCCCTTCTGCGTCAGGTTGAACTGGACCGATTGGGCCGCCTGCTTCGCCTCGTCGATCTGACCCTGCCCGGTGACGTCGTACGTGGCGCCCGGCATCTGCGGGTTGCCCGTCTCGAGGTTGATGTACCCTTCCTCGACCATCTTCTGGATGAGGTCGTCGAGCAGCTGGGCGATCTGTTTCCGAACCTCTTCGTCGCCCGCCCCCTCACCGCGCAGCTCCTCGATCATCTCCGGCGTGAGCTGACCGCTCTCGATCAGGGCCTTCAGCAGGGCGTTCTTGAGGGCGTCGGTCGAGTTGGGGTCATCCGTTCCCGACCACCCCCAATAGGGGTGGTAATGCGGTCCGCCCGCGAAGCCACCGTCCATGAGGAAATCCGACAGGTGCTCGAGAAGCGCCTGCAGGTTGAGGGCGTCGAGCCAGCCGCCCTTGTACTTGGAGTAGGTCGTAAACCGCATGACACCATCCTATCGGGCGGGGTACCTTCCCGTCCATGACGCCGCCCCGTGCCGACCCGGCGCCGCGCCCCGACGAGTCGTGTGAAGTGGCCGCGCAGCGCGCGACGCTGCTCCATTGGTACGACGAGAAGCATCGTACCCTGCCGTGGCGCGGGGAGACGGACCCGTACCATGTGCTCGTTTCTGAGGTGATGCTGCAGCAGACCCGGGTCGCGACCGTCGAGAGGTACTACGGACCGTGGCTCGAGCGGTTCCCTGACCTGGCCACGCTCGCCTCGGCCGACGAAGACGACGTCCTCAAGGCCTGGGAGGGCCTCGGGTATTACCGGAGGGCCCGCAATCTCCGCCGCGCCGCGATCGTTGCTCGAGACCGCGGCGATGGATCGCTTCCGACAAGCGCGAGTGGGCTGCGTGAGCTGCCCGGTGTGGGTGAGTACACGGCCGCGGCGGTCGCGAGCATCGCGTTCGGCGAGCGGGTCGCGGCGGTCGACGGCAACGTGCGCCGAGTGCTTGCTCGGCTCTTCGACGTGGCCGACCCCAAGCCGTCCTGGCTCCGAAACACGGCGACGCGGCTTCTGGACCGGGACCGTCCGGGCGACTGGAACCAAGCCCTCATGGAGCTCGGCGCCACGGTTTGCGCACCGGTCGCGCCGCGCTGCGGAGAATGTCCGGCGGCCCCTTGGTGCCGGGCGAAGGCTTCAGGCACGCCGGAGGACCGCCCCGCGCGGCGCGAGAGGAGCGCGGGCAGACGGGCGGTGCTGGCGCTGGCGGTCCTGCGCGAAGGTGCTCGCGTCCTCCTCCGGCGGCGTCCTCTGGGGGGCCTCCTCGGTGGCATGTGGGCCTTCCCCGAACGGGAGCTCCCCGCTGAGGCGGAGGGCCAGGCGGTGGGGGAAGTGGCGGGCCGGGCGGCCTTGGCGATGGCGGAAGAGCTCGGTGTCGCTCCCTGCGGGGTCCCCGAGCTGCTTGCACCGCTCGAGCACCGCTTCACGCACATCCACGCCGTCTACTTGCCGTGCGTCGTGCCCGTGGCCGCCCGGGGAGCGGGAGACGAGAACGAGGCGTGGGTGGAGCCGGGGGCTCCCAGCGAACTCGCCCTGCCCACCGCCCAGCGGAGGCTCCTCGAGCGCCTCGCCGAGGGGGCCGACGCGTAGCGGCCGACCCGTCGAGCGCCGCAACGTGAGTCGGAACGGCGGCTCAACGCTTCAGCCGGAAGCGCACCGTGCCCGCGGCTCCCTCGTCGGTCCGCCCCACGTCGTCGAAGCCGAGACGTCTCAGGACGGCGATCGAATCCACGTTCGGGACGTCCGTGGCCGCGCGCACCTCTTCGAGGCCGAGCACGTCGAACGCGTAGTCGACGGCCGTTCGGGCGGCTTCGGTCGCCAGCCCGCGTCCCCATGCCGCCGGAAGCAACCCGTACAGGAGTTGAAGCTCGGGGGGTTCGAAGAACGGCCGGAAGCCCGCGAAGCCGAGCAGGGCTACGTCGGGCGGCTCCCTCACGGCCCACAGGCCCGCCGAGCCGTCCCGGAAGCGCGCCGCGCTCGCGGCAATCTCGGCCTCCACCCAGGAGCGGGGCACGACGGCGTCGTCCAGGAGCCACCGGCGCACGGCCGCGTCGGTGAAGAGCGAGTGGAGCTCCTCGGTGTCCTCCGGCCGGAAGGGGCGCAGCTCCAGACGGTCGCTGGAGAGCACCGGCCCGGTCGGGTCCGACTCGCGTCGGGTCAGAGCTGCAGGCCGCCCATGGGATCGAAGCCCTGGTACCCCTTGCCCTTGGGGGGCCCTTGGTGGGGTGCGCGCACGTATCCAGACGAGGTTCGGCTGATCCGCTTCTGCGCGACCAGCGCTTCGAGCACGAGCTCGCAGGCCGCCGTCCGGATGCCGTCGCTCGCCGCCGCGGGGGCGAGGCCTACGTTCTCGACCAGCTCGAGGAGTCCGGGCACGGTCTCGAAGCCCTGCACACAGGCGGCGGAAGCCGCGTCCTCACCGACCTGCAGAGCGCCGCCGCCTTCGAAGTAGGCGACGATGTCCTCCACGTCGGCGCCCCCGGCCCTCACGTCGAAGGTGCGCGAGGCGCTCTGCTGGATCAGCTCGCGGGCGATCTTCGCAGCCCCGTGCAACTCACCCTCGTACTCCAACTCCAACTTGCCGGTGATCGCCGGAAGGGCGGCGTAGAGGTCGTCGATGCGCGGAACGGTCGTGCCCTCGTCGTGCCGCAGCGACCGCCGCTCGGCGTTCGAGATCATCGTCTCCATCACCGAGATCGGCATGCGCTGGCTCACCCCGGAGCGCTGGTCGACGCGCTTGTCGTCTCGGGCCAGGAACGCCACCCGCTCGACGATCTCTTCCATGAACTCCGGGATCTCGACGCACGTGCCTTCCCGGCGGATCCAAGCCTCCTGGCGCGTGATGTCGCGACCGATCTCGAGGTCCTCCGGATAGTGCGTGCGGATCTCGGCGCCGATCCGGTCCTTGAGCGGTGTGATGATCTTGCCGCGCGCCGTGTAGTCCTCGGGATTGGCAGTGAACACCATGAGCAGGTCGAGTGCGAGCCGGATCGGGTACCCCTTCACCTGCACATCCCCCTCCTGGAGGATGTTGAACAGGCCGACCTGGATCTTGCCGGCAAGGTCGGGCAGCTCGTTGATGGCGAAGATGCCTCGGTTGGCGCGCGGCAGCAGCCCGTAGTGGATCGTCAGCTCATCAGCGAGGATGTGCCCGCCTCGCGCGGCCTTGATCGGGTCGACGTCGCCGATCATGTCGGCGATGGTGACATCGGGGGTGGCCAGCTTCTCCACGTAGCGCTGCTCGTGACCGATCCACTCGATCGGGGCCGCGTCTCCCTTCTCCTCGACGAGCTGTCGGCCGTACTTCGAGATGGGAGCGAGCGGGTCGTCATTCACCTCGCTCCCCGCAAGGATCGGGACCTCGTCGTCCAGTAGCTCGACCAGCTGGCGCAGGATGCGGCTCTTGGCTTGTCCCCGGAGGCCGAGCAGGATGAAGTCGTGCCTCGCGAGCACGGCGTTGACGATCTGCGGGATCACGGAGTCGTCGTAGCCGCGCACACCCGGAAAGAGCTCCTCCCCGGACTTCAGCTTGCGCACGAGGTTCACGCGCAGCTCGTCCTTCACGTCCCGGCTCTGGTATCCGGTGGCCTTGAGCTCTGCCAAGGTGGTGGGGCGCCGCTCGCTCATCCGTGCATCTCCCTGCCGTGTGCGCGTTATGTTCAGGCCGTCGGCCGACGTCGAGGGGGTGACGAGTCGATACACACTCCGCTCCCGACGGGTCCCGAGCTACTGTAACGGCGGAGATCGCATGTCCGAGAGCAAGCCCCTCCGTACTTCGGTCCGGCCAGCGGACGAGCAGCCGCGCCTGCCACGCGACCGCTTCCTGTTGGCCGAAAAACCGGACTCCGAGGCCGTGCCGATGGACGTACTCTTCGTCGGCGCGGGCCCAGCGGGCCTCGCCGGCGCGACCGAGCTCGCCCGCCTCGTGAAGCGCGACAACGATGCGGGCGGTGGCCTCGGCGACGTCGAGATCGGCGTGCTCGAGAAGGCGGCTCAGCTAGGGGAGCACAACCTCTCCGGAGCGGTCGTGAACCCCAGCGGCCTTCGGGAGCTCTTCCCGGAGATCCCGCTGCGGGAGCTCCCCCTTCGGCGTCCGGTGACGAAAGAGGGAGTGTACGTGCTCACCTCCTCTCGCTGGATGCAGATCCCCACCCCACCCACCATGAAGAACGAGGGGAACTGGGTCGCCTCGATCTGCGAGATCGTACGCTGGCTCGGAGCGAAGGCAGAGGAGGTGGGCGTGAACCTCTTCCCTGGCTTCCCCGTCGACGCGCTCCTGACAGAAGGGAACGGTGTGGTGGGCGTGCGCACCACACCGTCCGGCCTCGGGAGGGACGGCCAAGCGGCCGCCGGTGCCGAGATCATGCCGGCGATGGACCTCACGGCCAAGGTCACGGTGCTCTCCGAAGGGACGCGGGGGCCGCTCACGCAGTCCTGGCTCGCCTGGCAGGAAATCGAGTCCGCCAATCCACAAATCTACGCGCTTGGCGTGAAAGAGCTCTGGCGGGTCAAGACGCCCCTCACGCGTGTCGTGCACACGATGGGCTGGCCGCTCCCCGTCGACACGTTCGGCGGCAGCTTCATGTACCCCATGGCCGACGACCTCATTGCGCTCGGTCTCGTGGTCGGCCTCGACTATCCCGACGCCCGCTTCGACGTGCACGAGGCCCTGCAGCGGATGAAGCTCCACCCGCTCTTCCGCTCCTATCTGGAGGGTGGGGAGATGGTGGAATGGGGCGCGAAGACCATCCCGGAGGGTGGCTACCACTCGGTGCCGTCGCGTCGTCACGGCGACGGGCTCCTGATCGTCGGCGATGCGGCCGGCTACGTGGAGGTCTCGTCGCTCAAGGGGATCCACTACGCGATTCATTCGGGGATCCTGGCGGCGCGGCAGATCTTCGCGGCACTGAAGGCGGGCGACACTTCCGCGGCCCGGCTCGCTGGCTATACGGAGGCGGTGGACCGAAGCCTCATCATGAAAGACCTGCACGAGCGCCGTAACATGCGGCTCGCGTTCAAGGACGGCCTCCTCACGGGGGGTGTGAAGGCGGGTCTCATGACGCTGACCAAGGGGGCGTTTCCGGGCGGCCGCATCGCGATCGAGGAGGACGCCGCGCGGCGTAAGGTCCTCGGGAAGGAGGCGGAGCCCTTCGTCCCGGACGGCAAGCTCACCTTCTCGAAGGTCGACGCGGTGTTCAAGTCGGGGAACCAGACGCGGGACGACATCCCCTCCCACCTCCTGCGCGTCGTGAACAACAGTCGCGAGGCCGCCGAGGTGTATGCGCACATGTGTCCCGCGGCCGTGTACGAGGCAGGCGGCGACGGGCTCGTCGTCAACGCGCCCAACTGCGTCGACTGCAAGGCGACCGACGTGCTCGGTCCGCGTTGGACGCCGAGGGAGGGCGGGAGCGGGCCGGCGTACCGCCTCATGTGACGGGGGCTTCGAGGCCTCAGCGCCCCCCGTCCACCTGCTCGAGCACGCGGCCTCCAGGCAGCTCGATCCGACCCCCGAGCTGGAGGACCAGTGGACCCGTGTCCACGTAGTCTGCGGCGCGCCGGATCCGTCCGCCCTCGATCTCGAGCACGGTGACGCCGTTGAGGGTGACCTCCCGTCCCGTGACGGTCGGAGCCCACCCCGGCAGCGGCCGAGCGTGTACACCGGCGAAGAGCCACTCCGCGACCGCGCCGGATGGGCTCGCGTGCACCGCACCCGCATTCAGGTATACGTCGTCCGCCCACGAGTGTACGGAGGTCACGTATCCGACGATCTCCCGGGAGCCGCGATACTGTAGCTGGTTCGCGTAGTCGTCGTAGACGGCATCGGGCCAGAAGAGGCCCGCGATGGCGGTGGTATCGGCCCGCAGCTGTGCATCCAGCAGCGCGAGCGCCACGGCCTCGCTGCGCGCGGTCGCGGCGTCGGGACCGGGCGCCGCGCAGGCAGCCGCCAGGAGCCC
Organism: Longimicrobiales bacterium; assembly: GCA_041579355.1. Taxonomy (GTDB): domain Bacteria; phylum Gemmatimonadota; class Gemmatimonadetes; order Longimicrobiales; family Gaopeijiaceae; genus UBA2982. The sequence continues at coordinate 3,673 of JBFGFY010000066.1, read as the reverse complement.
GAGAGCCCAAGCACGGCGCACTACGTTGGACCGCCACAGTCGCACCTGGTACTCGCGCCGGGTCTTCCTCATCGCTCTCGTCTCAAGCGTGACCTCGGCCGAACCTAACGCCGGGCCACCTCGTAGGCTCCAGAGTATAGCAGCAGGAGGCGCGGGAGCATGGACAACACCCTCACAGCCCTGAACCGTTTCGGCCTGGGTGCGCGCATGGGAGAACGGGCCTCGGTACGCGATCCGCGCGCCTGGCTCCGTGCCCAGCTCGAGGGACGCGCACCCGACCCTACCGGAGCGCCGGCCCTTCGCGAAGCCGTGGAGGCCCTGAGCACGTTCCTCGCGGCGCAGCGCGCCCGGGACCGTGAGCGTGTGGTCGAAGCACGCAGGGCGATCGGTGCTCACCAGGCCCGGGTGCTCCAGGCGGTGTTCACCGAGCGGGTCACCACGGACCGTCCTTACGTCGAGCGATTAGTCGCGTTCTGGGCGAACCACCTGTGTGTCTCCACGGCCGCTGGTCCGCCGGTGGCCGCGCTCGCCGGACACTACGAGCGCACGGTGGTTCGTCCGCATGTCCTCGGGCGTTTCGAGGACATGGTGCTCGCTTCGGCGAAGCACCCGGCCATGCTCGTGTATCTCGACAACGCCCGCTCGGTCGGTCCCGGCTCTCGCGCCGCACGCCAGGCGGCCCGACGGGGTCGGGAGCGCGGCCTCAACGAGAACTACGCCCGTGAGCTACTGGAGCTGCACACGCTCGGCGTCGACGGCGGGTATACACAGCAGGACGTGGAGGAGCTCGCGCGCGTGCTGACCGGATGGACGGTCGCGGGACTCGGCCCCCAGACCCCGGGCGGCGAAGACATCACCTTCGCCTTCCAGCCGGCCGTGCACGAGCCGGGAGCGAAGACCGTGCTCGGCGTGCGTTATGCCCGGGCGGGCCTGCACCAGGGCGAGCAGGTGATCCGAGACCTCTGCGCGCACCCGTCGACGGCGGCGTTCGTCGCCGAGAAGCTGGTGCGCCACTTCGTATCGGACACGCCTCCGCGGAGGGCGGTCGACCGCGTCGCCCTGACGTTTCACAAGTCGGGGGGTGATCTTCGCGCCGTCGCGCTCGAGCTCGTCGAGTTGGAGGAAGCCTGGGCGCCCGACTCCCGCAAGTTCCGGACGCCCCAGGACTGGCTGGTGGCGGTGCTGCGAGCCCTGCGGGCCGAAGAAGCGCCCGAGGGCCTTCCCCGCGTGCTGGTGCAGCTCCGCCACACGCCGTGGGCGCCACCGTCGCCGAAGGGATGGGGGGACACCGAGAGTGAGTGGGCCGATCCCGACTCGCTCATGAACCGTGCCGAGCTCTCCCGCTCGCTGCCCCGGGGTCCGGCCGCGACGCGGCTCGACCCGACTGGCCTGCTCGACGTGGTCGATGTCGCCGAGTCGGACCCGCTTACGGCGCTCCTTTCGGATTCTACGATTCCGCGGCCGGAGCGAGTTTCGCTCGCCTTCGGCGGACCCGCCTTCCAGTGGAGGTGACCATGGACCGGAGGACCTTCCTGCGCGGAATGTGTTATGGGGGGCTCGCGACCTTCGCCCTGCCTGCCGCGCGGTTCGCGCAGATTCCCGGCCGTGGAAAGCTCGTCTTCGTCCTCCTCCGTGGCGGCTTCGATGGGCTGGCGGCGGTGGTGCCGGTCGGGGACCCCGCCTACGCGGACACCCGCGGCCTCATGGCGTTCGGAGCGGCCGAGCTGTCCACGCTCACAGACGGATTCGGCCTCGCTCCCGGACTGGCTCCGCTCCGACCCCTATGGGATCAGGGCGAGCTCGTAGCCCTGCACGCCATGGCGATCCCCTACCGCACGCGCTCCCACTTCGATGGCCAGGCCATCCTCGAGACGGGGCTCGGCCGCCCGGACGGCGGCTCGGACGGCTGGTTGAACCGGCTGCTCCAGGTGATGGGGGGTGAGCGCTCCGGCATAGCGGTGGCCGCGGGCATGCCACGCTCGCTCCTGGGCGTCCACCCGGTGACCACGTGGTCTCCCGCGACGCTCGGGGTGGTGGACGACGCGTATCTGGAGCGGCTCGGTGTCCTCTATCGAGCCGACGAGCGCCTGCACGACCGCTTCGAGGCGGCGGTCCAGATGCGCGAGACGATGCCACCCATGGGAGGTCGGCCCCGGGCCGCTCGTGGCGCCATGGGACCCATCATGCGCGCGACGGCTCGCTTCCTCAGCGAGCCGGGTGGACCGAACGTGGCCGCCCTCGAGTTCTCCGGTTGGGACACACACGCGAACCAGGGGATGGCAGGCGGCCCTCTCGACCGGCTCCTGGGCGGGCTCGCCGAAGGTGTGCTCGCGCTCCGCGACGAGCTCGGGCCCGAGTGGTCCGAAACGACCGTGGTGATCATGACCGAGTTCGGCCGCACGGCTCGCCCGAACGGGACGCAAGGGACGGATCACGGAACCGCCGGGGCGGGCTTCGTGATCGGCCCGACCGTGTCACGCAGCGCGGTGGTCGCCGACTGGCCGGGTCTTGGGGAGCGCGCTCTCTACGAGGGACGCGACCTGAGGCCCACGCTCGACACGCGCGCGGTGCTCAAGGGCGTCGTCTCGGGCATCTTCGATCTCACGTCCGCGCAGGCCGATCGCGTCTTCCCCGGATCGGAGGGCGTGCGGGGACTCGTCGAGCTGATGGCCTGACCTCAGGCTCCGGGCGCGTAGTTCCCGAAGTTGACGTGTGAGATCAGGTAGCCGGCCGAGGTGCGCGTAAACACCATGGTGAGCGGCCCGCGACCCGCGGCCTGCCGGTTCACGCGGTTGCCGAAGTACCAGATCGCGCCGATCACGGCGCTCTCGCCGAAATCCGCGATCGTCACGTTCTCCAGCCAGAGCTCACTCTGCGGCTGGAAGCCGCCGGAGACGAAGCCCAGCGCCGCATGATACGCGCGGACCTCGTTGATTCCCTCGATCAGGCCCTGCCTGTCCGACGGGAAATAGGTGAGCGCGTCGTCCCGCACGAAGAGTTGGTCCACACGGTCGAGATCGTAGCGGCGCCACATCGCCAGCCACGACTCGAGGAGCGCGTTCGGCGTCGCCGCGCCGGCGCCCGAGGCCGACGGCCGGGGCGTGGCGGCCGCGACGTCGGAGGGCTGGAAGCGTGAGCGGTAGGCGTCTCGATCATAGCGTACGGCGTTCTTCCAAACCGCAGCGACGGAGCGGAGGTTGCCGATGTCCTCGAGGGGGTTCTGGCGGAGCAGGACGAAGTTGACGGGACGGCCGTGGGCGAGGGTCCCGTGCCTGTCCTCCGCGCCGATGGCCCGCGCCGCCCCACGTGTGGCCGCGACGATCGCGTCCATCGGAGAGAGGCCGCCGTTGGCGACGAGCTCCTCGAGCTCGAGGTGGAGAGCCGGGAACGGGTCCTCTGGCGGGGTGGCGAAGTCGGATCCGGCCGCGATCGTCACACCCGATGCGTTTGCCCTCGCCACCAGCTGTCGGGCAAAGGAGAGGTCGCAGCCGCGTGTCGGCGCGTCGGCTCCCGATTGCCGCTCGGCCCGGGCGTAGGTGACGAGCGTCGGGTCGAAGATCGTTCCGCGCGAGCGCATCTCGTTGAAGATCTGCGTGAAGACCGGGGAGTCGGCCGTGAACGAACCGTAGCGCGGCCGCATGTCGTGGTCGAAGCGCTGTGGCACTTCGGCCAT
>JBFGFY010000065.1:0-16678 GCA_041579355.1 Longimicrobiales bacterium | reverse complement strand
GGCTTGAGCTGCCGGGTGGCCGCTCGCTCGCACATCATCTCGAAGGCGCGCTCGCAGATGCCCATCCAGCGCATGCAGTGGTGGATACGGCCCGCGGCGAGGCGCTCCTGTGCGATGGCGAAACCCGCACCCTCCTCCCCGAGAAGGTTCGAGCGCGGCACGCGGCAATCCTCGTAGAGGATCTCGGAATGGCTCCCCCAACCTTCCCCGGGCTCGCCCATAACGGAGATGTTGCGCACGAGCTTGAAGCCCGGCGTGTCCGTCGGCACGAGGATCTGGCTCGCACGGGCGTACGGGCTCTCGGCGTCGGGGTTGGTCACCGCCATCACGATCGCGAATGCGGCCCCGTCCGCAGCGCTCGTGAACCACTTGTGCCCGTTGATCACGTAGTCGTCCCCGTCGTGTACCGCCGTGGTGCTCATGATGACGGGGTTCGAGCCCGCGTGCTCGGGCTCGGTCATGCTGAAGCAGCTCCGCACCTCACCGGCCAGGAGCGGTCCGAGGAAGCGTTCCTGCTGCTCGTCGGTCCCCTGGGAGATGAGCACTTCCATGTTGCCCGCGTCCGGCGCGTTGCAGTTGAAGATGAAGAGCCCGTAGGGGCTGCGCCCGAGCACCTCCAATACCCTGCCGAACTCGGCGAGCGTGAGCCCCAGCCCGCCCCAGTCCTTCGGCACCTGGGGCGTCCAGAGGCCGAGCTCCTTCACCTTCTTGCGCTTCTCCCGGAGCGTCGGCTCCAGCTCGAAGAAGGACTTCTGGCGCGCGAGCTCCTCGAGCGGATAGACGTCCGACTCCATGAAGGAGCGCATGCGGTCCAGGATGCCATCGATTCGGTCAGACATGGGTGACGAGCTCCGGTGCTCCGGTCCTGGGTTGGGCGTTGAACGACTTGAGTGAGACTCGCTGCACGGTGAAGAGCAGCTCGGTGAGCGTAGCGTTCTCGACGGTCCATGCGAACTCGAGCGCCGCCTCGTCGCCGAGGCCGAGCACGTCGGCGACGGTCGAGCCGATGGGTCCACCGGAGGTGAACGCCACCAGCGTCTCTCCGCGACCGGCCTCCGCGAGGATCGCTTCCAGCTCGGCGCGCACGCGCGCGCGGAACGATTGCCAGGTCTCGTCGACGAGCCCCTCGGGGAGCTCGCCCCGCGCCCAGAGCCGCGTGATGGTGCGGAACGCCGTGAAGTAGGCGCGCCTCCCCCCACCGTCTCGGAGCTCGAGATCGAGGCGCTCACGCTCCTTCTCGTAGCCGGCGGCGTGGAGGGCCCTGCGCACGACTCCCGCCCCGTCGTGCTCCTGGAGTCCTTCGCGAACGACCGGCTCGGGCCAGGGTCGGTTCCGGCGGCGGTACACTTCACCGACGGCGTCGGCCGTCTCCCGCTGGCGTCGCGCGGGACCGGTGTACACCCGGTCGAAGTCGAGCCCCGCGGCGGCCAGCTCCTCACCCAGGGCCTCCGCTTGCCGCTTGCCGAGCTCGGAAAGCCTGTCGTAGCCCAGGAAGGCTTCCGACGGATCGGCTGAGAAAGAGGCCTGTGCGTGCCTGATCAGGATCAGGCGGCTCATCGCACCGGCTGGGCTTCTGCCGCAGGGAGCCCGCCGAGATGCAGCACCGTGCGTGCGACGACCGCACGGTCCTCGACGAGGTCGTGCGGGAGGGGCAGCCAGCCGTCCACCTCGCGGAGCCGCGCCTCCAAGTCCCCGCCCGTCGTGAGCGCGGCGAGGATCTCACCAGCCTCCTGGCGCACGCGCGCCGCCGCACGCGCGAGCGAGATACGCACCATCGCCTCGAGCGCCTCCCCGTGGTCCGCACCCCTCGCTCGGGCCTTGGCGACGCGCAGAGCCACACTCTCCGCAGCGAAGACGTCGATCGCGACGTCGGCGAGGCTCCCGACGAGCTGCTGGTTGTCGGGCTCGAACATACGCTCACGCTCCACGCCCTCGGTGACCACGAGGGCGAGGCGCAGGTACACCTTCTTGAGGCCGCGGATCACCTCGCCGTAGGCGTCGTGCCCGGTCGGGACGTCGCGCGCCTCCGGCGCCATCGAGGGACGGTCTCCGAGCCCGAGCCCCGCGAACGCGCCTTCGAAGTCGAGCCCCCCGCCCCACGCTTTGCGCATCGTGGCGCGCTGCGCGTAGAGCCGGCATATCTCGTTCGTCCCTTCGTAGATGCGCGTGATGCGGGAGTCCCGGTACATGTGCGCCGGCGGGTACTCTTCGCTGAAGCCGTAGCCGCCGAAGACCTGGACCGCCTCGTCGGCGAGGTGGTTGTAGGCCTCGGACGCGACCACCTTGGCCATCGCACACTCGACCGAGAACTCGGACAGCGTGTCGAGCTTCTCGTCGAGAGAGGGCCTGCCACTCGGAGCCGCCCCCTCGAGCGCTTGGTACACGAGCCCCGAGGCCCGGTACGCCACCGCCTCCGCGGCGTACGCGCGCGCCGCCATGTCGGCGAGCTTGCGCTGGATGAGGCCGAAGTCGCCGATGGGGCGCCCGAACTGTACTCGCTCCGTGGCGTAGCGCGCCGCCGTCTCGACCGCCCCCCGCGCGCCCCCCGCGGCGTAGGTGGCGAGCTTGAGGCGCCCCACGTTCAGCGTGCAGAACGCGACCTTGTGCCCCTTCCCGATCTCACCGAGGACGTTCTCGACGGGGACCCTGACCTTGTCGAGCTGGAGGGCGGCGACCGAGGTGCCGTGCTGGCCGAGCAGGCGCTCGTCGGCCCCGATCGTGAGCCCGGGCGCGTCGCGCTCCATGATGAACGCGGTGAAGTGCTCCCCGTCGACCTTCGCGAAGACGATGAAGATGTCGGCGACGCCCGCGTTGGTGATCCATTGCTTCGCGCCCGTCAACAGGTAGTGGGTGCCGTCGGCGTCGAGCACCGCCTTCGTCTCGATGTTCATGGCGTCCGAACCCGTGCCGGGCTCGGTGAGCGCGAACGCCGAGAGGATCTCCCCGCTCATGCACGGCTCGAGGTAACGCGCGCGCTGCTCGGGGGTCCCGAAGTTGACCAGGGGGAGCATGCCGATTCCCTGGTGCGCGAACACCCAGGATCCGAGGCTTCCGAGACGTGAGCGGATCGAGCACATCCCGGTCACGGCGAGCACGCTCAGGTCGAGTCCGCCGTACTCCTCCGGTACCTCGGCCATGAAGATCCCCAGCTCGGCCGCCTTCCGGAACAGCCTGCGCCCGACCTCGCGGTCACCCCGCTCGAGCGCCTCGAGGTGCGGCGCGACCTCCCGCTCCGCGAAGCCCTCGAAGGTCTGGATGAGCATGCGCTCCTCCTCACCCAGATCCTCCGGCGTCACGACGTCGTCGGGCGCGGTCTCGTGGACGAGGAAGCTGGCACCGGAAGGTCGCGTCGCCTGCGTCATGCCCTTGTGCCGGCTGGGGTTGGTTGCTTCGCGTGGGCCACCATGCTATCCCAATCTTCCCCGCAGATCCACTCGCGGCCGTCCCCATCGTCCAAGCCGAGGCCACCGCCCAGCATGTCCGCATTCGTCCGCACCGAGACCATCGACTCCGTCGGGGTCATCACGCTCGACAACCCACCGGTCAACGCCCTTTCGCTCGACGTACGCACGGGCGTCCGGGACGCGCTGCTGCGGTTCTTCGACGACGACTCGGTGGAGGCCGTCGTGATCACCGGCGGCGGCAAGATGTTCAGCGGCGGCGCCGACATCAAAGAGTTCGACACGGGTGTCTCCAACCAATCGCCCGCTCTCCCCGAGCTCATCGAGCTCGTCGAGGGTGGCGCGAAGCCCGTCGTCGCGGCGATCCACGGAACGGCGGTCGGCGGGGGTCTCGAGCTGCCGCTCGGGTGCCACGCGCGCGTCGCGGCCGCGGGTGCTCAGGTCGGGCTCCCCGAGGTCACGCTCGGTCTCGTGCCAGGCGCGGGTGGAACGCAGCGCCTCCCTCGCCTCGTCGGCGTGACCGCCGCGCTCGACGCGATCGTCTCCGGGAAGTTCCTCGACTCGGGCAAGGCGAAGAAGCTCGGCCTGGTGGACGAGGTGGTGGAGCGGGGGGGTGACGTCGTCGGGGCGGCCGTCGCCCTGAGCAAGCGCCTCGCGGGGGCCGGCTCCCCGCCGCCCAAGACACGCGACCGCGACGAGAAGCTCGCGGAGGCCAGGAGCCAGTCCGGCGTCTTCGGGGAGTATCGCAAGCAGACGGCGAAGCGCATGCGCGGCTTCGAGGCGCCGCAGGCGTGCATCGACTGCGTGGAAGCTTCGGTCACGAAGCCGTTCGGAGAGGGTCTCGCGTTCGAGCGTGAGACGTTCCAGCGACTGCGCACCTCCGATCAGTCGAAGGCGCAGCGGCATGCGTTCTTCGCCGAGCGCGAGGTCCGCAAGGTGCGCGACGTCGGCCCCGACACGGCCGAGCGTACGGTTACGCGTGGCGCGATCCTTGGGTGCGGGACGATGGGCGGAGGGATCGCGATGAGCTTCGCCAACGCCGGGATCCCCGTGGTCGTGACCGAGAGCGAGAAGGAGGCGCTCGAGCGCGGCATGGCCACGATCCGCAAGAACTACGAGTCGACGGTCGCGAAGGGGCGTATGTCCGCCGAGGACGCCGAGGCGCGTCTCGCCCTCATCGAGCCGACGCTCGACTTCGAGAAGATCGCGGACGCGGACATCGTGATCGAGGCCGTGTTCGAGAACATGGACCTGAAGAAGGAAATCTTCTCACGCCTCGACACCCTCTGTGGTCCGGACGCGATCCTGGCCACGAACACCTCGTCGCTCGACGTGAACGAGATCGCGGCCGTGACGTCGCGGCCCGAGCAGGTCGTCGGAACGCACTTCTTCAGCCCCGCGAACGTGATGCGCCTCGTCGAGATCGTGCGCGGCGAGAAGACCTCGCCGGAGGTGCTCGCGACGACGATGACGCTCTCCAAGCGACTGGGAAAGGTGGGGGTGGTGGTCGGCGTGTGTGACTCGTTCGCGGCCAACCGGATGCTGTACCCGTACACACGGCAGGCGCAGTTCCTCCTCGAAGAGGGCGCGCTCCCCGAGCAGGTGGACAAGGTCATCTACGAGTTCGGCTTCCCCATGGGCCCGTTCGCGGTCGGCGACCTCGCGGGCGTCGACGTCGGCTACAAGGTGCGGCAGCACCGGGGCCGGCCCGAGGGCCGGTACTCGGACATCGCGGACAAGCTGTACCACATGGGCCGTTACGGGCAGAAGACCCGGAAGGGGTGGTACCTCTACGAGGAGGGGAGCCGCACGCCGATCCCGGACCCAGAGGTCACCGACCTGATCCTGCGGACCTCGAACGAGCTCGGTATCGAGCGGCGCGAGATCTCGGACGAGGAGATTCTCCAGCGCTGCCTCTATCCGTTGATCAACGAGGGCGCCAAGATCCTCGAGGAAGGGATCGCCGAGCGCTCGAGCGACCTGGACGTGATCTGGCTCCACGGATACGGCTTTCCGCGCTACCGCGGGGGACCGATGTTTTGGGCCGATTCACTCGGACTCCGCCACGTGCACGCGGTCATGAAGGGCTTTCACGAGCGGCTCAAGGACGGCCTCGAGCCGGCCCCGCTCCTGAAGCGCTTGGCGGAAGAGGGAGGCACCTTCGGCGACTGGAGGCGCGCATGATCTTCAAGAGCCCGTACCCGGACGTGTCGATTCCCGACGTGCCGGTCACCGATCACGTCCTGTCGGACGTTCCCAAGCGAGCAGGGAAGATCGCCCTCGTCGATGCCACGGACGGCTTGAGCATGACGTTCGGCCAGCTGGCCTCCAACATCCGGCGCACCGCCGGAAGCCTCGTACGGCGGGGCCTCGGCAAGGGGGACCGGATCGCGATCTACAGCCCGAACACGATCACGTACCCGGTGGCCTTCCACGGGGCCGCCCACGCGGGCGGCGTCGTGACGACGGTGAACCCCACGTACACGCCCGAGGAGCTCTCGAAGCAGCTCGTGGACTCGAGGGCCCGCTTCCTGGTCACGCTCGGCCCGTTCCTCCACAACGCGCGTCAGGCGGCCGACGCCGCGGGGAGCATCGAGGAGATCTTCACCTTCGACGGCGCACGGGGATCGACCCCGTTCGCCGAGCTCATGGAGGGTGACGAGCTCGCGGACGCCGCCCGCCCGAAGGTCGATCCCGCGAAGGATCTCGTGGCGCTGCCCTACTCGAGCGGTACCACGGGGGTGTCGAAGGGCGTCATGCTCACGCACCGCAACCTGGTCGCGAACATGGTGCAGCTGAAGGGAACGGACCGGCTGTGCCGCCCGATCGACGGGAAGGACACCATCACGGCCGTCCTACCGTTCTTCCACATCTACGGGCTCGGCGTGATCATGAACTACGCCCTCTGGAGGGGCGCCAAGGTCGTCGTATTCCCACGCTTCGATTTCGAGCAGTTCCTTGGCGCCATCCAGGAGCACAAGGTCACCTTCGCGCATCTCGTCCCGCCGATCCTGCTCGCGCTCGCGAAGCACCCGCTCGTCGACAAGTACGACCTCTCGAGCCTACAGGGAATCATGTCGGGCGCGGCGCCGCTCGGAGGGGAGCTCGCGCAGGCGGTCGAGGAGCGGATCGGCTGCGTGGTCGGCCAGGGCTACGGGCTGACGGAGACCAGCCCCGTGACCCACACGGCACCGAACCAACGCAAGGGACAGACGCCGTACGACTCGATCGGCCCGAGCATTCCGAACACCGAGATTCAGATCGTGGACCCGGAGACGGGCAAGGCGCTGGGAGCGGGTGAGCGGGGTGAAGTCTGGATTCGGGGTCCTCAGGTCATGGTCGGCTACTTCGGCCAGCCCGGCGCCACTGCGGCCACCATCGACGACGAGGGTTGGCTGCATACGGGCGACATCGGCACCGTGGACGAGACCGGCTTCTGCCGGATCGTCGACAGGGTGAAGGAGCTCATCAAGTACAAGGGCTACCAAGTGGCGCCCGCAGAGCTCGAGGCGCTGCTCCTCACCCACCCGTCGATCAAGGACGTGGCCGTGGTACGGAGCCCGGACGAGGAAGCCGGCGAGGTTCCCAAGGCCTTCGTGGTCAGCGACGGCTCGCTGACGGAGGACGACGTCATGGCTTTCGTCGCCGAGCAGGTCTCGCCCCAGAAGAAGGTTCGTCGCGTCGAGTTCGTCGACTCGATCCCGAAGTCACCCTCGGGCAAGATCCTGCGCCGCCTCCTCATCGAGCGGGAGATGGCCAGCATGGAGGGACGCCCATGAGGGAGGCCGTCGTGGTCTCGACCGCGCGCACGCCGATCGGGAAGGCCTTTCGCGGAGCCTTCAACAACACACACGGCGCGACGATGGCGGGTCATGCCATCGCGCACGCGGCCGCCCGCGCCGGGCTGGAGGCGGGCGAGGTCGAGGACGTGATCCTGGGCTGCGGCCTCCCCGAGGGCGCGACCGGCAAGAACATCGCGCGGCTCGCGGCCGTGCGGGCCGGGCTCGACGTCACGACCGCCGCCACGACCGTGAATCGCTTCTGCAGCTCCGGGCTCCAGGCAATCGCGATCGCCGCCAACCGTGTCGTGCTCGACGACGTGCAGGTCGCCGTGGCCGGAGGTGTCGAGTCGATCAGCCTCGTCCAGAACAACCTCAACCAGCACCACGCGAGCGAGCCGTGGCTGGACGAGCACAAGCCCGATCTCTTCATGACGATGCTCGACACCGCCGAGGTCGTGGCCAAACGCTACAAGGTGACGCGCGAGACGCAGGACGTGTACGCGCTCTCGAGCCAGCAGCGCACCGCGGCGGCGCAGGCCGCCGGCCGCTTCGACGACGAGATCGTGCCGCTCGAGTCCGTCAAGCTCGTGCAGGACAAGGCGACGGGAGAGGTGCACGAGGAGTCCGTTTGCCTGCCCCAGGACGAAGGGAACCGTCCGGACACGACCGCCGAAGGGCTCGCCGGGCTCAAGCCCGTGCTCGGGCCCGACAAGACGATCACCGCCGGCAACGCCTCCCAGCTCTCCGACGGCGCGTCGGCGTGTGTGGTGATGGAGGCCAAGGAGGCCGAGCGACGCGGGCTCGAGCCACTCGGCTACTTTCGCAAGCTCGCGGTGGTGGGGCTCGAGCCCGACGAGATGGGGATCGGCCCGGTCTTCGCCGTGCCCAAGCTGCTCGAGCGCGCGGGCCTACGCATGGCCGACATCGACCTCTGGGAGCTCAACGAGGCCTTCGCCGTGCAGGTCGTCTACTGCCGCGACGAGCTCGGCATCCCGGACGAGCTGCTGAACGTCAACGGGGGGTCGATCTCGATCGGGCACCCGTACGGAATGACCGGGGCCCGGCTCGCGGGTCACGCGCTCATCGAAGGGAAGCGTCGGGGCGCGAAGAACGTCGTCGTCACGATGTGCGTCGGCGGCGGCATGGGCGCGGCCGGGCTCTTCGAGATCGCGTAGCGGCGGCTCAGCGCGGAGGCCGGTCCGCCTCGTGGAGGAAGGCCCAGTCGTCGAGCACCACGTAGCGCCGTCCGGCCCGGTCGCGAACGAGCCGGATCGGAAACAACGGGCGCCCCTCCATCGTGGCGAAGTGCAGGTCGCCGGAGTAACGCGTCACCGCGAGCGGCTGCTCGAACGGAACCGCTGCGAGACGGCCGTCGACGTCCTGCAGCAGGAAGCGGCGATCGCCGTTCAGGTAGCTCCCCGGCCAGTCCGCGGCCGCCGCGGGCTCCCCGGCATCGGACACGCGCCTGCGGTTCCACGCCGGCTCGGTGCAGGACGTGGGTGGCAGGTCGAGCCTCCCGTCGCCGATCGGGTCCAACGGCTCGAAAATCTCCTGCCCGATCTCCAGCTCCTGCGCGACCGCGCTCAGGACGAAGCGCGCGGTGTTCGCCGGCCATCGCCGGGCGAGTAGGACCACCGCGCTCCGAGTCTCGGGGAAGAGCTCTATGCCGAAGGTGTATCCTCCTCGGGCGTCACACAGCAGAGATGTCCGGGCGTGCGCGCCGACCCAGTCGCGCCAGAGGCCGGCGGCATAGACGCGCTCCCCTGGTGCGGGCGCGGCCGCCCCCGCTCCGGGGAACGCGGAGGGGCCCGCGAAGCCGCCCTCCAGCCAAGTCGACGCGAAGGCCATGAGGTCGAGCCCCGAAGTCACGGCCACGGGTGGCCCGTCCGGGGTCGGTGCCAGGGACGTGCTCTCCATGCCCGCCGGCTCGAGCACGTGCACGCGCACGAGCTCCGACAGCGCCGAGCCCGTCCGCTGCTCGACGGCACGGACCGCGAGCGGGTATCCGTAGATGGAATACGAGTAGATGGAGCCGGGCTCGGTGAACAGCGCGCGGTCGTCGAGCCGGTCTAGCGCCTCGGCCCACGCCATCTCCGGTCGCACCCTCGCGTTGTCGAGCCCCGACCGGTGCGAGAGGATCTGCTCGAGGGTGACGCTCCCCAGCCGCGGTGAGAGACCCGCCAGGTAGGTCGAAAGGGACGCCCGCATGTCCAACACACCCTGGCGGTCGAGGACCCCGACGAGCGTGGCCACGAGCACGTCCGTGAAGGCGGGAAGCTCGACGTGGGTCCGCACGCTGAGGGAGTCGTCCGATCCGAACGCGCGCAGGAAGCGGGTCTCACCGAGGTGTCGGACACCCGTGACGACGCGGAGCATGCCGACTTGTCGGAGATCGGCCTCGAGCGCCTCGTAGAGCCCCTCCGGAACGGGCACGGCCGCCGGGTCGGAGGGCGCGGCGCCGCGCGGCGGCGAAGGAGCGGGAGACGGCGGCGGGACCGGGGTCCGGCGAGTCTGCGCCACGGCCTCACGATAGCCTGGAGGGGGCCACTGGATGCGCACGCCTTCACCGGCCGCAGCCGCCGCGCGAGCGGCCTCGCTGTTCGCGTCGAGCAGCCGCTCGACGACCTCCGAGGTGCGCGCCTGCATCGTAGGACACGGAGCCTCGATGCGGCGCAGCTGACGGCTGATCTCCCTTCCGTACTCGAGGACCCCGTCTCGCCGCTCCTCCCAGCGCCTCGTCACCATCGCGAGGAAGTCGTCCCATGCGGCCACGAGCTCCGCCGGCGCGTCGGGAGGCCTCTCCCACACCGGATAGGCGGCCGTGATGTCGAAATCGAGCTCCAGCTCGGACAGGCGGCAGACGCCCGCCGGATTACCTGTGAACGCCGTACGGAGCTCCTCGGACTGGTAACGCCATTCCAGCCAGAATGGGAAGCTCACCAGGCCCGTAGGCCCCGACGCGAGCATCTCGACGAGTAGCTCCTCGGCGGTGGAGCCGCGCACCGTGTACGGCCTCGGTAGGACCTCCAGCGTGACGTCGCGGGGGAAGCGCCCGGGGCTGAAGTCCTGCGCGGAGGCCGGTGACGGAGCCGGGACGTTCGGGAGCGTCGCGGCCATCAGGATGGCCGCCGCGAGCCTGAAACGGGGGGAGTGCTTCGAGGCCACCCGCGCCTCTCCGAACGGGACGTAGTCCATTCTCTGGCTCACGCCCGGATCGGGCAAGATCGATCCCCGTCCAGGGCAACCTTCGGTGCCGCGCGGGTATCTGACCAGCCGAGCGTTCCCATCCGCCCACTGACCCGCCCGTGTCCCGACGCCCGACTCTCCTGAGGACCGCGGCCGCCGCGTTGGCAGCCGCGCTCGCGACCGCCTGCGCCCGGCCCGCCGTGGCTCCCGGACCCACGCCGGGCGTGTCGGACCGGGTCTACGTAGCCAACGAGGCCTCCGGGGTGGTCTCCATCGTCGACCCCCGGACGGGCACCGTGGACGTGGTCGACCTGCGGGCGATGGGATACGGAGACAACCCGCGCCCGCACCACGTGGTGGTCGAGCCCGACGGGTCGCGGTGGTACGTCTCGCTGATCGGAGCCAATCGGGTTCTCGCTCTCGACGCGGCGAACCGCGTCGTCGCCTCGGCCACATTCGAGACCCCCGGTCTCATGGTTCTCGGCGAGCAGGCGGAGCTCTGGGTCGGGCGCTCCATGTCGGCGGTGAACCCGCCGCCGCGGCTCGGGCGCATCGAGCGCGAAGGCTTCGGGATGGAGGAGCTCGAGGTGCTCGTCCCCTCCCCGCACGCGCTCGCGATCGACCCCGACGGCCGCTGGGTGTTCACGGGCAGCATGCACGAGAACACGCTCGTGCGCGTGGACGCCTCCACGGGACGGCCGGAGATCACCCGGCTCGACGCCGGGGCGACCGACGCGCACGGCCTCGCCCACTACGCGGTCTCACCCGACGGCCGCACGCTCGTCGCCACCGCCGATCAGGCGGGCAAGCTCCTCGTCTTCGACGTGTCGCAGCCCCCGGCCCTGCACCCCGAGCGTGAGGTCGCCGTCGGGCAGCTTCCGTGGACCCCCGCCTTCACACCGGACGGGCGCGAGCTCTGGGTCACCAACCTGGGCTCGGACGAGGTGACGGTGCTCGACACGAGAACGTGGGCACCGCTCGCCGTGATCCGCCACGAGGCCCTCGTGGAGCCGCACGGTCTCGTGATCTCGCCCGACGGGAGCCGCGTGTACGTCGCGAGCCGGAACACGTCGGGCGCGTACCGGGGCAGCCGCTTCGGCGCGAATGCCGGGACGCTCACCGCGATCGACGCCCGCTCCCGGCGCGTCGTCGACGTGTGGGAGATCCCGCACTACGGAGCGGGCGTAACCATGGCCGGGGCGCGATGAGCCGGCCCGGACGCCTCGCCGGAGGCTTCGCCGCGCTCTTGGCGGCCGGCGCGCTGGTCGGCTGCGGAGCCGGATCGGCGCCCGGCCCGGACGGTGCGGCGCCCGCCTACGGCGATCTGGTCCGCCGGATCGACCCCTTTCCCGTACGCGACGCCGACGGGAGCCCGTACGCGCTTCCGCTGCTGGGCGGATTCAATGTGCCGCGCCCCCAGTGGGTGGACATCGACGGGGACGGCGACCTCGACCTGTTCGTCCAGGAGCTCACGAACCGGCTCATGTTCTTCGAGCGGGTAGGAGGGGCCGATGAGCCCTCGTACCGATTCCATGCGGAGCGCTTCTCGCAGCTCGAGATCGGCGAGTGGTACCGCTTCGTCGACGTCGACGCCGACGGGGACCCCGACCTGCTCGCCGAAGAGCCCTTCAGCTACATACGCCTCTACCGGAACCGGGGTGCCGGCGCGCACCCACCCGACTTCGAGCTCGTCGCGGACACGCTTCGCGACGCCACCGGACGGCCAATCTTCGCCGATCGTCAAAACATCCCGAACGCGGCGGACCTGGACTGCGACGGAAGGCTCGACCTGCTCCTAGGCCGCACGACGGGCACGATCACGCGCTACGAGGCGACCACGGCAATGTCCGCCGGGGGTGTGCCGACCTTCGCGCTCGTCACCGACCAGTTCGAGGGCATCGAGATCATCGGCACGGTGGGCCCGCAGCTCCAGCTGCCGGGAGGGCGCGGGTCGCGGCACGGCGCGAACACGATGGCGCTCGCCGACTACGACGGGGACGGCGACCTCGACCTCTTCTGGGGCGACTTCTTCGAGCCCGGACTGCTCCTGATCGAGAACACGGGCACGTGTGAGGCGCCGAGTCTGAGAGGGGCGCCTCGGTCCTTCCCGCTGGAAAGCCCGGTGCGGACGAGCGGCTACAACGCCCCCTCGTTCGGCGACGTCGACGGGGACGGCGACCTCGACCTGCTCGTCGGAGTGCTGGGCGGCTCGTTCAACGCCAATACCACCACCGCCGACAACCTCTACTTCTTCGAAGCCTCGGGACCGGGTCGCTACGAGCTCCGCACGCGCCGCTTCGTGGGGCAGCTCGACCTCGGCAGCGAGAGCATCCCCGCGCTCTACGACGTGGACGGCGACGGCGACGACGACCTGCTCGTCGCGAACCGCATCGATCCGGACAGCCTGCACACCTCGCTCGTCTACGTGCTCGAGAACGTCGGTGCGGCCGGCGCCCCCGCCTTCCAGAGCCGGGGCATCCTCCCGATCGAGGGAGCCTATCACAACGCACCGGCCTTCGGGGACCTGGACGGGGACGGCATCACCGATCTGCTGCTCGGCAGCTGGCGCGGCGAGCTCCGCTACTTCCGCGGGCAGCCGGGCGCGCCGGGGCGCTTCGCGCTCGTCGACAGCGCGTTCGTGCGCCTCACGCGGGGGAGCAACACCACGCCTGCGCTCGGCGACCTGGACGGGGACGGCGACCTGGACCTGCTCGTGGGTGAGTCGTCGGGGGCGATCAACTACTACCGGAACGACGGCGGGCCGGTCGGCCCGCCCCGCTTCGAGCTGGTGAGCGACGAATACGGCGGCATCCGGGCGGAGCGACGCAGCGCGCCTGCGCTCGCGGACTGGGACGGGGACGGCGACCTGGACCTGCTGCTCGGAACCGAGCGGCAGGGTGTGCTCGTATATAGGAACGACGGGGGGCCGAGCGCCCCCCGGTTCGAGGGGCCGGAGGTGCTGCTACCGCCCCGGCTCGTGCCCGCCTACACCGCGCCGCTCCCCGTGGACCTGGACGGGGACGGCGACCTGGACCTCCTTCTCGGGGGGTCGGGTGGCGGCCTCTTGTACTTCGAGCGGCTGCAACGACGATGAACGGAAAATGGAGGAGAGAATGAGGGCCTCGGGATTGGGAATGGTGGTGCTGGCTGCGGTGGTGGGGGCCCTTCCGGCCGACGCGCAGCAGTTCGGCTCCGCGAGCGCCGTGGTGGACGGCACGGTCATGATCGGCGAGCCGATGCACGACGACCGCCCCGCCGAGATCTACCTGTATCGGCTCCAGGGTGGACGGTGGGTCGAGGCGGGCACACTCTCCCGGCCCGAGCCGGGGGACGAAGAGGATTACTTCGGGCGCTTCATCGCGGCCGACGGCGGTGACCTGTTCGTCGGCGGCACGACCTTCGCCCAGCAGACCGGCACGGTCTGGCGGTTCCGACGTGAGGGGACCGAGTGGCGGTTCGTCGAGCGGCTCGAGCCCGCGGCGCTCCAGCCCGGGGACTCCTACGGCCGCGTCGGCGTGGCCGGGAATGGCCTGCTCTTCGTGACGTCGCTCGCCCACGGCGGCACGGGGGCCGTGTGGGTGTTCCGGCGTGAAGCGGACGGCCGCTGGGTCGAGGAGGCCACGCTGCGGCCCGAAGGAGCCGACGATCGCCACTTCTTCGGCTGGTCGCTCGCGTACGATGCCGCCGCCGGTCGACTGCTGGCGGGCGCGCTCACGCCGGCGGCGCAGTCACGGGGTGCGGCATACGTCTTCCGCCGCGAGGCGCCGGGGCGCTGGACGCTCGAGGCGAGCCTCGTGCCCGGCGAGCAGGCCCCGCCCGGGCTGCAGCTCGGGGTCGCTGTGGCGTGGCACGAAGGACGCGCGCTCGTGGGCGCGCCCGGCTCCGACGGCGGCGCGGGAGCCGTGCAGGTATACGAGCGGGACGCGGCGAGCGGCACGTGGAACCAGCGCCTCACACTGGCCGCCCAAGACCGCCAAGGGGGTGCGGGCTTCGGCGCCTCCCTGCACGCGGATGCGGACGCGATCTGGGTCGGCGCCCCGGGTGCCGACCGCGTCGGGCGTATCTACCGCATCGACTGGGACCGCGCGAGCGGGACGTACGGCTCGTCGGCCAAGCTCGCGGGGATCGACGGGGAGCCGGGTGACGGCTTCGGCTCGGTCATCACCGTGGCCGGCGACGTGGCCGTGATCGGTCAGACCGGCGACGACTACGGGCTCGGCTCCGCCGTGATCCTGGCCCGTCGCCAGAGCTCCTGGGAGCCGGTGACCAAGCTGCTCGGCCCGGACCCCGTCTCGCTCGCGGCGCTCACGGGTGAGGACGTCGACTGCGAGGGCGGGAGCGCCAGCCTCTTCCCGTGCAGCAACGTCGACATCCTCTCGTTCCTGCCCGTCGCCGGGATCGGCGGGGGGCGCGGGGCCGAGACGAACGACGTGTGGGGTTGGACCGACCCGGAGACGGGCCGCGAGTACGCGCTCGTCGGCCGCACGGACGGGACGTCGTTCATCGACATCACGAACCCCAACCGCCCCGAGTACCTCGGCGACCTGCCCAAGACGCCCGGGTCGCGGGCCAACATCTGGCGCGACATCAAGGTCTACGCGAACCACGCCTACGTGGTCGCGGACGGGGCGCTCGAGCACGGTGTGCAGGTCTTCGACCTCACGCGCCTCCGCGACGTGGGCGAGCGGCCGGGTACCTTCGAGCCGGACTTCCTCTACACGGGCATCGCGAGCGCGCACAACATCGTGATCAACGAGGAGACGGGCTTCGCGTACGCCGTGGGAGCCAACAGCGGCGGCGAGACGTGCGGCGGCGGGCTGCACATGATCGACATCCGCGAGCCGAAGAGCCCGAAGTTCGCAGGTTGCTTCGCCGACTCACGGACGGGGCGCGCGGGGACCGGCTACTCCCACGACGCGATGTGCATCATCTACAACGGACCCGATACGGAGCACGTGGGCAAAGAAGTGTGCTTCGGCTCGAACGAGAGCGCTCTCTCGATCGCGGACGTGAGCGACAAGGCCAACCCCGAGCCGATCTCCACGGCGGACTACCCGAACGTGAGCTACTCGCACCAGGGGTGGATCACACCGGATCACCGCTACTTCTACATGAACGACGAGGGTGACGAGATGGACGCGCTGCAGGCGGGGCGGCCGCTCCCCGGCACGAGGACCCTCATCTGGGACGTCGAGGATCTCGACGACCCGATCATGGTGAAGGAGCACTTCGGGGTGAAGCAGGCGGTGGACCACAACCTCTACATCCGCGGCAACCTGATGTACCAGTCGAATTACATCGACGGGCTCCGGGTGCTGGACATCAGCGACCGGCTCAACCCTCGTGAGGTCGGCTTCCTGGACACCGTGCCGTGGCAGGACGGCGTCGGCATGGACGGATCGTGGAGCAACTACCCGTTCTTCGAGAGCGGCACGATCGTCGTCTCGAGCGGGAAGGAAGGGGTCTTCTTCGTGCGGTACCAGCCCCGCCCGGTCCTGTAGGGAAGCTCCGCACACGGAGGCCGTCCCGCCGCGGGGCGGCCTCCTCAGTGTGACATCGCCCAAAGGAGGACGTTGACGGCGACCGCGTACGCCTCCGGGGAGAAGAGGTAGAAGTAGCGGTCGTCGTACGCCTCGCGCTCCCAGCCGTCGGAGATGTCCGTGTTGTGCGTCACGAGCACGAGGATGCGGCCCTCCTCGTCCGAGATCGCCCACATGGACGGGCGTGCGCTGTCGCGGCCCAGCTCGGAAGTCGAGCCCCCGGTCGATCGCCAAGAGTTGATGGACGGGATCTGCGGCACCTTGGTGATGATGTAGAGCTGCGTGAAGAGCGGGTGCTCGGGAGGGAGCTCGACGAGCGGCCGGTCCGGGAAGACCTTCTGGATCTGGCCGACGAAGTGGCTCCACGCCGCGCTCCCCCAGAAGTCGTCCGCCCAGAAGAACCCGCCCTTGTCGAGGTAGTCCCGGAGCCCGTGGACCTCCTCCTGGGTGAAGCCGAGCTCGCCCACGTCGGTCGCCATCACGAACGGGCAGCGGTAGAGGTCGGGGTCGGTGGCGCTCACGATCGCGTAGCCCGGCTCGCCGTGTGACCAGCGGGAGATGCGGGTGGTCGTGAGCTCCCCGATGCGGGTGAGCACGTTGCGCTCGGCCTCCGGGAAGTCCGTGGTCCACCCGTTCCCCGAGCCGTCGCGCCGCACCGACATGTACGCCAACCGGCAGAAGGTGAAGCTGCCCGGCTTGTCGGGCAGGCCGCTCCCGAGGCGCACCCGCGAGGGCATCCCCCCGAAGCGCTGGGCGTCCGCAGCGTGGG
>JBFGFY010000064.1:0-16712 GCA_041579355.1 Longimicrobiales bacterium | reverse complement strand
GGCGGGCCCGACGCCGGTGTCCGTGCCCCCTCCGACCTGTCGTTCGTCTTCCCCGTCGAGTCGCGCGAGGCCTGGATGCGCCCGCTCGCGAGCACCGATTCTCCGAACGTCAGCTCGAGGGCGCGTTGGGAAGGAGACCCCTCGGGAGCTACGTACCTGTGCTGCCGCTGCACGAGCAGAATGCGACCCTGCCGCTTCTCGAGGGCGACGATCCGCCCTTCCCAGTCGAGCATCGTGCCACCGTACACACCCCCGGTGCCCGGGCCCTCCGAGGCGGCGAAGGTGAGGAGGAACTCCTCACCGAGACGGCTCTCGGGCACCACGAGGTAGAGGCGTCCGTCCGTCTGGTAGGTCTCGAAGTATCCTTCGCGGTGAGTGGCGTCGCGCGTGAGCCTCTCGAAGTCCGACGGGCGCGGTTGGGCCCCCTCGCGACCCGCGGGCGTGGTCGAGGCCGTGTCCGCCGCCTGTGCCGAGTCGGGCGGCTCCTGGGCGAGGACGGCCCCGGGAGCGAAGGCCGAGCAGACGAGCAGAGCGGCGATCCAGCGAATCATGCGGTACCTCGGGTCTTCAGAGCTGACCGGACAGTCTACCCGATCGCGTACCCCGCGAACAAGCGAGGGATCGGTCCCGGGCCGGCCCGGTCGGACCGGTCAAAACCCACTGTAATGCGGCTGTATGTAGATCACCGCGGCGATGATCCCGGCGAAGGTCACCGCGTGAGCCCCGACCAGCGCCACCGTCCTCCAGGTGCTGAAGCGCCGGACCTCGAGGGAAGCCAAGTCGGACGCGGGCGCCCGCCTCGGCTCTCCGGTGCGCGACGCCCCAACAATCGTGTCGTTCACCAGCTGCGGATTCCGCACCGTGACGACGCGCCCGTCGACCATGCGTGCGCGCAGCTCGGCGGGGCGTATCTGCTGAATCACCGCCTCTGGACCGGCGTCCACGGGGCGCCAGCCGTAACAACCCGCGGTGGTGAGCAGCAGAACGGCCAGCGCGAGCGAGCGCGTGGGGGTCGGGGGGAGCACGATCGCGAGCCTCCGGGGGGCGCTTGAGAAGAAAGGAAACCGAAAGTTCGTGGATGCGCGAGCCGTGAAAAACGTTGAGGCCGGAGGACCCCGGGGTGTCCCGAGCGCCTGGTGTCGAGATGGCGACACAAAGCCGATGGGCCCACGTAGGGTACCGCGTCACCGTCCCGCAGCGGGGAGCATCGCGATGGCAGATCTGTGGCTCGACATCCGGTACGCGCTGCGCGGTCTCCGCCGGTCCCCAGGGTTCGCGGCGGTGGCCGTGCTGACGCTCGCCCTCGGTATCGGCGTCAACGGCTCGATCTTCAGCCTGGTGAACGCGGTCCTACTCCGGCCGCTCGCGGTCGATCGCCCCGAGCGGCTCGTGGACATCTACGGTCACACGGCGACGTCCTCGACGCACGACTCCAACTCCTATCCGAATTACCTCGACTACCGCACGCAGACCCAAACGCTCTCCGGTGTCGTGGGATATTCGAACTTCTTCGCCAATCTCTCGATCGAGGGCAGCTCGGAGCTGGTGGCGGGCGAGCTGGTCACCGACAACTACTTCCCGGTGCTCGGCGTCCGGCCCGTGATCGGAAGGGCCTTCCTGCCCGAAGAGTTCTCGGCGGCGAGCGCCTTTCCGGTGGCGGTCCTGAGCCATGGGTTCTGGCAGACCCGGTTCGCCGGCGACCCGGCCGTGCTGGATCGGACGCTGCGCCTGAACGGGCTCACGTATTCCATCGTGGGCGTGGCCCCGCCGGAGTTCGGAGGTATGCTCCCGGCGGTCCGCGCCCAGCTCTGGATCCCCGTTGCGATGGTCGAAGAAGTTGAGCCGCTCGGGAACCAGAGGAGCTCGGGGCCGAGCGTGGGGGAGGGCCGACTGGAGCAGCGCGGTCGTCACTGGATGTGGATCCGCGGCCGCATGCGTCCCGATGTCGACGTACCGCAGGTCCAGGCCGAGCTGGACCGGATCGCCGCCAGGCTCGCCGACGCGTATCCCGAAACGAACGAGCGGGAGCGAGTCACCGTCCTCGCCACGAACGAAGTGGCGTTCAACCCCGACCTCGATCGGGCGATCGCGCCCGTCGGTCTCGTCCTGCTCGCTGCCGTGGGTCTCGTGCTCCTCGTCGCGTGCGCGAATCTGGCGAACATGCTGCTTGCACGCTCTTCGACCCGTCGGGGGGAGCTCGCACTACGGGTCGCGATCGGGGCTTCCGGCGGCAGGATCGTCCGGCAGCTGCTCACCGAGAGCATGGTCCTCGCACTCGCCGGGGGCGCGCTCGCCCTCGCGCTGTCGCTCTGGCTGACACGGATGATCGCCGCGCTCGAGCCCCCACTACCGATCGACATCGCGTTCGACATCGCTCCCGATTGGCGCGTGCTCGTCTTCACGCTTCTCGTGTCGGTGGCTACCGGAGCCCTCTTCGGCCTGCTGCCCGCCGTGCGGGCGTCGCGGCCCGACCTGGTCCCGGCTCTCAAGGACACCGGTCAAGCGATGAAATCCGGAGGGCGGAGGGTCGAGCTGCGCGACGGCCTGGTCGTGGTTCAGGTGGCGGTGTCCCTGGTCCTCCTGGTCGGCGGAGCCCTGCTCGTGCGGAGCCTGGGAGCCGCACAGGACGTCGACTTCGGTTACGACGTCGACCGCATCGCGTATCTGGGGATCGAGATGGAGATGAACGGATACGACGACGAGGGGGCCGGTGTGTTCTACGACCTGTCGCGGCTGCGGCTGCAGAGCCTGGCCCAGGTCGAAGCGGCCGGTCTCACGTCGCGGGTGCCACTCTCCCTCAACAACAACGGGTTCGGAATCTTCATCGACGGCCACCAAAGCTCCGGCGACGACCGGCCCTACAGGCTCGACGGCGCCTCGATCGACGAGCATTACTTCGCGGCGTACGGCCTGGAGATCCTCGAGGGGCGCGGCATCGAGCTCGCGGACCGTGAGCAAGGGCGGCGCGTGGCCGTGATCTCGTCGACTGCGGCGCAGCTCTACTGGCCGGGCGAGTCCGCCGTGGGGCGTGAGTTTCGCAGCTCCTGGCAGGGCGAGCCGTATCGGGTCGTGGGCGTCGTCGAGGATTACAAGGTCGACACGCCCGGCGAGTCGCCCAAGCCCTATCTGCACGTGCCCCTCCCGCTCCGTACGACCTATGCGAACTTCGTGGTCCGCACCGTCAGCCCGGCGAGCACGGTCGTGCCGGCACTGGAGCGGGAGCTGCGGGCCCTGGACCCCGAGCTCGTCTTCCTCGAGACCGGAACGATGCGGGAGTTGGGCGACGTGCGCCTCTTCCCGATCCGCGCCGGGGCGTGGTTGTTCGCCGCGTTCGGACTACTCGCTCTCCTGCTCGCCGCCGTGGGTCTCTACGGCGTGATCGGCTACGCCGTGAGCCGGCGGATTCGGGAGATCGGCGTTCGGAAAGCGCTCGGTGCCGAGAACGACGAGATCCTCGGACTGATCATGCGCCGTGGAATGCTGCCGGTGGTCGCGGGGGGAGCGCTCGGGGTGCTGCTCGCCGGGGCCGGCGCCCGGGTCTTGGACAGCGTTCTTTACGTCGGCGCGTTCGATCCGGTCAGCTTCGCGATCGCCTTCGCCGTGCTCGCTTCGGTGGCCGCTCTGGCCAACGCCGTGCCGGCCTGGCGGGCCGCGCGGGTCGACCCGATGCGCGTGCTCCGGGGGGAGTGAGCCCTCCGCGGTCTCGCTTCAGCACCCCTCCTTCGCTTGTGTGCTCCGACTACACATAGGATGCAGCGATCCAGTCGAGAAGACGGCTCTGTCTGTCCTCCGTCCAAGTCCGTACTTTACGCTGCGCATCTTAACCGGAGCCACACCGTGACCGCACTCAGCGAAGGACTGAGACGATTACGTGACCTTGGTGCGATCCACGTGGTTGCAGTCTCGCTGCTGGCGTCTCCGGCCGACGCACAATCTCCGGTGCCCTTGGGAGAGCGCGTTCGCATCACGAGTCTTGGCACGCACACGGGGCGCGTCCAGCGGATCGACGCCGATTCGATCGTGATCGCTCCGGACCGCAGCCTGACGTTTCGTGCTTTCGCGCTCCCCGAGGTGGAGCGCCTGGAAATCGACGCGGGACCTGCTAGGTCACCAGGCAGGGGAATGTTGATCGGCGCAGCCGTCGGAGCCGCTCTGGGTGCGGCGGCCGGGCAGTTCGTCGGTGAATGCGAGCCGCAGGGGCCTGGCGACTACTGTCCCTCCTTCGCCGCCTACTCGGCCGGCGGAGGGGTCGTCGTCGGGGCACTGGTCGGTCTGCTCTGGGCCGGCGGGACGCGCTGGGAGCCGGTTGCCCTGCCAGCCAACACGGTCACGTTCACCCCACGAGTCACACGGGCGGGAGCGGGCTTGTCGATGCGTCTGGCGGTGGGATCCTGAGCCTCTCGGTCCGACCGTTCCCGGCGCTGCGACTACCCTCCGAGGTAGACGCGGACGCCGAGGACCCAGTTCAGCACGGGATCGAGGTTGGTGTCCACGGGGGCTCGGATGAAGAGCTCGGGTCGCGCAGGTGCCTCCACAGCCGCTACCGAGAGGCTCGCGAAATGGATCGTGCGCTCGTTGAAGCTCAGGCCCTCCTCAGACAGCAATGCAATCGCCGAGATGCTGGCGTCCCACTCGGTCGCGCCCACCGGGAAGCGTAGGGAGCCGGCATAGGCCAGGAAGATCTCTCTGTCGAGCGTTGGGGTGGAGGAAGTGATCGTCCACGCGAGTCGACCGCTGACGACGAGGCCGCCGCTGAGCTCCGTCCAAGGCGTGAGGGAGCCGCCCAACGACCAGGCATCCTGCCGATAACGCTCGAGACGCTCATAGTCGGCGACACTCCCGACGGTGGTGGCGTAGCGTCGTTCGCCGAGCTCCTGCATCCACGGAAGGTCGGTGTGGACCTCGACGAGAAGCCAGGAAGCTCCTTCGACGACGATCCCAACCCGTGGATGGGACAACGTGGTGCTCGACGGGACTCCCTCGACCGACGCGCGGCTGAGCCCCACCCGAGCGAACGCAGACACGCGGTCGCCGGCCGGCACGACCGCCGTGGCGTCCGCGGTCCATGCCCCCCGGAGCCCGGGAAAGAGCCCCGGCTCATCGAAGTCCGGCCGAGCGAGCTCCAGGTGCAACGCGGCTCCGACGCCCGGACGGACGCCCAGCTGCCCGAGCGCGGGATCCGCAGTGATAACTGTGGACCATGCTGCGGCGATGAGAAGAGCGCGGGTCCGAGGGCTGTTCGCGGAGTCGGCGATCTTCATGATACGGCTCCCAGACGGCCGAAGCCCCTCAGAGTCCGGTGACCCGGAGGGGCGTCTTCATGCCCGAGAGCGGGAGACCGGGCTCGAACCGGCGACCCTCAGCTTGGGAAGCTGATGCTCTACCAACTGAGCTACTCCCGCACGGAAGGGAATGTAGCGCGCCGAGCGATCTCCTGGGAAGCTAGCTCGTGGTGATCGTGTAGCCGTATCCTCCGACGGGCTGTTGCACGTCGATCCGGACGGTGAAGACCTGCGCCATCGAGGGCGCGCCCACCGTCACCTGCTGGGTAGCAGTGCCGATCTGGCTGCCGCCCTCTCCGTAGAAGGTGAAGTTCAGCGTCACCCGCGCCCCCTGCTGGAGGAGCTGGTTGACCACCGACCCGCTCACCTCCGCGCCGCCGTCGAAGCGTCGCATTTGCAGGTCGCTGACCGTGACGTCGAGCTGGTTCACGCGGCGGATGATGTCGCCAGCGCGCGCCGCGTCGCCGTTCTGGTTCACCGCCTGGGCCCAGATGGTGATGCCGACCTGGCTGTTGGGGTCGAGCTGCACCCAACGCTCGGCCACGGGCGGGACCGCGGCGAACGCCGAGTCGAGCTGGAGCGAGCGCGCCCACATCTCGAGGGCGTCACGGTCCATGCGGCTCCGCTGCGCCGCTTGCCCAAAGGCGCCCGCGGCCCGCTCGTAATCCTCCGCCTGATAGAAGCCGATACCGATCCGGTAGTAGTCCTGCGCGGTCAGCGAAGGACGGCTCAGGAGCGACTCGTAGACCTGCACCGCCTCGGCCTCACGCCCCATCTGCATGAGGATGGCGGCCAGATCCTGCGTGACCGAGAGGTTCGACGGATCGGCCTCTGCGATCTGGCGGTACGTGCCCACGGCTTCCTCGAATCGGCCCGCGTCGGCGAGCACCTGGGCCCGCATCAGGGGCATCTCGGCGGCCTGCTGCTGCCAGGCCACCAGAGTCTCCGGATCGACATCGTCCATCCGGTCCGAATTGAAGAAGGCGATCGCCTGGTCGATCTTCTCGAGCGCGCGGTCGTGCTGACGCTCCTGAGCGTAGATCTGGGCCAGCGTGATCATCGCCTCGGGACGGGAAGGATAGATGGTGTTGGCCTGCTCGAGGAACTCCGCGGCCTGCAGGTACTCTCCGGACTCGAGGTAGGGCGACGACGACTGGTAGATGTCGATGTACGCCTGCTCCCGCACCGGGGAGAGCTCGAGCTCGTAGATCGGACGGAGCTCCTGAGCGCGGTCGAAGTGCTGGGCCGCGGCGGCCCAGTCCTCGAGGCCCATCGCGGCGAAGCCGGCGAGCCGGTGCGCGAGCGGGTTCGTGCCGTCCTCGGCCACCGCCGCCTGGGCATCGGTCATCGCCTGCTGGTAGTGCGGCCGGGCCTCTTCAAGCGTCGCGGCCGACTCGGCCGCGTCCAGGTGACGCTCGGCGGAGCGGGTGTTCGAGGTCTCGCGGGGCCGCTCGCCCTGGGCCAGCAGATTCGCGCCACCCCCGCCACCGGTCGGCGCCGCCGCCCCACCACCACCACCGCCGGACGCGCAGCCCGTCAAGCCGAAACCGAGAGCGAGCGCCAGCACGAGTCCGTCACGGATCTTCATCCGGGATTTCCTCCCTATCGTATCGAGATCGCTACACAGAACTGGTAACCTAGAGAGGCCCCCGGAGCCCGCCAAGGGGCCGCCGGGAGGCCCTCCGCCAGGCCCTCCACCGGACGCGATTCGGTGTCAGGCGAGGGCGCCGTCGAAACGGCGCCGTGCCTCCTCCGGACCCAGCGATGCAAGGATCTTGCCGAGGTCCGGCCCCTTTTCGCTCCCGATGAGCAGCGCCCGCACCGGGTGGAAGAGGGCTGCCCCCTTCACGCCCAGCTCGGAGCCGGCCGTCCGGATCGCCTGGTCGAGAGCCACCGGCTCCCATTCGGCCTCGAACACCCGCCGTGCCACCCCCTCCAGGACCTGCCGCACCCCGGGGTCGGCGGCCAGCGCCTCCCACACGCCCTTGGCAGTCTCCTCGGGCGGAAAGAGGAGCGCGAGGTGCTCGTTGATGTCCGCGTAGGTGGAGAGGCGCGTCCGGAGCGTGTCCACCACCGCCTCCAGGCGGGCCGAGGCGTGCGGGTAGCGCTCGCGATCGATGAAGGGCGCCACGTTGCGGGCGAGCTCCGCCAGGTTCTCTCGGGCGACGTGCTGGCCGGCCATCCAGCGGAGCTTCTCCAGATCGACCTGGGTGTCGCTCTTTCCCACCCGGTCGAGCGTGACGGAAGCGACCAGCTCCTCCCGGGTGAGGACCTCACGCTCCTCCGGGTGCGACCACCCCAGGAGGGAGAGGTAGTTCAGCACGGCATCGGGCGGGTACCCCTCCTCACGGAGCTGGGACACGGCCGTGGCGCCCAGGCGCTTGGAGAGCTTCTTCCCGTCCGGCCCGAGCACGGTCGGAAGGTGCGCGAAGACCGGGCGCGAGGCCGCGAAGGCGTCGAAGAGGAGGACCTGCTTGGGCGTGTTGGAAAGGTGTCCGACGCCCCGTACCACGTGCGTGATCCGCATGTCGATGTCGTCGACCACGACCGCGAAGTTGTAGGTGACGCGCCCGTCCGTGCGACGTAAGACGAAGTCGTCTATGTCACTGGTAGGAAAAGAGATGTCTCCGAATATCTCATCCGAAACCTGGACCGTTCCGGCCTCCTCCGGGACGGCGAAGCGGATCACGTGCGGCGCCCCCGCGCGGACCCGCTCGTCCGCCGCGGCGGAATCGAGCGCCCTGCAGGTTCCGGAGTAGCGGAGCGCGGTCCGCCCTTCCCCGAACTCCTCCGCCTCCTCGGCGAGCTCCTCCTGGGAGCAGAAGCACGGGTAGGCGGCGCGGGCCTGCAGCAGGTCGTCCAGGGCGCGGGCGTAGACGGCGTCCCGCTCGCTCTGGCGGTACGGAGCGTGCGCGCCCCCCACGTCCGGGCCCTCGTCCCAATCCAGCCCGAGCCATCGGAGGTCCTCGAGGATCGTCTCCTCCCCACCCTCCACGTTGCGCTCCACGTCCGTGTCCTCGATGCGGAGGACGAACGCCCCCCCCGCCCCGCGGGCGAGAAGCCAGTTGAACGCTGCCGCGCGGACGTTGCCGAGGTGCAACCGGCCGGTCGGGCTCGGGGCGAAGCGGGTGCGTACGGTCACAGCGTGGGGCTCCGATCGGGGGACGGATGTGGGCTCACGGGGCGCGGTCAGCGACCAAGATAGGTGAGGATGCGGCTCGCGAGGGCCTCGGAGAAGCCCGGCACCCGCGCGATCTCCTCCTTCGTGGCCTCCCGCACGCCTTGCAGCGACCCGAAGCGCCGCAGGAGCACGGTCTGGCGGCGCGGTCCGATCCCGGGGATGTCGCCGAGGTCGCTCCGGATGGTGCGGCGGCTGCGGAGCTTGCGGTTGTAACGAACGGCGAAGCGATGCGCCTCGTCACGGATCCGCTGGAGCAGATGGAGGGCCCGGTTGCGGCGGTCGAGCCGCACCGGCTCGGGCCGTCCCGGGCGGAAGACCTCCTCCTCCTTCTTCGCCAGGGCGACCACGGGTACGTCGGCCAGGTCCAACGCCGCGAGCGCGGCGACCGCGGCCCCGAGCTGGCCTTTGCCGCCGTCGACTACGGCCAGGTCGGGGAGCGGCTTACCCTCGTCGCGGCGGCGCCGGAAGTACCGGCCGACCGCCTCCTCCATCGAGCGGAAGTCGTCGTTGCCCCACTCTCCCTTGATCCGCATGTGACGATACTCGGCCCGCCGCGGCTCGCCGTTCTCGAAGGTGGCCACGCTGGCCACCGCCTCCGCACCCTGCGTGTGCGAGACGTCGAAGCAGACCATGAAGCGCGGCACGACCTTGAGATCGAGCTCGTCCTGAAGGCTGAAGAGAGCGTCCTCGGCTCGGTCGGCCGCGTAGGCGAGCGCGGTCACTCGATCCTCCAGGACCTGCCGGGCGTTCTGCTCGGCGAGCTCGACCAATCGCCGGTTCGAGCCCCGTTGCGGTGCGCTCACCGAGACCTTCCGCCCGGCCGCCTCGGTGAGGATCTCGGCGAGCACCTCGCGGTCCGCGAAGTCCCGCGGGAGGAGCACCTGCCTCGGGAGATCCGAGAGCCGGACCTGCCCTCCGCCCAGGTAGTGCCTGGAGAGCAGGGAGCCGAGCAGATCTTCGTCCGACTCCTGCAGGATCTTCGCGAAGCGCAGCGAGTCCCGCCCGAGCAGCAGCCCGGAGCGCACCTTCAGGACGACCCCGGCGCCGAGCTCCCCGTCTCGTGCGATGGCGACGACGTCGAGGTCCCCGCCCTGCGCCTTGTGGACCCGCTGCCCACGCGCGAGCGAGTCCAACCCCGCCAGAACGTCCCGCATGTTGGCCGCCCTCTCGAAGTCGAGCGCGTCCGATGCCTCGCGCATCCGTCGCTCGACGGTGCCGCGGAGCTCCTCGGTGTCGCCCTCCAGGATGCGGATGATCTCGTCGATCATGAGCCTGTAGTCCGCCTCGCTCTGAAGGCCCACGCAGGGCGCCTTGCAGCGACCGATGTGGTAGTCGAGGCATGCCCTTTCGGGGGCGTCGCGCGGGAGGTCGTAGCGACACGAGCGCACGGTGTGGAGTCGCTTCACCACCTCCAGCGCTTGGCGCATGGGGCCCACCGAGGTGTACGGTCCGAAGTAGCGGCTCCCGTCGTTGCGCACCCGTCGCGTCACGTACACGCGTGGAAACGGTTCCTTCACCGTCACCTTGATGTACGGATAGCGCTTGTCGTCGCGCAGGAGGATGTTGAACCGCGCGCGGTGCTCCTTGATGAGGTTCGCCTCGAGGATCAGCGCCTCGGCCTCACTGCCCACGACGATCGTGTCGAGCGCGTCGACCAGACGCATCAGCTCGCGGTTCTTGGCCCCTAGGTCGGCACCCCGCTGGAAGTAGCTGCGCACACGCGCGCGCAGCGACTTCGCCTTGCCCACGTACAGGACCTCGCCGCGGGCGTCACGGAAGAGATAGACGCCGGGCTTGGTGGGCAGCTTGGCGACGATGTCCGGATCGACGGGCACGAGTGTGTCGCTGGAGGAGACCGGTCGTGGGCCGCGTCGCGGCGCCTGGCCGGTCCTAGGCTCCGGACGCGCGGCGCCGGGGGAAGCCCTCACCGAGGAGGGCCGCGACGCCGAAGAACACTACACCGAACGGGAGGAGCGTTTCCACCGCGACCACGATCGGGTGCGCCGCCGGGAGCACGAGCTGGAGCGCGACGCCCGCCGCGCTCGCCAGAGCGGCCGCGAGCGCCACATGCACAACCGGGCGGCTGCCCGGCCCGTGGGCGCCGAGGCGGCGAGCGAGCGCACGCCGCAGGAGCACGTACTCCACCCAGGCACCGAGGGATGCTCCGGCGGCGAGCCCCGCTGCGCCGAGCCGAAGGCTCGCGAATCCGAGGCGGTCCGCCGGCAGCATGAGCGCGATGCCCGTGCCCGCGGAGAGCGCGACGCGCAGGTACGCGAGCCGCGCCGGTGTGCGGGTGTCTCGCAACGCATAGAACGCGGAAGACAGGACACGCGAGCTCCCGGAGGCGGGCAGGCCCATGGCGTACGCGGCGAGCACGCCCCACGTCACGAGGCTCTCGGCCGCTCCGAACTCTCCGGTCTCGTAGAGCGCGGAAACGACGACGTCCCCGAGCGTGAGATAGGCCAGGGTCGACGGGATGAGGAAGAAGGAGACGCGGCGGAGGGCCCGGGCGACCCGGTCAGCGACGACCCGCTCCGCCTCGGAGCGCATGCGCGACAGCTCGGGCAGCTCGCTCGCGGCCACGCTCATGCCGAAGAGCGAGATCGGGAGGAGATAGAAGGTCTGGGCGTATCCCATCACGGCTACGGCCCCCGAGGTGAGCAGTCCGGCCAGCACCAGGTCGATCCACCCCGACAGGTTCACGACCCCTCGCGCCGCGACCACGGGCCAGAAGTTGCGAACGGCCTCGCGCACGCCCGTCACGCCGCGCCCCAGGGAGACCCGCAGGCGGCCGAGGAGCGGAAGCGCGAACGGGAGCTGCCAACCGAGCTGGAGGAAGCCGCCGACCAGGGCGCCCCAAGCGAGCGCGACGACGAGGTCGCGGGACTGCGCACCCATGCCCAGGTACACGGCGCCGCCGACCATCGCCGCGATCATGGCGAGGTTCCAGAAGACCGGCGCGACGTACGAGACGAAGAAGCGCCGGTGGCTGTTGAGGATCCCGAGCGCCCACGCCGACAGGACGAGCACGCCCGTCATCGGAAAGAGGATGCGGACGAGCAGGGTCGTCAGCTCCTGCTTCTGGGCGTCCCAGCGGGGAAAGAAGAGCCCCACGAGCACGGGCGCTAGCAGCCACCCGAGGAGCGCGAGCGCACCCGCGACCGCGGTCAGGATGCCGAGGGCCGCCCCGGCGAACCGGCTCGCCTCTTCCTCGCGCCCCTCTTGGAGCAGCTCCGCGTAGACGGGCACGAGCGACGCGGACAGCGTTCCCTCGCCGAGCAGGTTCTGCACGACGTTCGGCATGCGGAGCCCCGCGCGCCACGCGTCCGCGAAGTCGCTCGAGCCGAAGTAGTGTGCGAAGACCCGGTCCCGGACGAACCCGAGGACCCGACTCGCGAAGATGCCCGCGCCGACCCGAATCGCGCCGCGGGCTTCGTTCGGAGAAGCCTCGCCCGTCAGCTCAGGCGGGCTCGTCACCGCGTGGGAGCGCAGCTCCCTGCTCCCCCTGCGCGCGCTCCGTCAGGAGCTTCTGCACGAACTCGCTCTCCTCCTCGAGTCGCTGGATGTCGCCCGCGAGGCGATCGACCTCTCCTTCGAGGAAGGCGATCCGCTCAGCGGTGAGGTCCCCCGGCGATTCGAGGCTGCGGCGCTCGAGCCGCGAGGCGAGGGCCCGCCCTACCTGGGAGTCCAGGACGATCGCCAGGAGGGGGATCAGGACGACGAGGATGAGGATCAGCTGGAGGAACATGGGCTGAAGTTAGGCGGCAGTCCGGCTGGGGTACAACACGCTGACGAAACCCCTACGCAGCCAGCTCAGGAGAGCTTCACGGCGAAGCGCTCGTACAGCGAGTCGAGAACGCCGCCACCGTAGCGGGACAGGTAGTAGAAGGGGCTCTGCACACGCTCGGCGGGCTTCCCCAGCGGGTAGAGGTGTACCTGTGCCTTCTCGAGCTGGGCGAGGCCGATCTCACTCTCGCGCTTCACGGCCTGGAGGATCTTCTTCTCGACGTCGTCGAGCGCCGCGAAGGCCTGGGCCGCCGCCTGCTGCACGGGGCCCGCGAGCGTCGGATCGATCGCTCCGGCCGCGCGCTTCAGCTCGCCGGACCCGCTCCCGATCGCGCCCCGGAGCTTGCCGAGCGCGGCCCGCACGTCGCCCGGCATCTCCTCGCGGGCCACGTCTCCGGCCACCTCGTGGAAGGGGCGGCTCAACGCCTCGGGCGAGAGGCCGAACTTGTCGAGCACCTTGCGGATCTTACCCTCGATCGGCGTCGCGGCCCAGCGGGGGTGAATCACCGGCATCGCGATCCCGTGGGACGCGAAGTAGGCCCTGAGCTGTCCGAAGTACGCCATCTCCCCCGGCCCGCCCACATAGGCCAGCGAGGGAAAGAGCGCGCTCTCGATCACCGGCCGGAGCAGTACGTTGGGACTCAGGACGGCGGGGTCGCCCTCGACCCTGACGCGGATCTCCTCCCGGGAGAGGCGCTCACCGGAAGCGCGCAGGCGGAACCCGTCCCCCTCCCGG
The DNA here is from genome assembly GCA_041579355.1 of Longimicrobiales bacterium. Taxonomy (GTDB): domain Bacteria; phylum Gemmatimonadota; class Gemmatimonadetes; order Longimicrobiales; family Gaopeijiaceae; genus UBA2982. Next base: position 3,727 of record JBFGFY010000064.1, on the reverse strand, counting down.
TAGAGGCGCTCGCGGCCGGCCGGTCCCTCCAGGAAGAGGTTCACGCCCCCCTCGAGGACGGGAACCTGGACGGAGTAGCCCGCTGCCTCGATCCGCTCGGCCGTCGCACGGAGGATCGCCTCGCGCTCCTCGGACCGGTCGAGCTCGTCCAGCAGGGTGCTCAGGGACCCGCTCTTCACCGCCGGGTGGACGCCGTCCGTGAAGAACACGCCGAAGCGACCGAGCAGGTGCTGTAGCGTCGTGTGGAAGCCCTCCGCCAGCGTCCGCCCCGGCGCGAACGCCTCGCGGAGCAGCGTGAAGTACTCGTCGCTGAACTCCGTCTGCGGCAGATATCCGAGAAACTCGTCGACCGCCTCGGCCGAGCCGTTCCGCAGGCGGATGCGGTGGATCGGGGGCGTGACCGATCGGTCGGGCGGCGCCACCTCGACCCTGTGGAGCTCGTTGTCGACGCCGACGACCTCCGCGTGGCAGGCCTCGTCCCAGTCGTGATCCTCGGACGACACCCAGAAGAGCGTGAGCACGGGCCGGCCCAACCGGGCCTCCAGCGCCTCCGCGAGACGAACGGCCGTGAGCGCCTTGGACACGTTGTAGAGCGGCCCTCCGAAGAGGCCCGGCTGCTGCCCGGTCGTGACCATGTAGCCGCCCTCGGTCACGAAGCGCTCGAGGCGCCCGGGGTCGGCCCCGGGCGGTACGATCACGCGCTCGACGACGCGCTCCCGCCCCTCCCGGCCGAAGCGGCCTTCGACCTCCTCGACCTTGGAGTCGTAGGCGGCGGCCGAGCTGAAGTGGGGGCCGAAGAGCGGTTCGACCGCGGGATCACCCGCCAGGTACGCCCGGACGAGCTCTCCCGCCTCCGGGTGGTCGACGATGAGCTCTAGGTTCGGGGCGCTCGCCACGCGCGTCTCCTCGCTGGGGCCGTCGGTCGCTTTGGAATGGGATCAACCTTTGTGGTACGGCTCACCACGGACGATCGTGCCCGCCCGGTAAAGCTGCTCGGCCAGGACCAGGCGCGCCATCTCGTGCGGCATCGTCATCGCCGAGAGGGACAGCCTGCGCCGGGCGCGGGACAACACCGCCTCGCCGAGCCCGAACGCCCCCCCGATCACGAACACCGCTCCCGGCGCCGCGCGCGTCCCCAACCCCTCCAAGTACGCCGCGAGCTCCACCGAGGTCATCGGGTCGCCCAGCCGCGTGAGCGCGACGACGTCGAGTCCGGCGGGGATCTTCGCCAGGATCCGCTCTCCCTCCGCCGACATGACCTCGTCGGGTGAGGCGCCCCTGCCCCCGCGGGCGCCCGCAGCCACCTCGATCACCTCGTGCTTCCAGTAGCGGCGCGCGCGACGCTCGTACTCGGCCACGGCCCCCTCCAGCTGTCCGCGCACGCGCCCCACCACGACCGAGAGGAGCTTCAAGGGCCGACCGCCTCGGCGACGAGGGAAGTGAGCCGCCGTCCGAGCTCTTCCCCACCCCACACCCAGCGGACCCGCTCGACGACTACATGCGTCGGAGGCAGCTCGTCCAGGAGCCGCTCGAGCTTCACCGCGTCCTTCTCCGTGACGATCAAGGGACGGCCGGCCGCCAGGGTGCGCAGCCGGCGCGCGTCGCGAACGGAGAAGTTGTGGTGGTCGGCATAGGCACGGAGCTCGACGGGGCCGTCGACGAGCCCGGATACCGACGCCTGGAAGCGCCGAGGGCGCGCCACGCCGCAGACCGCCACCGCGGGCCCCGGGAGCCTTTTCACCGACCGTGGCAGGAGCGCCGCCGTGGCCCCGCGCCACTCGGAGAGCGGCACCAACCCCGACGTAGCGAGCTCAGCGCCCGCCGAGGTCGCGTGCGGCGCGAATCGGCTCGCCCGGCGGGCCACCTCCCGCGCCGCTCCCTCGGCGTCGCCCCGCCACGTGACGACGAGCGCGTCGGCCCGCGCGAGCGCCTCGGGCGGCTCCCGGTAGGGCCCCCGGGGGAGGACGGGTCCCGGAAACGGATCGTCGGCCGACAGGAGCACGACGTCGAGATCCCGGGCGAGCCCGATGGCCTGAAAGCCGTCATCGAGGACCACCGCGGTCGCCCCCGCAGCCTCCCGGGCGCGGCGCACCGAGGCGGAGCGGTCCCGACCCGACAAAACGGGCATACCGGGGCTCCATATCGCGTGCAGGCGCGCTTCGTCCGCCCCCTGGGAGCCTACGACCACGCCCGGTGCGCAACCCGCCTCGGCGAGGTGCGACGCGACCCACGCCGCAACGGGCGTCTTCCCTGTGCCCCCGACCGCGAGGTTGCCCACCGAGACCACGGCCAGTCCTGGCCAACGTCTGGGGTTTTGCCGCGTGAGCCGTCGGGCTCGGCGGCGCACTCCGGCCGCCCAAACCCATGAGAGCGGTGCGGCCAGCCACGAGAGCGCGGTGCCCCCGGCACCGAGCTCTCCCTCCCACCAGCGGCGCGCGAGTCGCTCGAGCGCGGCCCTCACCCGCGGGTCTCGCTGCCGGTCTCCCCGGCGGTATCCATCGCACTGGACTCGAGCCGCTCGCTCAGCGCGTTCAGCTCCGACGCGATCTCGTCGGCCATTTTCTCCAGGTCGTTGCGCGTCGCCTCCCGCGGTACGGTGCGAGGGGGCAGGTAGCCGACTCGTACCCTCGAGAACGGGCGTGGCACCATGAAGCGATCCCAAGAATCGAACCTCCACGCCCGGGAGGCCGCGACCGCGAGCGGGACCACGGGCAGGCCCGTCATCTGCGCCGCCGCGAGCGCGCCGGGCTTGAAGACCCCTCTCGGGCCGCGCGGACCGTCCGGTGTGATCGCCAGATCCCTACCGGCGCGCGCCGACCGCACGAGCCCTCGCAGACCCCCGCTCCCTCCCCGTGTGCTCGATCCGCGCACGCTCCCGAAACCGTTCCGCTCGATGATCCGCGCGATCGTCTCGCCATCCCCGTGCTCGCTCACCAGTACGACGATCCCCTCGTGGCGATGGACGTGCACGAGCGGCAGCAGCTGCCCGTGCCAGAAGACGAAGATGACCGGCGTGCCGGTGCGCCGGAAGCGCTCGAAGTGCTCCCTGCCCACACGCCGCACTCGGATCGTGAGGAAGAGCGCCCGCAGAAGCCCGGCACCCAACACCCCGGCCGCCCTTCGCGCCAGGCTCCTCAAGAAGAGCCTTCGAGGAGTCCGACCGCGAGGTCCGCGACGCGCGCGGCGACGCCGGGTGCGCCGAGCCTCTCCCGGACCCGGGCGAGCCCCGCGATCTGTCGCCCACGCACGGCATCCTCGAGGTCGACGAGTGGCAAGAGCGCGCCGGCGAGCCGCTCGGGCGTCGCCTCGCGCTGGAGGAGCTCCGGGTAGACGCGCTCGGCCAGCAGCAGGTTGGGGAGCGCCACGTGCTCGACGCGGAGCAGCCGGCTCGCCACGGCCCAGGTGAGGGCACCGGTCCGGTAGGCGACGACGCCCGGAGTGCCTTCGAGCGCGGCCTCGAGCGTGACCGTCCCAGACTTGAGGAGCGCCGCCCGGGCGTGCCGGAGAAGCCCACGGACATCGCGGACGACGGGAAAGGGACACCGGAAGAAGAGCTCCTCGGGGAGCGCACTCGCCCGGCCGACCACCGGAAGGATCTCGCTGCGCTGCGACTGGACCCGCCGCGCCGCACCCACGAAGCACTCGAGGTGGTGCGCGATCTCCTGGCGACGCGAGCCCGGCAGCAGAGCCAGGATCGGACGCCCGGCCTCCAGCCGCCAGCGCGAGC
>JBFGFY010000063.1:0-16835 GCA_041579355.1 Longimicrobiales bacterium | reverse complement strand
GTCCAGGCGCACCGAGAAGGCCGGTGTCGTCACTCCTTCCCCGACCGTGGAGCCGATCGACGTCAAGGTGAAGCCGGCGTTGGCGTCGTTGTCGATCGTCGTGACCGTGACGGTCTGGTTCGGCACGGACGCATAGGCGGGGTCCGAGAGGGCGTCGAGCACCGCGATGACGATGAGACTCGTCTGATTACCGTCGAAGAGGAGGTCGTCGACGCCGGTCACGACCGCATTTACGGGAACGTTCCAGTTCGCCGGCGTGAACGTGATGCTCGTGGGGGACACCACCGCCTCGGTCGTGTCGTTCGCGAAGAGGGTGAGAACGACCTGCGTGACCGGCTGCGAATTGAGTCGTACCGTGATCGTGTCCGTGGTGCCGGACTCGTTCACGATCGTGTTGCCGGCGCTTTCGACGACCGTGAAGCCCGCCGTGTCGTCGTCGACGGTCGTCACCATCACCGAATCGGGTGGCACGTTGTCGAAGTCGTCGTCTGAGAGCGCGGGGTTCACGGCCACGCGCACCGGGGTGACCTGATCGCCGTCGTCGACGTCCTCGTCCACCCCCGTCACGGTGAGGGTCTGGGCGACGTTCCAGTTCGACGACGTGAAGGTGAGCGATGCCGGCGAGACCGTGACCTCGGCCAGGTTGGCGCTGGTGACGTCGAGGACGACGTCCGAGGCGGGCCGGGCGGTGAGCACGGCAGTGAACGTGTCGGTGTTTTGAGCCCCTGCGGCCTCGGTCACGCTCGTGCCGCCGCCGGTCTCGGCGAGCATGAAGCCGGCCGAGTCGTCGTCGATTGTGGTGACGCTCACGCTCTGGGCGGCCAGGCCGTCGAAGGCGTCGTCCGACGCATCCGGATCGACGGCGACTGTCACGAGGGTGATCTGGGGTCCGTCGAGCAGGGCGTCGTCGACACCCGTGGCCGTGACCGTCTGAGGGACGTTCCAGGCTGCCGGCGTGAAGGTGAGCCGCACCGGTGCCACCGTCACCTCCGTCGTGTCGCCGCTAGTGACCGTGAACACCACGTCGGACGTCGGCCGGGCCCCGAGGACGACCGTGAACGTGTCCGTGCCCCCGGCTTCGGTGACCGTCGTGCTGCCACCGCTTTCGACGACCGTGAAGCTCGCCGCGTCGTCGTCGGTGGTCGTGACCGAGACGGTCTCGTCGGGTACGGGGTCGTACGCGTCGTCGGAGGCGGCGTCGTTGACCGCTATCGTCACCAGGGTGACCTGGTTTCCGTCGAGGAGGGCGTCGTCCACACCAGTGACCGTGACCGTCTTGGCGACGTTCCAATCCGCCGGCGTGAAGGTCAGCGCCGCGGGGCTGACGGTGGCCTCTCCCGTGTCGGCGCTGGTGACGGTGAGCACGACGTTCGAGATCGGCTGGGTGTCGAGCTCGACCGTGAAGGTGTCGGTGCCGCCGGCCTCCGTGACGATCGTCGTGCCGCCGCTCTCGACGATCGTGATCCCCGCGACGTCGTCATCCGTCGTCGTCACCGTGACGATCTTGTCGTCGACCGGGCGGAAGGCCGGATCCGAAGCGGGATCGTTCACCGAGACCGTGACGGGGGTGCTCTGGTCGCCGTCCGCGATCAGGTCGTCGACGCCGGTGACCGTCACGCGCTGCGGGGTGGACCAGTTGCCGGCCGTAAAGGTCAACGAGGCCGGCGAGACGGTGGCCTCGCCGGGATCTGCGCTCGTGACGCTCAGGACGACGTCGGACGAGGGCTGACTGTCGAGCACGACCGTGAACGTATCGACCACCGTTCCGGCTTCGTCCACGACGGTGCCGCCTCCGGTCTCGGCGATCGTGATTCCCGTGAGCGACAGGAGGACGGGCAGCACCTTCGGGCTGTTGCGGTCCCTCGGGCTCGAGACGGAAACGCTCGCCGTGTATTGGCCGACCGCGAGCCCGGCCGTGTTCGGGGTGAGCGTGAGCGTGGTGTTCGCGGTCGTGGCGCCGAGCGAGGCGGTGAGCCAGCCGGTTGGCTGACCCGTGCCGTACGAGACCGCGGTCGTGAGCGAGTCCAGTCTGGACCCGCCCGCGTTGGCCACGCCCACGCTGCGTGCCGAGGGGGACGCGCCGCCCGCGCCACCGAAGAACGTTACGCTCGTGCTGTCCAGCGCGATCTCGGGCGCGGGGATGACCGTAATCGTCGCTCTGCCCACGACGCCGTTGGATGTGGCCCGAATCGACACCGTGCCTCGGCGGACGGCATACGCCATACCGCCCGTGCTGACCCTGAGGAGGGTGGTGTCGTCGCTGAGCCATTCGACACGCGCGGCGTTGACCTCGCTGCCCCGCTCGTCTCGGACCGTTGCCGTGAACTGGAGCGAGTCTCCCTCGACGATCGGGGCGGTGGCCGGGGACACACCCACCGAGCTTACCACGACCCCCGTCACGTCTCTCGTGCATGCCTGCACCAACAGCGTCGCGGAGAGCGCGAGGAGGGTCCCGAGGAAGGCGAGGTTCTTCATGCCCTCAGCGGAACCTCACACCCGCGAAGTTGATCTCGAGCCGACCGCCTCGGGTCGCGACCGACGGGCCCGTGAAGCGCAGCCCGCTTCGCGCCTGTGCCTGCGCATCCGAGAACGCGGCCGTGGAGTCGGCGCGGCGTCCCCGCGCTCGGACGAACGCCTCGATCGCCCCGACGACCGTAACCGCTACCGCGGCCCCGAGTGCAGGTATGAGATAGGGACGCTCGGTCAACTCGTCGTGTACCTCGCCCGGCGGACACTCGCCGCCGCTCGGAACGGGATTCGCGCACACCACCGTGACCTGCTTCACCAGCAGCCCCGCCGCCACGGCCCCTGCGGCCGCGCCCAGCACGAGCGTGCCGCCGAAGCTCCGCCCCGAGTAGTAGTGACCCATGCCGGGGAACAGCACCCCGAGGGCGAGCGCGCCGCTCGGGCTCGGCGTGGGCAGGGCGACCATGCCTTCGAGCAGGCCGATGCGCTCGGTCACGCGTGCGACCACGGGGTCGATCTCGCTGGGCGTGATCTCGAGGTAGCGCCGGTAGTCGCTGAGGCTCTCCCCGAGGCGCCCCATCGCCTCGAGCACCACCGCGCGGTTGTAGAGCGCCGCACCCCAATCGGGCGAGTCATCGAGCGCGCGGGAGAATGCCTCGACCGCCGGCAGGTAGAGGCCCGCGTCCGCCAACGTGATTCCGTCCACGAACGCCTCGCGCGCGGCGGGGGAGATCTGCTCGCGCACGAGCTCGTAGATCGCGTCGATTCTCGGTCTCGCGTCCAGGATCCCGGCGTCTTCGGCTCCGAGCGACAGCGCACGACAGTACTCGTCCATCGCGGCTCCGTGCGCGGCCAGGTCCCCGAGGACGCGCGCATGCAGATAGGCGAACTCGGCCGAGGCGGGATCGAGCTCCACGGCCCGTCCCAGGAGCTCCCGGGCGCGCAGGAGCTCGCCGAGGATCACGGCCTGGGCGGCGTCGGACGCGAGTTGTCCGGCCTGTGCCTGATCTTCGGGGGCTGGCGCCCGGTACGGAACCGGTGCGGGGCATTCGAACGGGCCCAATCCCGGGTAGTCCCTCTCAAGCGGCAGTTCCTGGGCCGTCAACGCTGCGGACCAGCCCGAGAACGCCAAGAGGAACGCCGCGCGAACGAGACCGCCTTGCCCTCGTGGGACGTTCCTGGGGGGCATGCGCTTCCGACAGCGAAAAAGACCCGGTCGGGGCCTCACGAACCCCGAGCCGGGAAGGGCTAAACCTCTGTTTCCAAGCTTCGGGCCCGAAGTGGCGCTGTCAAGCGATGTTCCCGCCCGCGCGAGACGCCGGGAACCAACGTCTGGTGCCTCGCGTAGACTGCTACGTCGCGCGTCGGGAGTCGGGCGCCGCGGCGTGACCTCCGTCCCCGGCCACGAACTCCGCCAGCGAGGCTCCTTCTCGGTGCGTCCCAAATACATCGTTCTCGGACTGATCTTTCCGGCCCTCATGGCCGCCGATCTGATCACGAAACGCTGGGCGTTGGAGGCTCTCGAGCGGCAGAGTGGTGAGCTCCTGGGAGGGCTCGTCCCCCTCACGCTCGCCTTCAACAAGGGGGCGGCGTTCGGCATCCGCATCGGCGACGACTCGCGCTGGTTCTTCGTGCCCATCACGATCCTCGCCCTCGTCCTCTTGGCGACCCTCTTCCGGCAGGCCGCGGACCGCGATCACCTGCGGATCGTGTCGATCTCCCTGATCGTCTCGGGGGCGATCGGCAATCTCTACGATCGCGTTCGGTGGGACCGGGGCGTGGTCGACTTCATAGGCCCGATCGATCTCGGCCTCTGGAACTTCCCGATCTTCAACGTGGCGGACATGGCGATCACGTGCGGGGCCGTTCTGCTCGCGATCAGCTTCTGGCTCGAGGACCAGGAGGAGCGACCCGTGGAAGCCGCGTCCGTGCCGTCGTCTAGCGCGCCCTGACGTCCCGGCCGTTCGGGATGAAGAGGAGGTACTCGATGCGGCGCCCCTTCATGTGCGTCACCCGCAGACTTCCGGCGCCGACGTCGACCTGATCGCCGACCACGGGAATCCGGTTGAGGCGACCCAGCACGAAGCCTGCGAGCGTGTCGTAGCCCTCATCCTCGTCGTTCGAGGGCTCGATGCCCAGACGGTCGGCGGCAGCGCGTAGAGTGGTGCCGCCCCACACCCGCAGCCGGCCGCCGACGACCTCCTGGAAGTCGATCGGCTCGTCTCCTTCGTGCTCGTCCTGGATCTCGCCGATGATCTCTTCGATGAGATCCTCGAGCGTGACCAGGCCCGCCGTCCCTCCGAACTCGTCGACTACGATCGCCATCTTCGTTCGCTGCTGACGCATCTCGGGGATGAGGTCTTCCACGGCCTTCGAGGCCGGCGCGAAGGGCACGGGCCGCATCACGTCGTCCAGCCGCGTGATGCCGTCGCGCTGGGCACGCCATACGTCGCGACCCAGCACCACGCCCACGATCGTGTCGAGGTTGTCCGAGTAGACCGGCAAGCGCAGATGGCCGGTGCGAAGCATCGTTTCTTGAGCCCGTTCGATCGTCGCGTCGCTCGGGATCGCGATCATGTCCGTCCGCGGCGTCATCACCTGTCCCACCGTGATCTCGTCCAGGCGGATCACGTTCGTGACGACCTGCCACTCGTCCTGATCCAGAGCGCCCTCGCGTCGACCGATCTCCGCGAGGACCTCGAGCTCGGCGCGGCTGATCGTAGGCCGCTCGCCCGTGGGCGTCATCGCGCGCGCCAGCCAGCCGAGCGGGCGCAGGACGGGCTTCATCACGAAGACCATGGCACGGAGCACGTACGCGGCCGGCTTGGCGAGGACTTTCCAGTAGGTCGCTCCGAGGGTCTTCGGCACGATCTCGGTGAATACGAGGATCACGACCGTGAGGGCGGCGGAGAACGCGGCGACCCAGGCGCTGCCGAACACCTGGAGGGCCATCGCTCCACCCATCGTTGCGCCGACGGTGTGCGCGATGGTGTTCAGCGTCAGGATCGCCGCGATGGGCTCGTCGACGTTCTTGCGCGCCCGGGCGAACCACTCTCCGGCCCACTCGCCGTTGCTCTTGAGCAGCTCGGTGTAGGCGTGGGTCACCGAGAGAAAGACCGCCTCGAGGATCGAGCACAGGAACGACGCCGCCAGGGTCACGACTAGGATCCAAACGAGCGTCGACATGTCTCCTGGCTTCTCGGGGCGGCACACCGAGCGCGGGGCGAAGGCGAGCCAACATAGCGACGGCTTCGCCCAGGGTCGACGGCGGCCGAGGTGGACCCGCCGGAGGGACGCGCGTTAGCATGGCTCCCATGACGCCGCGCACGCCGCGCATCGGGTGGGTCGTCGATGCGCAGATCGACTTCCTGACCCCCGACGGCCGGCTCTATGTGAGGGACCTCGCCGACCCTTCGGATCCTGGCTCCGTCCAGATCGTGCCGACTCTGCGAAGAGCCGTCGAGTGGATGCGCGAGCGTTGTGACGTGCTCGTCTTCACGGGCGACTGGCACGCGCTCGAGGACGAGGAGATCGACCCGGTGAGCCCCGACCCCACCCGCGGCACGTATCCCCCTCACTGCATGGGCCGCTCCGAAGATCCGGCCGAGAGACGGGGCGCGGCGATCATCGACGAGCTCCGGCCCCAGGACCCGCTGGTGCTCGGCCTCGACGCGGGTCCAGGCGAGGCCCGGGAGATCGCGCGCCGAGCCGTCGCAGAGCGCCGTCCGGTCTTCATCCAGAAGACGCGCTTCGACGTCTTCACGGGGAATCGGTCGACCGAGAGTCTGCTCGCGTCGCTCCGCGAGGAGCTGGGGAGCGACCCGGAGATCGTCGTCGTCGGCGTGGCTCGCGACGTGTGCGTCACGCAGGCGGTCGACGGCATGCAGTCGCGCGGTTACAGGGTCACGGTGCTCGCGGATGCGACGTGGGGGCTCGGCCTGGAACCGGAGGAGACGACCTTGGCACGGTGGCGCAGAAAGGGCACCGTTACCACCCTGGATAGGCTGTGAAGCCGGACCGGGAGCAGCTCCGCGCATGGTACCGCCAGGCGATGGTGCGCCGGGCCGACGAGCTCCGCGCGCTCCGACCCGGGCTCGATGCGTCGGATCCCTCTGCGATTGACGCGGTCCGCGCCGTCGCTCAAGCGCTGAGAGGATCGGGCGCCTCGTTCGGGTTTCCGGAGCTGACCTCGGCGGCCGCCCTCGTCGAGAGCGCGTCGGACGCGAACGTCCTACGCCGCGCGGAGGGTCTCATCGAGCACCTCCGACGGTTGTCGGGGCTGGAAGGAGAACAAGGGGCGCGCTCGCCCTTCTACGGGGAATGGCTCCTCCGGGCGGCCGGCGTCGACGACCGGGGCGGTGGGGGGTTCGCCGACGTCGCGAGCGCATGGAGGCGCGCCTCTGAGCTGGCGACGCTTTCCTCCGCGCAGCTCGCCGAGCGCGCCGCGGTGCTCCTCTCCATCCGCGTCGCGGACCTGAGCGCGCCGAACCGAGCTGCGCTGCGCCTCCTACCCGAGGCTCTCATGCGCGGGCGGCTCGTGCTGCCGATCAGGGAAGACGGGGAGACGATCACGGTGGCCGCGGCGGATCCCACCTCGCTCGGCACGGAGGTCGAGATCACGCGCCTGACCGGCCGCGAGCCCCGCCTCACGATCGCTCCTCCCGACCGCATCGCTCACGCTCTAGGGGCGCTCCTCGACGCGGGCCAGAGGCCCGACGCCCACCGGCGGCGGGTCGTAGCACCGCCGGCGGATGGGCCTGAGAAGGTGTTGGTCGTCGACGACGACGGTTCGTCGCGTCTCCTCGCCCGCACGGTCCTCGAGAAGCGCGGGTACTCGGTCGTGGAGGCCGAGGACGGAGTGGAGGCGCTCGACCGGCTACGCTCCGATCAACCGGTCGCGTTGGTCGTCGCGGACCTGAACATGCCGCAAATGGACGGCCTCGAGCTGCTCTGGGAGATGCGCGGCACCCCCGACTGGTCGCACATCCCGGTCATCGTCCTCACGGGAGAGACCGACGAGGTCCTGGAAACGAGGCTGATCGAGGAGGGCGCGGACGACTACGTGTGCAAGCCGCTCGATCCGCGCCTCTTCCTGGCCCGCGTCGGGGCCACGATCCGCCGGGCGGAGGGGTGAGGTGTCCGGTTGATTTTCCGGGGGGTTCGAACGATGGTTGAGCGCTCTTCCGGCCCCCGAACCCGCGCCAGGCGTGAACCCCCGGTTCCGCGGGGTTGGCACGCCGAACACTCCAGCGAATTCCCAGCGCCGATCTCCCTGTGGCCGTAGCCGTTCCCTCGCCCGTCACCCGCTGGTTCGCAGGCTGGGGACGGGCCGCGCGCATCACCGTCGAGCACGCGGGCGCACTCGGAGTCCTCACGTGGCAGATCCTCGGCTCGGTGGTGCGCCTCAAGGTGCGTTACCGGGACGTGCTGACGCAGACGTACGTCATGGGGATCCAGAGCCTCCCAATCGTCTTCGTGACGGCTTCGCTGGCCGGCATCGTCACGAGCCAGCAGGGCGGCTACCAGATCGTAGCGACTTCGCCCCGCTACCTCCTCGGAACGCTCGTCGTGCAGAGCGTGGTGCTGGAGCTCGGCCCCCTCCTCACCGCGATCGTGCTGGTCGGCCGCATCGGCGCGCACATCACGGCCGAGCTGGGGACGATGGTCGTGTCGGAGCAGATCGACGCGTTCAAGTCCCTCGGGCGGGACCCGGTCGCCATCCTGGGGGCGCCCCGCGTGATCGCCGGCGTGATCACCATGCCCCTGCTGGTCGGGTTCGCCGACGTGATCGGCATTGCCGCCGGCATGGTCGCCGCAAACCTCGACGGTGGGCTCGGCTACGAGACGTTCCTCTACGGGGCCCGCCTCTTCTGGCACAGCTGGGACCTCTTCTACGGCTTCTGCAAGGCGGTCGTATTCGGGTTCGTGATCCCGCTCATCTCGGTGCACATGGGGCTTCGGACCACGGGCGGCGCCGCAGGCGTCGGTCTCACGACGACCAACGCCGTGATGTTCATGATCCTCACGATCCTGATCATCGACGCCATGTTCCCGCCTCTCATGCTCCAGTAGCGCCCGGCATGATCACCTACCGCAGCGTCTACAAGGCTTTCGACAGGCCGGTATTGAGCGGGGTCGACATGGAGGTCGAGACGGGTGAGATGTTCGCCCTCTTCGGTCCGTCGGGCACGGGCAAGAGCGTGCTGTTGAAGACTACGATCGCGCTCGTGGTGCCGGACCGGGGTGATGTGGAGATCGACGGGGTCTCGGTGTTCCACGGCGGCCGGAGATCGGCCGAGGCGGTACGCCGCAAAGCAGGCTATGTCTTCCAGTACGCCGCCCTCTTCGACTCGTTGAACGTCTTCGACAACGTCAGCATGGGAATCCCGGAAGACGAACTGGCGCGCCTGCCGAACCGGGACGTCGCACGGCGCGTGTGGGAGTCGCTCGAGCTCGTCAATCTCGAGCCGCACGAGGTGCTCGAGAAGATCCCCTCCGAGCTGTCCGGGGGCATGAAGAAGAGAGTCGGCATCGCGCGAGCGATCGTGGGCCGGCCCGAGATCCTGCTCTGGGACGAGCCGACGACGGGACTCGATCCCATCAACACTGCGGCGATCGAGCGGCTCATTCAGACCCTCTCGAAGGAGCTCGAGGTGACGTCCCTGCTCGTCACACACGACGTGGAGGGCGGCCTCGAGATGTGCCACCGGGTGGCGATGCTCGAAGGTGGGACCTTGCGGTTCTGCGGCACCCCGGAAGAGTTCAGGAGCTGCCCGGACCCCGTGGTCCGGGCTTTCGTGGATCGTGCGGCGGCGGAAGCCGCTTTGGACATGGTGACGGAGACTCGATGACAGACCAGCCGATCGGCGGAGCAAACCGCCGACTCTCGGACGAAGAGCTGCTCGCCGCCGTGCCGAGCGGCTCGGGAGGCAAAGAGGCCAAAGTCGGCTTCTTCGTGCTCCTGGGGCTCGTCTCCTTCGTGATCGTGCTCTTCTGGATGACCGACCCGGCCACGCTGAGGGGTCGCTACCTGATCGTGACGACCGTTTCGGACGCCGGGGGGGTGCGGTCGGGCGACCCGGTGCAGATGCAAGGCGTCAACATCGGACGCGTGCACGACTTCGAGATGGTGGGGCCGGGCCGTGTCGACATCACGCTCGAGATCGAGGGCGAGTGGCAGATTCCGCAGGGCTCGCGCACGGTGATGGGCGAGGCGGGCCTCTTCGGGGGCCGCACGCTCATGATCGAGCGTGGGCCGGGGACCGCGATGATCCAACCCGGGGACACGATCGCCGGCGAGGGCGCCGCAGGGAGTGGGCTGCTCGGCTCGGTGGACCAACTGAGCGCGCAGGCCAGCTCGGTCCTGTCGGCGATCGACTCGCTGCTCAACCCGTCCACGATCGGCAACGTGCAGGGAAGCGCGCGGGAGCTCGAGCACCTCCTCGCGGAGCTCTCCGCCGTGACGCGTGAGCAGAGGGCCACGATCGCCGAGCTCACGGAGAGCCTCTCGCGCTCGGCGCGGGGCCTCGAGACCGCAGCGGGCGCGGGTCCCGACGTGGCGCGGGCGGCTGCGCGGGCCGACTCGGCGATGGCGGTGCTCACCGCCACCACGGAGAACCTCGACGCGGCCACCGCTTCGCTGCGGTCAGTGCTCGGGCGGATGGAGCGCGGTGAAGGAACGCTCGGCCGTCTCTCCACGGACGACGCGCTCTACGTGAACCTCAACGAGGCCGTGCAGAGCATCGACGCGCTCATGAAGGACCTGCAGGCCAACCCGAACCGCTACATCAACATCTCGATCTTCTAGGGGTTGCGAGCGCCCGCAGTCGCTTCCCGTCTGGCGGCGGTACGCGCCCACCGGGCGGGCATCGCCGCCGAGGTCATTCCCGCGGACGAAACGGACCCCCAACCGATCCACGGGCCCAAAGATCAAAAACGGGGGCCCCGCCTCGGCGGGACCCCCGTTGTAGGTGCCTGTGTCGGCGCCGTCCGCTTACCAGCCCGGAGCCAGCTGGAAGCCCCAGTGCCAACCCTTCACGGGTCGCTGCCAGGGGTAGGCGTAGTAGGCCTCGAAGATCAGGATCCCGAGCACGTTGAAACGTGCCGAGACGCCGCTGGCGACGACCGGTACTCGCCTCGTGCCCGAGCGACTCCACTCGAGCACCGGCGGCCGGTCGGCATCCCATGCCAAACCCGCGTCGGTGAACAGCACCAGCTCGGTGGGCACGAACGGGAAATTGATGATGCCGTACTGCTCCACGCCGAGCAGCGGAATGCGAAGCTCGACGCTCTGCACCGCGATCCGGTTTCCGATCAGCCGGTCCACCGCAGGGCATGCGAGGGTCACCGTTCCGCCGATGCACTCCGTCGGATCGAGGCTCTCCACGGCGTAGCCGCGAATGAGCGTCTCGTACCCGAGGAAGAGAGGTGTGATCGTGCTGCCGCCGAAGAAGTTGAACGACGTCTCGGTGCTCCTGATCCCGTAGCGACCGTAGTGCAGCGCGCGGTATGCGATCGTCAGGTCGAGGGTCGGCTGGAAATAGCGTCGGTAGTCGGCAATCACGGTGGTGTAATCGACCGTGCCGAACGTCTGCGCCACTTGGAAGCGGTAGCGCTGTCCCCGGATCGGTGAGACGAAGCCGAAGAAAGCGTTGTCCCCTACTACGGCCGCCGAACCCGTGTACGAGACCACCGGGTCGGGCGCATCGAGGCTCTCCCGGTCGACACGCACGATTTGGCCGAAGTTGTTCTGGTAGTACTTGTCGACCTCGAGGTCGTAGCTGTAGCGGGTCGCGTCCAGGCCGAACTCCACGCGCTGCGTCGACGAGAACGGGTACTGCAGCTGCGCGAGCGCCGTGGAGATGAAGAGCCTGTAGTAGAAGAGCCCGAGGTAGTCGCCGAATTCATCGGAGCCGAAGCCGAAGAACGGCAGCAGATACGGAATGCGTCCTCCTCCGACCCCCCAGTTCCAGCGGTCCGAGAAGTCGGCGTAGAAGACCTGCCCGCCGATGTCCTTGAAGGTGCCCTGCGCCTGTAGAACTACGGCAAGCGCCTTGTTGCCGAGCATGTCACTGAAGAACGCGGAGGTTCCGCCGCCGACATACTGCCCGTAGCTGTCGGTTCCCACGCCGATCGTCGGTTGCCCCAGGTAGTCCAGCGAGAGGCCGGCGCTGTAGTCGCGGGAGTCGGTCGACTGCACGGAGCCACTCGGGAGCAGTCCCGTGCTCGAGTCGGCCAGGTACGTCTCGACGCGGCTGAAGCGCTCGCGCTCGATCGGCGGCAGGCGACGCCCCGGGGAATCCACCGCGTCCTGCACCACGACGGTCGGGGCGTCGAGGTTGAGCGGGATCGCGTAGATGTGGAACTCGCGCTCGTCGAAGACGCTGTAGGCGGCGAGCCCCGCGGCCGACACCGACAACGCCGGCGCCATGTAGGTGATGCCACTCACTCCGGTCGCCAGGTTCGTCATCCTACGCACCGCGCCCGTGGCCATCGTGAGCTCGTAGATGTTGCTGAAGCCGTCCTGGTCGGAGATGAAGTAGAGAAGGCTGCCGTCCGCGGAGTACTGCGGGTTGATGTGCTTCACGTTCCCGAAGAGGGAAAGGACTTCGACGTCGCGCGTCGTGATGTCGATGAGCGCGAGCTGGAACTTGCTGTACGTGAGCGTCTCGAAGTTCGTCTGCGGGCCGCGGTCGGACGTGAACGCGAGCGTGCGACCGTCCGGCGACCAGGCCGGTTGGAAGTCGGCGTACTTGTCGTTCGTGAGGCGGATCGTCTCCTCCGACTCGAGGTCGAACAGGAAGAGGTCGCTGATGCCGCCCACCGAGCCGGAGAACGCGATGTAACGGCCGTCGGGTGACCAGGCGGGGTTCGCGAGGGCCCCGATGTCGTGCTCGTTGAAGGCGATGCGGCGGGTGACGCGTCCGTTGTCGCTATCGACGACGACGAGCTCGTTGTCACCGTTCGCGATGACCGCGTATGCGAAGAACCGCGAGTCGGGCGACCAGGTGCCCGAAGAGTCGATGTAGCGCAGCGCCTCGATGTGCGGATCGGAGCTCGCACTCGAGAGCTTGCGGATGATCCGTCCCGTCTCGGCGTCCGCGAGGTAGAGGTCGATCGAAAAGAGGTCCTTCTCGGACAGGAACGCCACGTAGCGCCCGTCCGGGCTCAGCGAGGGTGAAGTATTGACCGTCCCCGACCCGGTGCTCGGCGCGAGAAGCAGCCGGCCCTGCTCGGATGGGGCGTCGCGCCCCTCGAGCAACGGCAGATAGTCGGCGCTGACCTGCTCTTTCCAGCGGACCGACAGTGTGTCGGTGTTGATGCCCAACACCTGATTGATGGCGCCCTCGAAGCCGACGCGCAGCGCGCGGCGGAATACTTCCACCACGGCGTCGTCGCCGTAGCGGCCGCCGACGTAGGCCCACAGGGCTTGGCCGAACCGGTACGGGAAGTAGGTCGAGCCGCGCGTGAGCTGACGGATCGTGGGCAGGTCGTCGCGCCGGATGGCGTCGCGGATCCACATCGCGGTGAGCGGGTCGTCCTGGCCGACGGACAGGTACTCGGCCATACCCTCAACGAGCCAGAGGGGCATGGTGGCGAGGCCCTGGAAGCCGCCCGGGCGAGCCTGTGCGATGTTGTACTGGAACGCGTGCACGAGCTCGTGGCCGAGCACGTGGTCAGTGTCCCAGTACGAGCCGGTGAGGGGCATGATGACGCGGTTCTTGAGCGACTCCGTGACACCGCCGGTGCCCTCGCCGATGAAGCCCTGCAGCGTGTTCGTCTGCTGGAAGTCGGGGTGGTCGGCATAGAGAATGACGGGCTTGCGACCCTCGAACTCGTGCTGGAAGGTCCGCGCGAGGCGCTCGTACCAGCGCTCACCCATGCGGACCGCGTCCTCCACGGCCACCGCCTCTTCGGGGTAGAAGTACCAGTCGAAGTGGTCACTCTCGAGCACGCGGAAGTCGAAGTCGTCGAACTGGACCTTGTTGCGACCGAACTGCGCGGAGACCTCGGCGGGAAGCAGGGCAACGGCCGTGGCGCATAACGCCGCGGCGGAGGCGAGCTGGCGGATCGTCCGTAGCGGGAATCGCATCATGAGAACCTCGACTGGAGTTGCGGACCGTCGTACGTCAGCTGCCGACTAGGACGACCGAGCTCGAAGAAATCACACACCCACCTCATGCAACGCGTCGTGACGGGTCGAGGTACCGTACCCGCGCGAGCTTGCTCTGGTCCGGGGAACCCCGCACCACATCGCGTCGGTTCCACAACGTGGCTCGCGCTCGCGTTGACCGCCACCCGACCGCGGGCCGACATTCCCGGGTGTGATGAAACGACATGCTGCTTGCCGAGAGCAAGTTTCCTGCCGCCGATGGGAGGTCCCGTGCCCCGTGATTCCGTGAGACCGGCCCTGGGTCGGGCCCTGCGCCTCACGGCTTGGGTTCTCGCGCCTGCGGTCGCGGCGTGCTCCAGCGACGCGGTACCCCTGCGCCTGTCGGTGCAGGAGGTCGAGTCGCCCGCGGGGGAGGGCAGCGGGGAGCCGTATCTGTCCTCTGCCGGCGACACCGTCTACCTCACCTGGCTCGAGGGCGTACCGGGAGGGAGGCACGAGCTCCGGATCGCCCGGCTCGAGGCTTCGCCCCCAGCGGGGTCGTGGGGGAAGACCCTCACGGTGGCGGCCGGCGAGTCCTTCTTCGTGAACTGGGCGGACTTCCCGTCGATCACGCCGGGACCCGACGGAGCGCTCTGGGTCCACTGGCTCGAGCGCGGCCCCGAGGGCGGGTACGACTACGGCATCCGCATCGTGCGCTCCTCGGACGGTGGCGAGACCTGGTCCGAGCCTTGGACGCCCCACGAGGACGGCACTCCGACCGAGCACGGCTTCGTTTCGACCGTCGCCGTCGATGGGGCCCTCGGCTTCCTTTGGCTCGACGGACGCAGCTTCGTGCCTGCGGCCGCAGGCGCCGCGCCGGCCATGGAGATGGCGCTCTACTTCCGTCTCGCAGAGGGGGGGCGCGCGGCGGGACCGGAGACGCTCGTCGACGGGCGCGTATGCGACTGCTGCCAGACGGACATGGCCCTGACGTCGCGCGGGCCCATCGCCGTGTACCGAGACCGCTCCGCGCACGAGATCCGCGACATCCGGATCGCGCGGATGCGTGACGGCGCGTGGGTCCAGGGCTCGGTCGTGCACGAGGACGGTTGGGAGACGGCGGCGTGCCCGGTGAACGGTCCGGCGGTCGTGGCCCGCGGCGAGGACGTCGCGGTCGCGTGGTTCACCGCCGCGGGAGGCGTGCCGCACGTGAAGGTCGCCTTCTCTCGCGATGCAGGCGGGCGCTTCGGTGCTCCGCTCGTGGTCGACATGGGGAACCCCGCCGGCCGGGTGGACCTCGTGATGCTGGCGGACGGCTCGGCGCTCGTGAGTTGGCTCGAGCGCTCCGGCGGCGAGCGGGCCGAGGTCCTCGCCCGCCGGGTGGAGCGCGGCGGGCACATGAGCGAGCCGGTGAGCGTCAGCGTTTCCTCCGGCGAGCGGGCCAGCGGCTTCCCGCGACTCGCAACGACCGAGACCGGAAGCGTTTACGTGGCGTGGACGGACGTCGCGGAGATCCGGCCGCGCGTCCGAGTGGCCAGAATCGACCTAGAACAGGTGATGGAGTGATGAAGAAGAAGGGTCTCTGGAGTGTGCTCGCCATGCTCGTCTGGGCACAGGCATGCCTGCCTGCGGATAGGCCGCGCGGACCACAGATCGGCCAGCCGGCGGTCGAGTACACGGCCACGACGCTCGAGGGGGATTCGGTCTCCCTCGCCTCCCTGCGTGGCGAGGTGGTGCTGCTCAATCTGTGGGCTACCTGGTGCGCACCCTGCCGAACCGAGACTCCCTACCTCCAGTCTCTCTTCGAGGAGTACCGCGAGCAGGGCTTCCGCATCGTCGGCATCTCCCTCGATACCGGGGACGCCGCCGATCAGGTCGCTGCCTTCGTGGATGAGTACGGAGTCACGTACACGATCCTGCACGACCCCCGCATGCGAGGGATGGAGCTCTACCAGGTGCTCGGCCTGCCGGCCACGTTCCTGATCGACCGCGAGGGGGTCCTGCGCTGGATGCGCTACGGCCCCATCGCCGAGAACGACCCCGACTTCCTGGGCGCACTCCAAGACGTCCTCTCTTGACCCCACTCACCGCGGGCCGCGCCCGCGAGATCTTGGGGGCCGCGGCGAAGGTCCGGGTCCTCGTGGTGGGGGATCTCATGCTCGACCGTTATATCGTCGGCGCGGTCGACCGCATCTCCCCCGAGGCCCCCGTGCCGGTTGTGAGGGTCGTCGAAGAGCGGGTCGGGCTCGGGGGGGCGGGGAACGTCGCGGCGAACGTCACCGCGCTCGGAGCCCGCTGCGACCTGGTCGGTCACGTCGGCACGGACCCCGAGGGGGACACGCTGCTCGCTGCCCTGCGCGAGCAGGGGGTCGGTGTCGCGGGCGTCCTAAGGGACGCGAGCCGTCCGACCAGCGTGAAGACCCGCGTGCTGGCCAAGCATCAGCAGGTCGTGCGGTTCGACCGCGAAGTCGAATCTGATGTCGAGGCCGGCGCCGAAGCCGCGATCGCGAAGCGGGTCTCGGACGCGCTCGAGGAGTGTGACGCGATCGTGCTCCAGGACTACAACAAGGGAGTCCTCACGGCCGCGGTGATCGGCGACACGCTCGCGCATGCGCACCGACGCGGGATCCCGGCGGTCGCCGACCCGAAGCGACGGAACTTCTTCGCCTACGGCGGCGCGACGGTCTTCAAGCCGAACGCGCGGGAGCTCGCCGACGCCCTCGGCGAGGTCCTCCATCCCGGCGAGAGGGACTGGATGGAGGCCGTGCGGAGGCGAATCGGGTGTGAGCACCTGCTGGTGACGCTGGGCGACCAGGGGATGGCGCTGCAGAGGGCGTCCGGTGAGCACGTGCGGCTCCCGACGCTCGCGCACAGCGTCTACGACGTGTCCGGGGCAGGGGATACGGTGAGCGCGGTGCTCGCGGTGTCCCTCGCCGCCGGTGCGGACATCCGTGAGGCCGCTGCGCTGGCGAATCACGCGGCCGCGGTGGAGGTCACGAAGGCTGGTGTCCAGACCGTCTCGCCGCGCGAGATCGAGGCCCACGTGCGGGCCGGCTGAAGGCGCTGCAGCGCGAGCGAAGGCACCTGACACACGCAACGAACCCAAGGAGAAGCACGAGGATGACGCGAGGGGAGCTGAAGTTCGTGAAGGCCAGCGGTGCACCCGCGGCGATCGGACCTTACTCGCAGGCCGTGAAGGTCGGAGAGTGGGTCTTCTGCTCGGGTCAGATTCCGCTCGATCCGAAGAGCGGCGAGATGGTCTCGGGTGGGGTCATGG
>JBFGFY010000062.1:0-16882 GCA_041579355.1 Longimicrobiales bacterium | reverse complement strand
CGTCAACTACAAGGACGCCTTGGCGGCCACGGGCGCGGGCAGGATCCTCAAGCGGTTCCCGCTCATCGGGGGGATCGACCTGGCCGGCACGGTCGTATCGAGCGCGACACCGGCGTTCCAAGAAGGCGACGCGGTGCTCGTGACGGGATACGATCTCGGTGTCGCCCATGACGGCGGCTACGCGGGCTTCGCGCGGGTTCCGGCAGACTGGGTCGTGCCGATCCCGGATGGGCTCACGGCGCGCGAGGCGATGGCGATCGGCACCGCCGGCTTCACGGCGGCACTCTCGATCGCTCGGCTGGAGGAGAACGGGCTGGCTCCGGAGGCCGGACCCGTGCTCGTGACCGGCGCTACGGGCGGCGTCGGGAGCGTGGCCGTCGAGCTCCTCGCCCGGCTCGGCTACGCCGTCACGGCGCTCACGGGGAAGGACGACCAGCACGACCACCTGCGCTCGCTCGGCGCCTCCGAGGTCCTCTCCAGGAACGGCTTGGAGATGGGAGGGCGTCCGTTGGAGAAGGCGACGTGGGCGGGCGCGGTCGACGCGGTCGGCGGGGAGGTGCTCGCGTGGCTCACGCGAACGACGATGTACGGAGGTTGCATCGCCGTGTCGGGTCTCACGGCCGGTGTCGAGCTCAAGACGACCGTGCTCCCCTTCATCCTGCGCGGGGTGAGCGTGCTCGGGATCGACTCCGTGATGTGCCCCATGCCGCGGCGCCTCGCCCTATGGGAGCGCCTGGCCGCGGACCTGAAGCCAGCCCGGCTGCCGAAGGTCGCGGGCGAGGTCGGGCTCGAGGAGCTGGACGGCGCGTTCGGAACGCTCCTGGCCGGCGAGGCTCGGGGCCGCATCGTCGTGCGGATCGCCCCTTGAGCCGTCTGCCGCCGGGCTCGCGCGCCACGCTCCGCAACACGTTCCGCTTCGCGGTGCGCCCCTACGAGACGATGCGCGACATGCGCGCGCGCTACGGCGACCCGTTTTCGGCGACGGCGCTCAACGGCGAGATCGTGCTCACTTCCGAGCCGGAGCTGATCCGGGAGCTGTTCGCCAACCGGGACGGCGAGCTCTTCGGCGTGTTCGCCACGGAGGCGATCACGTCGCTCCTCGGCCCCCACTCGTTGCTGACCATGTTCGGCGAGCCCCACCGGGAGGAGAGGAGGCTCCTCCTGCCACCCTTCCACGGGGAGCGGATGCGGGCGTACGGGACCGTGATGGTCGAGGCGGCGCGGCGGGCGTTCGCAGGCCTCCGGCCCGGAGAGCCCTTCGCCGCGATCGACCGCACCACGGACATCTCCCTCGAGGCGATCGTGCGGGCGGTCTTCGGCGTGGAGGAGCGCGAGCGCGTGGAGGTGTGGCAACGGGCCATTCTCGCCACTCTCACGACCGCCAAGCCGATCTTCTTCTTCTCGAAGGCCACGCAGCGGGCGCCGTTCGGTCTGGGTCCTTGGGCGCGGTACCTTCGCGCCGCCGAGGAGGCCGACCGGCTCCTCACGGAGCAGCTCGAGCGCACACGCGGACACACGAACGGACGCCAGGACATCCTCTCGCTCATGATCGACGCACGCTACGACGACGGCAGCGCGATGAGCGACGAGCACATTCGCAACGAGCTGGGCACGCTGCTCACCGCAGGACACGAGACCACGGCGATCACCCTGGCGTGGGCGCTTTACGCCGTGCACCGCCACGCTCCGGTCAAGGCGCGGCTCCTCGCCGAGATCGACGCGCTCGGCTCCGACCCCGCGCCGGAGGACTTGGCCGCGCTTCCGTACCTGAACGCGGTCGTCGACGAGACGCTACGCCGCTACCCCATCGTCGACTCGGTCTTTCGGCTGCTCCGCAAGCCGTGGAGCTTCGGTGGCTATGAGCTGCCGGCCGGGATCACGATCGGCGCCGCGATCGTGCTCGTCCACCGGCGCGCCGACCTCTACCCGGAGCCCGACGCCTTCCGGCCCGAGCGGTTCCTCGAGGGGAAGCCCAGGCCCCACGAGTACCTGCCGTTCGGCGGTGGACACCGCCGCTGCATCGGCGCGGCGTTCGCCCACTACGAGGCGTGCCTGGCCCTGGCGACCGTGCTGCGGGAGTTCGAGCTCGAGCTGTGTGAGCCGGGAGAGGTCGGCGTCGTGCGCCGCAACGTGACGCTCGGCCCCCGCGGCGGGGTGAAGATGCGGATGTCGGGGCGCCGGGCGGCGTAGCCCCTTACGTGACGCGCTTCCGCTCGCGGTAGCGGGGATCGTCGTAGCGGCGTCCGGCGAGGACCCGCTCGAGCGCACCCACGGCCGCGGCGACGTCGGCGAAGCGGTTGTACATCGGCGAGAAGCCCAAGCGGACGAGATCGGGTGTGCGGAAGTCGACCAGGACGCCCTCGTCGATGAGCGCCTGGCTGATCGCCCACGCTTCGGGATGCGCGAGCGAGACCTGGCTGCCGCGAGCCTCGGGCTCGCGCGGGGTGACGGCGGTCATCTCGGTGAGGGGTTCCTGCGACTCCACCGCCTCCAGGAAGAGCCCCGTGAGCGCGAGCGACTTCCGCCGCAGCGCCTCCACCCCGACCCCTTCGAAGAGCTCGAGCGCCGCGTCGAGGGCGGCCATGCCGAGTACCCCGGGCGTGCCGCTCGCGAAGCGGCGGACCCCGTCCGCCGGACGGTACGCGGGTGAGAAGTCGAACGCGCTCGCGTGGCCCATCCACCCGCTGAGCGGCTGTCTCGCCCCGGCGTGGTGACGCTCGGCGAAGTAGAGGAACGCGGGTGCTCCAGGTCCGCCGTTCAGGAACTTGTATCCGCACCCGACCGCCATGTCGGCGCCCCAGGCGTCGAGGGCGAGCGGAACCACACCGGCGCTGTGAGAGAGGTCCCAGAGGGTGAGGATATCCTGCTCGTGTGCCCTCTCGGTGATCGCCTCGATGTCGAGCAGGGCCCCGCTGCGGAAGTCGACCTGCGTGAGCAGGAGCACGGCGACGTCGTCGGTGAGCGCGGCGTCGAGTCCCGCAAGCTCGACCGTCCGGAGCTCGCACCGCTCCGGGCCGAGCTGCGCTGCGAGCCCCTGTGCCATGTAGAGGTCCGTGGGGAAGTTGTCCTGAAGCGACACGATCGCGGTGCGGCCCGGCTGCAGCTCGAGCGCGCAGCTGAGCAGCTTGTAGAGATTCACCGACACGCTGTCGGTGCAGAGCACCTGGCCCGGCCGGGCCCCGACGAGCCTCGCGATCTTCTCGCCGACGGTGACCGGAAGGTCGATCCAGTCGTGGCGGGTCCAACCCATGATGAGCGAGTGCCCCCACTCCTCGTCGACGACCCTCCTCAGTCGCTCGCGCGACCGGCGGGGGAGGGGACCGAGCGAGTTGCCGTCGAGATACACGAGGCCCTCCGGCATATCGAACTCCGCGCGCAGCGCCGCGAGCGGGTCGTCGGCGTCGAGCTCGCGACAGCGCTCGAGCATCAGTCGATCCAGCGCCTCAGCTCTTCGACGAGCACGGCGAACGCCGCCGTCTCGGGGTGGATGAGATCGAAGTGGCCCGCGCCTTCGACGAGCCGGAGGCGCGTGTCCGGGAGCGCCCGGGCCTGGGAGAGAGGCACGATCGCGTCCGCGCTTCCGTGAACGAGCACCGCTGGCACGGGGCGTGGCAGGGCCGCGGGGGACGCGAGTCGGTAGCGCTCCGGCTGGTCGGCGGGAGAGCCGCCCATCAAGCGGGGGACGACCGGGGGACAGCCGCCCTGCTCGGTGGTGTGCGCCACCAAGTCGGTGATGGCGGCGAGCGCTACGACCGCACGCGGCACGAGAGGCGCCTCACGATGCATCGGGTGGGAGGCCGGGAAGGCAGCGCGTGCCGCCGCCCAGAGTGCCAGATGCCCGCCCGCCGAGTGGCCGACGAGCACGACACGCTCCCGGTCGAGCGCAGGGTCGCCCGTCTCGTTCAAGCGGTCGAGCGCGGCGGCGACGTCCTCGAAGGTGCCCGGCCACCCCCCACCGGCCTCTCCGATCCTCCGGTACTCCGGGGCCCAGACCGCGAACCCCTCCGCGGCGAGGGCGGTCGCGAGCGGCTCGACGTGATCGACCGAGTACTCGGCGAGCCAGCACCCCCCGTGGAGGAGCGCGACGATCGGGGCCGGGCGGGACGTGCCGGCGGCGTGCCAGAGCAGGATGCGCTGGCTCGGCGCGTTTCCGTAGCGCAGCTCGACGTCGGGGGCGCGGCGGGGGAGCGCCTGCACCTCGGCGAAGCTCACCGGCATCCGTAGGGACGGCCGCTGGGCGCTCACCTGCGGGGCGGCCGACAGCGAGTGCCCAGCGAGGCAGGCGACAGTGAGGAGGAGCAATCGTGCGTGCATGGTCGGGATCTCACGGGCCCGCGGCCCCGGCCATCCACCTCGTGAGCCGCTCCACGGAAACCTCGTCCTTCGCCGCGTCGGCGACCACCCTCCCGCGCTGCAGCACGACGAAACGGTCGCCGACCGGGTGTGCCTGAAGCGGGTTGTGCGTGACGAACACGACGGCGACGCCTCGTCGCTTGGCGCGCTCGACGGCCTCGAGGAGGATGCCGGACTGCCGTACGCCGAGGGCGGCGGTCGGCTCGTCGAGGATCAACACCTTGGCTCCGAAGTAGAGGGCGCGCGCCACCGCGACGGCTTGCCGCTCGCCGCCCGACAAGCTGGCCATGGGTCGCGAAGGGTCGCGCACGTCGATGCCGGCCCTTTCGAGCTCCTCTCGCGCGACCTGGGCACACCGATCCACGTCGATGCGACGCAGGGGGCCCCATCCGCGGGTGGGCTCGGAGCCGAGGAAGAAATTCCGCCACACGCTCATCAGTGGGATCACGGCCAAGTCCTGATAGACCGTCGCGATGCCGTGCGCCCGGGCCTCGAGCGGCGAGCCGAGCCGCACGCCTTCGCCGTCGATCTCGTACCGGCCGGACGTGGGCTGCTCGACCCCGGAGAGGACCTTCACCAGCGTCGACTTGCCGGCGCCGTTGTCGCCCAGCAGGCAGGTGACGGTGCCGGCGTGCACGGACACCGTCACGCCCTCGAGCGCGACCACACTCCCATACCGCTTGCCGACGTCCGAGACGGCGATCGCGGGGGGCATCGCGGCGCTCACCCGGCCTCGCTCGCCCGACGCTGCACGTAGCCGTTGAAGATCACGGCCACGATGAGCATCGCGCCCAGGAAGACCTGGAACCAGTCGGCGTCGACGCCGGTCATGACGATCCCCTGCTGCACCATCCCGTAGATCAACGCGCCGAGCACGGCTCCGACCGCCGAGCCGTAGCCACCGGTCAGCAACGTGCCGCCGATCACCACGGCGACGATCGCTCGGAACTCCTGGAGCTCGCCGCGCAGCGTGTCCGCCCCCGTGAACTGCACGGTCTGCACGATGGCCACCAGACACGCCGCCGCGGCGGTGGTCATGAAGAGGGCGACCTTCACGCGCTCGACCGGCACGCCCATGCCGCGGGCCGCATGGGGTCCCCCTCCCGAGGCGAAGATCCAGTTGCCCCAGGGCGTGCGGAGCAGGACCCACGTCGCCACCGCGGCGAGCGCGAGCCACCAGACGATCGAGGCGCGGAAAGGACCCAGGGGCGTGCCCGCAAAGAGGGTGCCGGCGAGCTCGAAGCCCGGGGCCTGGTCGACCCCCCCGAGCTGCGTGCGCCCGGTGAGCTGGCGTGTGACACCGATTGTCGAGCCGCGGATCACGAAGAGCATCGCCAGCGTGACCAGGAACGACGGTACTCCGGTGCGGACGACGAGGAGCCCGTTGGCGAGGCCGATCGCGAGGCTCAACGCGAGCGTGGCGGCCGCGGCCGGCCAGAAAGGCCAACCGAAATGGGACGTGAGGAGCGCGAGCGACATGCTCGCGGCGCCGATGATCGAGCCCACGGAGAGGTCGAACTCGCCGCCGATCATGAGCAGCGCGACCGCGACGGCGAGGATGCCGAGAGGGGCGGCCGCGTTCAGGTAGGCGGCGGTCCCGAGCTGGCTCCGGAAGGGCTCCCCGGCGGCGACCGCGAAGAAGGCCCAGACGAGCACGGCGCCCGCGACCGCTCCCAGCTCCGGCCGCGAGAGCGCGCGCCTCACGAAGCGCCCCCAGCCGCCGTCCGTCAGCGGAGACCCCGGGCCGACAGGTCGATGACGCGGGCCGCGGTCTCCGCGGTGACGAACGCGGGCCCCGTCGGAATCGTCGCGCCCCCGCCGGGCAAGACGCCGAGCTCGAGATACTTCACGAGCACGAGCACGCCCA
Source organism: Longimicrobiales bacterium (assembly GCA_041579355.1). Classification (GTDB taxonomy): domain Bacteria; phylum Gemmatimonadota; class Gemmatimonadetes; order Longimicrobiales; family Gaopeijiaceae; genus UBA2982. Next base: position 10,662 of record JBFGFY010000062.1, on the reverse strand, counting down.
GGTACCCCTGCAGGTACTGCTGCTGATCGACCGCGAAGAGAACGCGCCCGTCGCGCACCGCGCGCAGGACCTCGGGCGAGAGGTCGAAGACGCCGAACACGACCTCGTCCGACCTCCCCGAAGCGTCCAAGGCCGCGAGCGCCGGCAGCGCACCCGGTGGCCCCAGCGTCAGCATCCCGTCGAGCGTCCGGTCCGCCGTCAGCGCCCCGAGCACCCGCTGTTGCGTGTCCTCCGGGTCGGCGAGGTCGACGGCCAACACGAGGGTCGAGCCTCCAACGGCGCGGAGCGCGTCGCGGAGGCCGGCGCACCTCGCGTCGAGCGCGAGGTTCCCGACCTCGTGGTTGACGCAAAGGCCGCGCGACACGCCGGCCCGTGCGAGCCGCTCGCCGGCTGCGAAACCCGCACCGTACTCGGGCTGCCCCACGTGCTGGAGCACCCCGAGCCGCTGGTAGACGTCGTCGCCCGAGTTGATCGAGACGACGGGCACTCCAGCCTGCACAGCGCCTCGGATCGCAGGGCCGAGCGCATCGCCGTCGGGGATCGAGACGACGAGTCCGCTCGGCCTCGACGCCACCGCGGCCTCGATGAGGTCACTCATGGCGACCAGGTCGAAGCTGCCCGGGGCCTGGTATTCGACCCGCACGCCGAGCTCGCGCCCGGCGGCGCGCGCGCCGTTCGCCACGACGGACCAGAAGGGGTCCGCCGACTGGCCGTGGGTCACGACCACGACCCGGACGTCCCCCGCCGCCGAGGGTGCTCCGTCGGGCCCGCCGCATGCGAGCGCGAGCGTGGCGAGGAGCAGCAGCGCGCGGCTTCCTACCGCGGCATCCTTTTCATGGCACCGTCGACTCACGCGCATCTCCGTCCCGTGCTCGATCGACCCGACATCCTCCGACGGCGACTCGTGCGGGGCAAGCTGGCCTGCCGCACGCGGTACGTCGGACGACGTAGTGACCGAGCCGCCCTACGCCGCGATCTTTTCGCCGTAGTCGAGACCTGTCGAAAGGAAGAGCCCGTGCGCCGCGTCGAATCTCACCCCCTTCGGATCCTCCGCCTGCTCGCCCTCGTGCTCGCCCTGGGCTGGTGGGGGAACGGCCTCGCCGCGCAGGTCGACGCCGGGCGGCTCGTCCCGGGCGAGGAGGTTTACGAGATCCGCCTGCAGGACGGCTCCAGGCTCTTTGCGCGCATCACATCCGTGCAGGGCGACGCGGTCGTGCTGACGACCACGGGTGGGAGCCGCGTCGAGGTCGCCCGGATGCAGATCGCCGAGCTGGTCCGGGCCGAGGGGACCGTCGTCAACGGTGAGTTCTGGACCGAGGACCCCAACGTCTCACGGCTGTTCTTCACGTCCACGGGCCGGGCGCTCGAGCAGGGTAGGGCCTACATAGGCACGTACCTCATCGTGCTGCCGTTCGTCGCCGTCGGCGTCACCGACTGGTTCACCATCGGTGGGGGAGCGCCGCTCCTCCTGGGCGAGGTCCAGCCATTCTACGTGGCCCCGAAGCTCCAGCTCTTCCGCACGGAGCGAGCCGCGTTCTCCGTGGGCACGCTGCACTTCGTCCTCAACGAGGACTTCGACGACACCGACGTCGGCATCGCGTACGGGGTTGCGACGCTCGGCACCCGCGACAACGCGGTCACGCTCGGCCTGGGCTTCGGGTACGCGGGGAGCGACTTCCAGAGCCAACCTGTGGCGATGATCGGAGGCGAGCTTCGGACCAGCCGCCGCATCAAGCTGCTGACCGAGAATTACTTCTTGCCCGGCGAGACCGGTGCGGTCTTCAGCGCCGGGGTTCGCTTCCTCGGGGAGCGCCTCTCGGCCGACGTGGGTGTGGGGGGCGCCGCCGGAGACGGTGATGTCGGCTGCTGCGTCCCGCTCGTGAACGTGTCCTACGTCTTCGGCGGCCGTCGCTGACGTGCCACCGGTGCGGTGCCGTCGAGCGCCCGCACCAGCTCGGGTAGCACCGTCCCCAGTCGCGCCTCCACCTTCGCGTCCGCGAGGTCGTCCGCGCGGGTAGGGCCGAGGTTCACGATCGCGACCGGGATGCCCGCTTTCTTCGCTCCATAGACGAATCGGCGTCCCGAGAAGACGGTGAGCGAGGAGCCGACGACCAGCAGGAGCTCGGCACCGTCCAGCAGTCGCCACGAGGCCTCCACCTGGGGCTTCGGCACGTTTTCGCCGAAGAAGACCACATCCGGCTTGAGCACACCACCGCAGGCGGCACAATCCGGTACGCAGAACGCGGATAGGTCCTCGGAGCGGAGCTCCGCGTCACCGTCCGGGGCGCTCTCGGCTCCGGCGAGGGGCGCCCCCTCGAGCCAGCCGGCGTTGAGAGCGACCAGCCGCTCCTGAAGGGCCTGGCGGCAGCTGGTGCTGCCGCAGTCCAAGCACCGAACGCGTGACAGCGAGCCGTGCAGCTCCACGACCTCACGGCTCCCGGCCGCCTGGTGCAGGCCGTCCACGTTCTGGGTGATCACACCCGCGAGCGTGCCCGCTTCCTCGAGGCTCGCCAGCGCGCGATGGGCGTCGTTCGGAGTCGCGGCGGAGAAGCGGGGCCACCCGACCGCGCTGCGGCTCCAGTAGCGGGCGCGGCCCTCGGGGCTGCCGACGAACTCCTTGAACTGCATGGGCTGGCGCCTGCGCAGAGTGCCGGCGGGCCCGCGGTAGTCCGGGATGCCCGACTCGGTGCTGCAACCGGCGCCCGCGAGCGCCACGACACGGCCGCGCTCGAACAGGGGGAGCAGCTCGGCCACAGGTGGGCTCGTGGGTGCCGTCGAGGCGTGGATATCGGTCGTCATGGTTGGAATCCGGAGCGTAAACCCCCCGGCGGCCGACTGGAAGCCCGGCGCGAGATGCTTGCTCCTCGGCACGGGTCGAGGGCACTCTTCGGGGGTGACGTCGAGAATCCCGCCACGGGGCGACGCGAGGAAAGCGCGCCGGCCACCGTGGACGTGTGGTGCGGCGGTCGCTGGCAGCTTCTTGCTGGCGTCGTGTGCGCTCTTTTCGTCGGCCCCTCCGGCCCCACCTACCGGAGCCGTCACCGGCTCGCTCCGGTTCCTGGAGGGGCGGTCGGCCGACACGGCGATCGGTCCGGTGGTCGTCATGCTCGAGCCGCTCGAGCCCCGAGCGGAGCGCAGTCGACCCACGCAGCTGTTCCAGATCACGTCCGGCGGTGACCGCTTCGATCCGAGCTTCACGGCCATTGCCGGAGGGGACTTCGTCGTCTTCGTGAACCAGGGCTCCGTCAATCACCGCCTCTTCTCGGCGCACCTCGGGCAGGAGGTGCAGATCCCGCTCAGCCCCACCAGCGCTTCGCAGCCGCTTCGCATCGACCGCACCGGCGAGGTGCGGTTCTTCTGCTCGCTCCACTCCGATGAGAGCTTCAGCGTCCTGGTGACCTCCGACGTCTTTTCGGCCGTGGTCGACGTGGACGGACGTTACTATCTGGGCCCGGTGCCGGACGGCACGTATCGGCTGTCGATCTGGAGTCCGCGACTCGAGGGTCCGGTCCGCACCGTCGAAGTCGTGGACGGTCGACCGACCGTCGAGACGATCTGGCTCGATCCGGATCTCATCGGCCGGTGAGCTCCACGAGACTGCGGTTCGGCGTCTTCGCGCAGTTGATCCTTCTCATGGGTGGGATCGCGGCCTTCTCGGCGGTCCTGGCCCTCGTCATCCAGGATCGCACGCTCAGCGCCGACCTGCGTGCGGCGGCTACCGAACGACTGGCCCGGGCGGCCGACGCCGCGGACCGCCTCATGGACGACCACCTGGCCCGTGTCCTCGATAGGTACGTGGCCATCAGCACCACGCCCGAGTTTCGCGCGAACCTCGAGGTCGGCGACCGCCCCACGCTCACCTACTATGCACAGGGTCTCGTCGACCGCCTCGGTGCCGGAGCCATCGCGTTCCAGTCGCCCGAGCGCCAGCGGGTAGCGGTCGCCGGCGACGCAGACCTGGAGACGCTCGCGGCCGAGCGGGTCCTGGCCGGCTCTCCCGTGTACCTGGTCGCCGATGGTGAGCTGCATGCCGCGGTCGTCGTTCCGCTGCGCACCGGCGAACGGCTGGTGGGGCACCTGTTGGCCGTGGAGCCCGTGGGGTCCGGGGTCCTCGACGCTTGGTCCCAGGTGGTCGGCGCCAGCGTCCGGGTCGGGGGTGAGGCCACTTCGGCCGACACGCTCGTGGCGTCGGCACGCGAGCTCCCGGAGGCGAGCGTCCAGGTCTCGACCACGTACCAGACGGAGCAGCAGGCGATCGCTCGAGCCAGGCGGAACCTCGTGCTCGCGGGCGCGGGGGCGCTCCTCCTGGCTGTCCTGGCCGGCGTCTTCCTCGCGCACAACTTCACGCGGCCGATCCGGGTGATGAAGCGTGCCGCGGACAGCGTGAGCGGACAATCGCTCGACGCGTCCTTCGACGTCCACCGCCCGGACGAGCTCGGCGATCTGGGGCGGGCGTTCCAGGACATGCTGGCTCGGCTGCGGGAGAGCGAGACCCGCCTCGCGCGTGCCCAGCGCCTGGCACGGTTCAGCAACTGGTCGTTCGACCTGACCACGGACGCGGTCGAGGGCGGGACCGACTTCCGGCGGCTCTTCGAGCTCGAACATCAGGGGGAGCTACGCGTCCACGATCTCGTCGAGAAGGTGCACACCGAGGACCGCGACAAGCTTTCGGCGGGCATCGAGCGGGTACGCTCACCGCACGGTGCCTTCCGAGCCGACGTGCGGGTGCCGCTTCGTAAGGGCCGCGACCGGATCCTGCACCTCCGAGGGCAGCACCGCCGTGGGGGTGCCGAGTCCGGCCGGGTCGAGGCCTCCGCCCAGGACGTCACGGAGCGATGGAATTCCCAGCGCCAGATCCAGTACCTCTCGCTGCACGACTCCGTGACGGGTCTCGGCAACCGTCAGTACCTCATCGAGCGCCTGGCGCTGCAGCTGAAGCAGGCGGAGCGCGACGAGGCCGTGGTCGCGGTGCTCCTGATCGGCCTCGAGGGGTTCGCCAGCATAGAGGGCACCATGGGCCACCGGGTCGGCGACGAGCTGCTCTCCGAGGTGGCGCGCCGCTTGATCGCCGTGCTCGGTGTGCCGAGGCACCACGACCGGCGGCGGAGGCGAGACCCGGACTCGTATTCGGCCGTCCGCTTCGGAAACGACGAGTTCGCCGCGGTCGATACCGTGATGAACCGCGACGAGGCGGCGGCGCTGGCCGAGTCCATCGCGGCGGCGATCGAGGAGCCGTACCGGATCGACGAGCACGAGATCGTCGTGGCCGCATCGATCGGGATCAGCGTCTATCCGGACGACGCGGCCACGGTGGACGCTCTGCTCAGGTACGGGAGGTCGGCGCTCCAGACGAGCCGGGCGATCCCTGATCCGTATCACTTCTACGACGAATCGATGCACCAGCGCGAGACCCGCCGTCTGCGCGTTGCGAGCCTTCTCCGCCGTGCGATCGAGCACGACGAGCTCGAGCTACACTACCAGCCCCGCGTGCGGCCCGAGTCGGGTGAGATCGTGGCCGTGGAAGCCCTCCTCCGCTGGACGCACGAGGAGCTCGGTGCCATCTCCCCGGCAGAGTTCGTCCCGATCGCCGAGGACGTTGGGCTGGTCCAGGTTCTCGGAGACTGGTGTCTGCGCGCCGCCGTGCGGGATCTGCTCCGCTGGCAGTCGCTCGGCCTCACGGACTTTCGGGTTTCCGTGAACGTGTCGCCGCAGCAGCTCCTGCCCGGGCTGGTGGAGCGCGTGCTCGACATCACGACCGAGATCGACCCCCACGCCCTCGAGTTCGAGGTGACGGAGAGCGCGGTCATTCGCAATCCGGAGGAGGCGCTCGACATCCTGTTGCAGCTCTCGGATCACGGCTTCCGCATCGCGCTCGACGACTTCGGGACCGGCTACTCCTCCCTGAGCTACGTGCGGCAGCTGCCCCTCGACGCCGTGAAGATCGACCGGTCGTTCATCCATGATCTCGGAACGAACGACCAGGCGCTCTCGATCACCGGGGCGGTGATCATGATGTGCGAGGCGATGGGGCTCGAATCGGTGGCTGAGGGCGTGGAGACGGAGCGCCAGCGAGAGCGCCTCCTGGAGCTGGCGTGCGACGAGGTGCAGGGCCATCTCTTCGCCCCCGCCATGCCCTCGGCGGAGCTGGAGGCACTGGTGCAGGCCCAGGGGCCCGTCGTCCCGCCCCCGAAGGCCCGGAGGCGGGCGCGACGGGCGTAGTCGGGGCAAGGCACGCTCCCGGCCGGAGCCGAGGGGCGCCGCCCTCCATCCCGTCCGGGGCCGCCCGATTCTAGATTTGTCGCCGCGCGAGCACGCCCGACTCCCGGGCCCGCCGAACGACTCACCTCCCGCCGCATGTCCATCGCAGCCACGAACCTCCGCCGCGGCATGGCCATCGTCTTCCACGACGAGCCTTGCCGGGTCATCGACTTCCACCACCACACGCCCGGGAACCTGCGCGCGATGGTGCACGCCAAGCTCCGCAAGCTCAAGTCGGGCACCACGGTCGAGCACCGCTTCCGGGCGAGCGACACCGTCGAGCAGGCACAACTCGAGACGCACGAGCTCCAGTTCCTGTACCACGACGGGCACAACTACCACTTCATGAACACCGGGACGTACGAGCAGCACGAGCTGGACGAGGAGGCACTCGGGGAGTACGCCCAGTGGATGACCGACGGCATCAAGGTCCTCGCGGAGTTCTACGAGGGGGCGCCGATCGGAGTCGAGCTGCCGAACGCCCTCGTCTTCGAGGTGGTCGAGACCGCCCCTGTGATGAAGACCGCGACCAAAACGGCCTCCACCAAGCCCGCGAAGCTCTCGAACGGCGCGACCGTGCATGTGCCGGATTTCATCCAGACCGGGGAGCTCATCCGCGTGAACCCCAACACGTCGGCCTATCTGGAGCGAGCGAAGGAAGGACGTTAGACGGCGCGGGCGTCCGGGCCAGGTCCCGCTTGCCCGCCGGGTCCCCACGCCACAACATGCTGGCGATGGAGCGGAGCGCTCCGGGGTAGGATCCGGGCGCTCCGACCGCGGGGCCGCAGCGGCAGAGTGGAAGACGGGGTGGTGGGTCCCGCGAGCGAGGCTCTCACGCAGGAGGACAGTGGCGATGAACCTCTCGCCTCGGTTGTGGTCTCGGGCGCTCTCGACCTTCCTTTCGATCGCGGTCCTGGGCGCGGCTTTGGCTCCGCCCTCGAGCGGGCAGACAGTGATCCCCGTTCGCGACGGCAGCCTCGCCAACTCGGCGCCGTACGTGTACGACGCCCGCGACTTCGGGATCGACCCGGCGGCGGTGACGTACCACCGGGACATTGCGCCGATTCTCTTCGAGAACTGCGTGAAGTGCCACACGACGCGCGGCATGGCGCCGATGGCGCTCACGACCTATCAGGAGGTTCGCCGCTGGGCCCCGCGCATCAAGGAGCGGACCGCGATCCGCGACCGCCGGGGTGCGATGCCGCCCTTCTTCGTCGAGCGCAACATCGGCATCCAGGAGTTCCGGGACTCCGAGTACCTCACGGACGAGGAGCTCGCCAAGATCCAGGCCTGGGTCGACAACGGCTCGCCTGAAGGAAGCGCCTCCGACACACCGCCGTGGGTTGTCGCCGCGCGCGCGGAGCACGCGGAATCCTCCGAGGAATACTCCGGCGCGGTCCCCTGGGAGCTCGGGCCGCCGGATCTCATCGTCCGCATGGACCCGGTCACGATGCCCAAGACCGGCCCCGACCAGTGGGGCGACTTCGGTGTGCTCCACACCGGACTGACCGAGGACCGCTACGTGCGCGCCGTGCAGGTGCGGGAGGTCAGCGACCTGTCGTTCGACGACCCCGCGCTCGCGAGCACCGTAGGTGGCCGCTTCGTCTTCCACCACATGAACTACGCGGTCCGGGTGGTCGACGAGACCGGTGAGATGACGGACGATCGCATCAGCTATCCGATCCACGAGGTCGGCAGGAACTCCGACATCTTCCCGCAGGAAGTGGGCTATCCGCTGCCCGCGAGCTCCGTGATCCACATGCACAACGGGCACATGCGGCCGAACCAGGTGCGGGAGACGACCGCCCATCTCGAGTTCGGCTTCTACTTCCACCCGCGGGACTACAAGCCGAAGTACCGCCGCCAGGGCAGCGTCGCGATGGGCAACGACATCGACGTCTACTCACGGCCGGGTGAGGCGAACCAGCGCTTCGAGACGTACACCGTGCTCGACCAGCACACGAAGCTCTACGCCTGGGAGCCGCACCTGCACGCACCCGGTGCCCGCTCGTGTCTCGAGGCGATCTGGGGGCCGGTCGTGCACACGATCAACTGCGTGGGCTACGACCACAACTGGGTGAAGCAGTACCTGTACGCCCCCGGTCATGAGCCGCTCCTGCCGAAGGGCACGGTGGTCCGCTATGTCGGCTTCCTCGACACGACCGACGAGAACCAGAACATGGCCGACAACCGGAACTGGCAGGGAAGCGGCCGGCGGTCGGTCGCGAACATGTTCCTCGAGCTCGGCTGGGTCGTCCGTCTGACCGAGGAGGAGTTCCAGGCCGAGATGGCGGAGCGACGGGCCGGGATGAAGGACAGGAACGACTTCGACGTCGGGTGCCCTCTCTGCTGGGCATTCGTCGAGGAGGAGCTCGACCCGAGGGCGGTCACCGACGGCGACCTGGACCGATGAGAGCTCGGCGCCTCTCGCTCGGCGGGCAGGCGTCGGCGGGTCGAGTGCGGCGCTCGGCGCTCTGCGCCGCGTCCGCGCTGCTCGTCCTGTCGGCACCCGCCGCCGCTCAGACGATGTACCTGCAAGGGCAGACGCTCTTCCCGGCGTTCGACGGGTGGGAGCAGCAAGAGGACGGCTCCGTCCTGCTCTGGTTCGGTTACTTCAACGAGAACTGGGAGCAGGAGTTCGATCTCCCCGTCGGGCCGGACAACTACTTCACGATCGTCGATTTCGCCGACCATCCCGGCCTGAATCCGAACGAGTCGTTCGTCGCCCCGTTCGATCCCGCGACGGCGGACCAGGGACAGCCGACGCACTTCTTCCCGCGCCGCAACCCCTTCCTCTTCACGATCCCCGTGCCCGAGCCGGAGGCGTTCGGCGGTCCGGAGCAGCGTCAGATGGTCTGGACGATCCGAGCTAACGGGAAGACGCAGCGCGTCTACGCCTCGCTCTCGCCGAACTACGCGATCGACGGGCAGGCGATGTCGACCGACATCGGCGGCAACTTCGGGAGCACGCACCAGGACCTGCGCACGAACGTCCCGCCGACGCTCCGCGTAGAAGGGCCGGCCGAGCGCACCGTGCGCGTGGGCGAGCCGCTTCAACTGGTCGCGCATGCGGACGATCCGGACGACTACCCGCCGGCCCGGCAGCGCGCACGGCCCCGCTCGGTGGAGGACCTCTACGATCCACCCTCGGGCTCGGTGGTGCGGAGCATTCCCGGCCTCCGGCTCTCGTGGATGGTGTATCGTGGGCCGGCGGATCACGTGACGTTCCGACCGACGCAAATGAAGACGTGGATGGACTCGCGCATGTACGCGAACTCGCCCTGGTCGCCGCCCTACATCCTCCCCGAGCCTCCGGCGGACCGCAGATGGGTGTCGTCGGTGACGTTCTCCGAGCCCGGGGAGTATGTGCTGCGGGCGGTGGCGGGCGACGGGGCCCGCTTCAGCTACCAGAACGTCAGGGTCGTGGTGCGGCGCTGAGGTAGGTCGTCAGCCGCAAAGGCCCCGGAAGGGCAGACGTTCCGCCTCGAACCGACCGGCGGTGACGCTCCCGTCTTCGAGCTCGATGCGGAGGCGGCCGGTGAGCCGATCCGGCGAGCGCTGGTACCGGTCGAAGTGGACTGAGACGAGCACGGGTGCCGTGCATTCCCCCGGCTCGTCGCACCACCTCGCGTGTCCCACATCGGGCGCCTCGCCTCTCCACTCGAACGATCCGCCTGCCGGAGGCGACGGCGGCCGGTAGGAGGTGACGGCGAGGCTCGGATAGGGGACATCGAAGCGGTGCGTGACCGGTTCGTGAGCCAAAACGAGGCTCAACGCCGCGCCGTCCCATGGCGCGCAGTCGTCGTGTACGTACACGAGTGGGAAGCCGAGCTCCGAAGGGCCGTCGGCGCGATCCGGAATGCAACCGAGGATCGCACTGGCGATGCAGACCGTGATCGTGACGCGGCGCGCCGTTCGTATCGTGGACATGCTCCCTCCGTTTCGGGGCACACCCGCTCGAGGGGCGTGCCCGATACCTCATGCGACGTCCGCCGCCGGGCCGTTTGCACAGTCATTTGCGTGGGCCCTGTGGTGGGCGGGCTCCGGCTTCGCGTAGCTTCGACACCATGCTGAGCCACGACGACCCGGCCCCGGACTTGAGCCTTCGCACCCTCGACGACGCGCCCTGGAGCCCGCCCGAGGGGCGCCTGCCTCAGCTGCTCGTGTTCGTCGAGACCGACTGCCCGACCTGCCGCCTCACGCTACCGTACCTGAACCGGCTCGCTGGGGCGCTGGGGGAAGACGCCGATCGTGTCGTCCTGATCTCACAGGACTCCGCGGAGGAGACCCGCGCGCTCGTCGAGCGCTACGAGATCACGTTCCCGGTGCTCCTCGACGACGGCCTCGAGGCGTCGCATGCGTTCGATCCGCCCAGCGTGCCGGCGCTCTTCCTGGTCGACGCCG
>JBFGFY010000061.1:0-16964 GCA_041579355.1 Longimicrobiales bacterium | reverse complement strand
TAACCGCGCGTGACCACACGCGTCTGCGTGAACTGTCGGTGCCCGTCCTTCGACTTGTGGTAGCCGAAGCCGCTCTGGCGCGCTCCCACCCACGGCGTGCCCGCCGCGCCGCCCACGGTACGATTCACGCCAATCATGCCGGCCGTCAGCTTACGCGCTACGGCGGCCGCTCGCTCTTCGTCCCCGCCGAAGACCACCGCCCCGAGCCCGTACTCGGTGTCGTTCGCTCGTCGGATCGCCTCCTCTACCGTCTTCACGCGCGTGACGCATGCGACAGGCCCGAACGTCTCCTCACGGGCGATGTCCATGTCGTCGGCCACGTCGGTGAGCACGGTCGGCGTGACGTAGTTGTCGCGATGTCCGTTCCCACCAGCGAGCACCTTGGCCCCCGATGCCACGGCGGATTCCAGCTGTTTGAGGACGTGGTCTCGCTGCTGAGCGTTGACCATGGGGCCTACGTCTGGCCCTTCGATTCCGGGGCCTACGCGCATGGCTGACGCGATCCCGGCGAGGGCCTTCTCGAAGTCGTCGGCCACCGACTCGAGCACGAAGATGCGCTCGGTCGAGATGCAGACCTGACCCGCGTTCCGGAACGAGTTCGTAGCGGCGAACTTCGCGGCCTCCTCCACGTTCGCATCGTCGAGCACGATGAGTGGGTCCTTGCCACCCAGCTCGAGGACGACACGCTTCAGCGTGCCGCTCGCCTCGCGGAGGATGTGCTTGCCGGCCTCGCGTGAGCCGGTGAACGCGATCATGTCCACGTCGGAAGCGACGATCGCCTTCCCCTGATCGTCGGCACCGTGGACGACGATGAGGACGTCGGCCGGGAGCACCTCGTTGAGTACGTCCGCGTACGCCTGGCCGCACAGCGGTGTCTCCTCGGAGGGCTTGAACACGACCGTATTTCCGGCCGCGAGCGCCGGTACGAGCATCCAGCTCGGCATCGACATGGGGAAGTTCCACGGGGTGATCGCACCCACGACGCCGAGCGGGTCGTGGTACACGGTGGACCTCGCGCGACCGTCCTCGATCACCTCGGGCTCGAGCGCCTCGACGATCTCGTCGAGCTCCCGCTCCAGGCCCCACGCGAGCGACTTGGCCTCGAAAACCCCCTCCTTGATCGGCTTTCCCATCTCGGTCGTGATGAGCTCTCCGTGCTTCTGCACGCGCTCCGTGAAGAGCGCGGCGGTCCTCTTCAGGAGCTCGGCCCGCCCATCGAGTCCCAGCTCGTCCCACGCGGGCTGCGCGGCGCGCGCCCTCGCGACGAGCGCGGGGATCTCGCCGACGGGCGTGACCGGTACCTCGCCGACGACCTCGCCGGTGGCCGGGTTGTACGACTTGAGGCATGGCTCCATGTCACGTTCCTCACTCGCGTCCGGTGGTGCGGGGCTGGGCGGACCGCGAAGATGCCCCGAGCCGTTCCGGCCGGGCAAGCGTCCGGGCGCGGAGGGATCCTCAGAGCCAGGAGGGGCGTGTGAAGCTGGATCTCGAGGTAGGCCAACGGGCGTCGCGCAGCATGACCGTGACCGAGGAGCACGTCCGCCTGTACGCCGAGCTGTCAGGGGACCGGAACCCCCTCCACTTCGACGAGGCGTTCGTGGCCCGCACGCGGTTCGGGCGCCTGGTCGCACAGGGGGGCATCACCACCGGGATCTTGCACGCGCTCGTGGCCGAAGACATGCCCGGGCCGGGGACCGTATTCTTGAGTCAGGACTGGAAGTTCACCGCCCCGGTCTTCATCGGCGACGAGATCACGGGGCACGCCGAGGTGCTGAGCGTGCACGAGAGCAAGCCCGTTTGCCGACTGCGTGTGAGCGTCGAGCGGTCGGACGGCGAGCGGGTGCTGGAGGGGGAGGCGTGGTGCTACCGATTCGTGCCGGAGGGGTAGGCCGCCCCCACGGGGCGGTCGGGATCTTCTCCGGCTCCCGGGCGGTTGGGGAGCAAAGGGTGGCAGGGCACCCTCCCGTCCGATACTTTCGATCAAGCTTGAGATAATCATCAAGCAGGCAGTTCGCCCACCCAACGTAAGGAGGAGCTGATGGACTGTTCCCAAGTCAGACGAGGGGCCTACTCGGTGTTCACCGCGCTGGCGGTGGCGCTCACCGGATGCGGCAGCGACCCGACCGGTAGCGGTGGTGGTGGCGGCGGCGGCGGAGGCGGGGGTGGCGGACCGGTGGCGACGACGTCGGTCACCGTACGCGACAACTCGTTCGAGCCGGTCGCGATCCAGGTCTCCGCTGGCGCGACGGTCACGTGGACGTGGACCAACACGAACAACCCGCACAACGTTACGTTCGCGTCGAGCGCCATCAACAGCTCGAACACTCAGTCGAGCGGCACCTACGCGACCGCGATGCCGACCACGGCCGGGACGTACAGCTACCGCTGCACGATCCACGCGGGCATGGACGGCACCGTCCAGGTGCAGTAAGGAAGCACCGCGAACGAACCGCCGCCGGGCCCGGGTGGGCCCGGCGGCCGGGCCCTCAGCGCGACATCCGCCAAAGGAACCGATCAACATGCGACGTGCCGCAAGCGCGGCCCTGGCGCTCTGCGCCTGGGGCGTTCTCCCGCTCTCCGCCCAGGACGTCTTCCACTCGACGCAGGCAGCGAACCTGCCGACCGCCGAGATCTACCCACAGGGCTCTTGGCTGTTCGAGATCTCCCACCGGTTCGGCACGCCGATCTCGAACGGGGCGCAGGACCTTTGGGGGCTCGACGGTCCGGTCGGGAACCGTCTCGGGCTCACCTACTCCCCGTCGGACCGGGTCGCGCTCACGCTCCAGCGGAGCAACCTCGAGGACAACCTCGAGCTGGCCGCCAAGGTCGGCCTCTGGTCGGGAGGGAACGACCTTCCGGTGAAGGTCGCCGCCATGGGAGGCGTGGCGTGGAACACGCAGGTGTTCGAGGTCGAGGGGGCCGAGGACAACGAAGCGCAGCTCTACGCGCAGCTCATCGTGAACGCCGCCGTCGGCGACCGGTTGGCCGTCGGCGTCGTGCCGACCTACCTGCGCAACCCGCGCCTAAGAGACTTCGAGGCGGACAACGCCCTCGCGGTTGGGCTGCACGGGCAGCTGCGTCTGAACGGGTCGATCAGCTTCCTGGTCGAGTGGCTGATCAGCGAGGGGCGCCCCGAGTTCGAGAACGACGCGGGCCTGTTCGGCTTCGAGATCGAGACGCGTGGGCACTTCTTCAAGCTACTCGTCGGGAACCAGTATCGACTCAACTCGACCCAGTTTCTGGCGGGCACGCCGGCCCGGTTCGAGCCGGACGAGTGGATGTTCGGCTTCAACATCCAACGCCTGCTGCCGTTCTGAGGCCGCTGATCCCCCGGTCGAGCGCCCTGCTGCGCGACCCGGGCTAGAGGCCGCCTCCGAAGTACTCCACGAGGAGCACGTAGAGCACACCGGCGATCGCGACGATCGCCGCCATCTTGAGGAGCTTCTTCAGCGCGGCGAATAGCAGCATCGCTGCCATGAGGAGCAGCGGTGCCAGGAAGACGGGGTTCGCCAGAAGATATTCGACGATCTCGTTCATCGCGGCCTCTCGCGCCGGGACCGGGTGCAGGCTCAATTGAAGCCTCCGCGTGGGAATATGTCCACCCGCGCCCTCAACCCTACGGATGCCGACGGTGTCGTGTGCCGAGAGCTTCCCTCCAGACCCCGGCGTCATGACCTCCAAAGCCACCGCGAGAGCCGCCGTCGCCACACCTTCGGCCCGCTTCCTGCCGCTTTTGGTCGTGCTCTTCGTCGGGAGCGGCTGCGCGGCGCTCGTCTACGAGATCGTGTGGTTTCAGCTCCTCTCGCTGATCGTCGGCTCCTCGGCCATCTCGCTGGGCGTGCTGCTCGCGACCTTCATGGGCGGCATGTGCATCGGGAGCATCGGACTCGCGCGCGTGGTCTCGCCCCGGCACCACCCGCTCAAGGTGTACGCGCTGCTCGAGGTCGGGATCGGCGCGTTTGGGCTGCTGGTGCTCTGGCTCCTCCCGCACGTGGGAGGGCTGTACACGTCGCTCGGCGGCCCGGGCATGTTGGGCATCGCGGTGCGGGCCGTCTTCTGCGCGATCTTCCTGTTGCCCCCGACGATCATGATGGGCGCGACGCTCCCGGCGATCGCACGCTGGGTGGAGACGACGCCGAAGGGCGTTTCGTGGCTCGGATTCTTTTACGGCGGCAACACCTTCGGCGCGGTGCTCGGCTGTCTGCTCGCCGGGTTCTATCTGCTGCGCCTCCACGACGTTGCCGTCGCCACCTACGTGGCCGTCGGCCTCAACCTCGCCGTGGCCTTGGCCGGCCTCGCGCTGGCCGGCTTCACCGCATACGAGCGCAGCCACGCGAAGGCGCCCGAGGAGCCGATCACGATGGCACCCGGGTCGGGCCTCGTGCTGGTGGCGATCGGCGTCTCGGGCGCGACCGCGCTCGGTGCCGAGGTCGTGTGGACACGCCTGATGGCGCTCAACTTCGGTGGCACCACGTACACGTTCTCCCTCATCCTCGCCTCGTTCCTCTTCGGCATCGGGATCGGGAGCGGGGTCGGGTCCGTGCTCGCACGCTACGTGGCCGATCCCCGCCGAGCCCTCGGTTGGGCGCAGCTCCTCGTCGTTGCCGGCCTCGCGTGGGCGGCCTACGTACTCCTCGGCGCGCTCCCGAACTGGCCGGTGAACCCGTCCATCGCCACGCCCTGGTTCAACTTCCAGTTCGACTTCTTCCGCGCCGTGCTCACCGCGTTCCCGGCTGCGGCCCTGTGGGGGGCTAGCTTCCCGCTCGCGCTCGCGGCTGTGGCTGCGAAGGGCCAGGATCCCGGCCGCCTCGTCGGCCGCGTCTACGCCGCCAATACGGTGGGTGCCATCGTCGGCTCCCTTCTGAGCGCGGTGGTGATGATCGCCTGGCTCGGTACTCAGACCACGCAGCAGATCATGGTGGCGCTCGCGGCCGTGTCGGCGGTTCTCATGCTGGCCTTCGTGGGAGACGAGGAGCGCGGCTTTCGGCTCGCGAAGGGCGGCCTCGTCCGTGGACTCGCCGTGGTCGCCATGGCTCTCCTCTTCGGGTCGACGATCCCGACCGTGCCCCCGCTGCTCGTCGGGTACGGCCGCTACGCACCCACCTACCAGAACACCGAGAACATCCGCTGGCTGTACGTCGGGGAGGGGATGAACTCCTCGATGGCCGTGTCCGAGCTGGGGAACGGCGACCGCAACTACCACAATGCGGGAAAGGTGCAGGCGTCGAGCGAGCCGCAGGACATGCGCCTGCAGCGGATGCTCGGGCATCTGACCACGCTGGTGCCGACGCAGGCTCGCTCCGTGCTCGTCATCGGGTGCGGCGCGGGTGTGACGGCGGGGGCGGTGAGCATCGACCCCACGGTCGAGGACCTGACCATCGTGGAGATCGAGCCGCTCGTGCCCGAGGTGGTCTCACGCCATTTCGGGCAGCACAACTTCGAGGTGGTCGACAACCCGAAGACGACCGTGGTGATCGACGACGCCCGCCATTACCTGCTCACCACGGACAAGACGTTCGACGCCATCACGTCCGACCCGTTCGATCCGTGGGTCAAAGGCGCGGCGACGCTCTACACGGTCGAGTTCTGGCAGGAGGCCCGCGAGCACCTGAACCCGGGTGGCGTCATCACCGTCTTCGTGCAGCTCTACGAGAGCAACCTCGACGCGGTGAAGAGCGAGATCGCAACGTTCTTCGAAGTCTTCCCGCACGGCATGGTCTTTGCGAACCTCGCCTACGGTCAGGGATACGACGTGGTGATGCTCGCCCAGAAGGAGCCCGCGGCGATCGATCTCGACGCGATCGACGCCAAGCTGAACGCTCCGGCGTTCGAGGAAGTGCGCCGGTCGCTCGCCGAGGTCGGTTTCTTCTCCGCGGGGCAGCTCATGGCGACCTTCGCCGTGAAGAAGCCCGAGATCGATCCCTGGCTCGCCGATGCGCAGCTCAACCGTGACCGGAATCTGCGACTCCAGTTCCTGGCCGGGTTGGGCATGAACCTCTATCAGGCCGATCGCATCTACCGCGACATGGCTCGTTATCGCTCCTTCCCCGACGGCCTCTTCACGGGGTCGCCGGGCAGGATGGCGCAGTTCATGGCGGCCTGGCGCACGGGCGGCGAGTGAGCGCCGGTCTTCCGACTTGCGCCCCGGGTCGCGATGCCCGAGATACGTTGGTCGAGCGCCCGCCGGGCATAGCAGACGTACCGTGAGCGGCGCTCCCGCCCCCTCCCGCAGACCCAGCGAGGACCGATGGTGACGACGCCGGCCCAGGCGGCCCCTCCCACCAATCAGACGTTCTTCGGCCATCCGCGCGGGCTCGCGACGCTCTTCTTCACCGAGATGTGGGAGCGCTTCTCGTACTACGGGATGCGGGCGCTCCTCACGCTGTTCATGACGACGGCGACGCTGGAGGCGAATCCGGGCCTCGGGCTCGACGTCGCCACGGCCGGCGCGATCTACGGGCTGTATACCAGTCTGGTGTACATCCTGGCCCTACCCGGCGGGTGGGTGGCCGACAACCTGTGGGGACAGCGTAAGGCGGTCTGGGTCGGCGGGTGGGTGATCGCGGCCGGGCACTTCACGATGGCCGTGCCGGGGACGTTCACGTTCTTCCTCGGCATGGCGTTCATCATCTGCGGCACCGGGCTCCTCAAGCCCAACGTGAGCACGGTCGTCGGGGAGCTGTACCCGGAAGGCGGAGCGCGCCGCGACGCCGGCTTCTCCGTCTTCTACATGGGCATCAACATCGGGGCCTTCCTCGGGCCGCTGGTGACCGGCTTCCTCGGAGAGGGCTACCACTGGCACTGGGGCTTCGGAGCGGCCGGGGTCGGCATGGTGCTCGGGCTGATCCAGTTCAAGCTCGGCGAACGCCACCTCGGTGACATCGGTCTCCTCAAGACCTCGGACACTCCCGAGCAGCTGGCGGCCAAGTCGCGCAAGTTCTTCGGCACCTTCTTCTCGCTCGTCGCCGCGCTCGTCGCTTTCGGCTACCTCGTCTCTTCGGGCGTGCTCCCCTTCACGCTCACGCAGATCGCGACCGCGATCGGCTACAGCGTGCTCGTGATCGTCGGCCTCTACTTCGTCTACCTCTGGACGGTCGGAGGACACACGGCGGACGAGAGCAAGCGGATGGGCGTGATCTTCTGGCTCTTCCTGCTCGTGGCGGTCTTCTGGTCGGGCTTCGAGCAGGCGGGCACGTCACTCAACCTCTTCGCGCGGGACCTCACGGACCGGATGATCTTCGGCTGGGAGGCGCCCGCCTCGTGGCTCCAGTCGGTCAACCCAATCTTCATCATCATCGGGGCGCCCATCTTCGGGTCCCTCTGGGTTTGGCTCGAGCGGCGCAACGCCGATCCCTCGATCCCCATGAAGGCCGGGCTCGGGCTCACCGGCCTCGCCGCTGGCTTCTTCGTGCTCGCTTGGGGCGCCGCGAACGCGACGGTGGACAGTCCCGTTTCGCCCTCGTGGCTCATCGTGACGTACTTCCTGCACACCGTGGGCGAGCTCTGCATCTCCCCGATCGGCCTCTCGGCGATCACCAAGCTGTCGCCCGAGCGGCGCGTGGGTCAGATGATGGGCATCTGGTTCGTGGGCGCCGCGCTCGGAAACCTGTTCGCCGGTCTGGTCGCCGGCCGACTCGAGACGATGGTACCGCACGAGCTCTTCCGGACCGTCGCGCTCATCGTGGGCGGCGTGGGCATCGTGGCCCTGCTCGCGGCCCCTCAGGTCAAGAAGCTCGCCCGCACCGCGCAGAGATAAGCGGCGCGGCCGAGCACCGACTCAGGTGCCGGTGTCGGCTCGGACCAGGAGTCGCTTGTAGGCTGCGAGGTGTCCGAGCGCCTCCGCATCCTCACCCCGTGCCTCGTAGAGAAGCGCGAGGTTGAAGTGTGCCGTCGCCAGGTCCTCGTCGAGGCAGATCGCGCTTCTGTAGGCCGCGATCGCCTGGGCCGGCCGCCCCTGGTCTTCGAGCACGACGCCCAGGTTGTAGTGCGCCCTCGCGCCCTCGGGCTCCGCGGCGGCGGCCTCGCGGTAGTGCGCCTCGGCCTCGGCGTATTCACCCAGCTCGTGCAGGAGCCGTCCGAGGTTCAGGTGCGCGTCCGGGTGTGCGGGGTCGACCTCGAGCGCCCTGCGGTACGCGGCCATGGCGTCGGGGACGGAAGCGGCCTCCAGGTCGAGTCCGGCATCGTACCAGTCGTCCGCCGAGCGAACGTCGGTTTCCGCGGACGACGGCGCGGAAGTGGGCTCGCGCAACGGAAGCGCCGGGTCGGGGGCCGGCGCGGACTCTCGGCTCATCGGGGCGGGCAGGTCGATCTCGAGCTGACCGGAATCGGCCACCCAGACGCGGTCCTCATCCCGGACGAGGACCTGGTCGCCGGAAGCCGAGACCTGCACCGCCGAGAGGGGTCGGCCCGCGGGAAGCTGCTCCCGGAGGGCGGCGAAGGCCGCGCGCACGCGGCGCGGGGCGATCTCGGCGTCGAGCAGCTCGCGCGCGGCGCGCAGCAGCACGATGTCCTGGAAGGAGTAGAGGTAGGCCCCGCGGGGTCCCCGCTGGGGCGTGAGCAGACCGCTGCGCGTCCAAGCGAGGATTCTGGAGGCAGGTAGACCCAGGACCTCGGCGACTTCCCGGGTCGTGAAGCCACGCCCGCCGTCGGCGGGCGAAGGCGGCTCAGCCGGAGGCGGCTTTCTTGCGCCCGGACTTCTTCTTCGCTGCGGACTTCTCGGCACCGGCCTTCTTCCCGGATCGGGTCGCGGGCTTCCGCGTCTGGTCGCCTTCCTCGAGAGATGCCTTCAACGCCGCCATCAGGTCGATGATCTTCGTCTTCGACTCCTCGGCCGGCGCAGCGGTGATCTCTTCGCCCTCGATCTTCTTCTGGATGAGCTCGAGGGTCTTTTCCCTCACCTCGTCGTGGAACTGTGTCGGGTCGAACGCTTCCGACGCCGCCTGGTCGATGAGCTGGATGGCGAGCTTGAGCTCCGCGTCGTTGACGTCACCGTCCTCGAGGGGCACCTCGTCGAAGGCGCGGATCTCGTCGGCGTAGTAGAGCTGCTCCATGAGCAGACCCTGCTCGTGCGGGCGGATCATGACGATGTACTGCTTGCCGCGAGTGGCGTGCTTGGCGATCGCCACGCGGTCCGTTTCCTTCAGCGCGGCGCCGAGTAGGCGATACGCACGCGCGCCGCCTTTGTCGGGGCCCAGGTAGTAGGCCTTGTTGAAGAACAGGCGGGGCACGCTCTCTGCGGGCACGAAGCTCACGATCTCGATCTCGTCGGACTTCGGCGCCTCGACGACCTCGAGCTCTTCCTTCGTGAAGAGGACGTACTGGTCCTTCGCGAACTCGTAGCCCTTCACGATCTCGTCCTTCGGTACGACCGCGCCGTCCGCCGGGTCGATGTACTGCTGGCGTACACGAACCCCCCGCTCCTTCCAGATCATGTTGAAGGAGACCTTTCCGGAAGACTCGCTCGACGAGTAGATCTTCACGGGGAGGGAGACCAGCCCGAAGGCGATGGTCGACGTTCCGATCGCGCGCGCTGCCATGGCCGGAAACGTATGTTCACCCGCGAGCGCGTAGCAAGCACGGCGTAAAGCCAGACAAGGGCTCTAGCCCAGGCGGCGATCGACGCCGGGTAGCGTGCACGCTTCCGGGTGAGAATACGCATGTAGGAGTAGGCAGCGTGCACGCTGCCCGCCGTCCACCTCTTCGGTGAGTGAATCCGAGCATGCACGGGATGATCCCCGGCCGCGCCGTCGGGGCCGGTTTGCTGGCCTCCCTGATCGCGTGTAGCGGGGACGCGTCCGCACCCCCCGTTCCGGCCCGGCTGTCCGTCACCACGCCCCCGAGTGCGTCCGTCGCGAACCGGCAGGTCTTGCCCGAGCAGCCCGTGGTGCAGGTGACCGACGTGGGTGGTAGGGCCGTAGCCCACGCGGGCGCACAGGTGACCGTCGCCCTGACGGCGGGGGCGGGCACCCTGGAGGGCACGACCACCGTGACGACCGGACCGGCCGGGGACGCCCGGTTCACGGACCTTTCGATCGCCGGGAGCGTGGGCCCCAAGACGCTCACCTTCTCCTCCGCCTCGCTGGCGAGCGCCCGCGCGGACGTCACCACCGTGGCGGGCGCGCCGGCGTCGGCGAGCGTGAACGGAGGCGACGGGCAGTCCGAGGCGGAGGGGATCGCCGTGCCCGTCCCACCTTCCGTGAAGGTCGCGGACGCGGACGGCAACGGCGTTCCTGGTCAAACCGTGACGTTCGCCGTCACGGCCGGCGGAGGGGCGTTGTCGGGCGGGACGCCCACGACCGACCCGTCCGGTGTGGCTACGGTCGGCGCCTGGCTGCTCGGATCGGCCGGGCCGAACACGCTGACGGCGTCGCTGCCGGGCACCGGACTGAGCCCGGTCGTGTTCACGGCCACGGCGCTCCGGCTACCGGTGGCCACGGTCGAGATCGCGGCGCTCGCCGGCCCGGTCGTGGCGGGGGACAGCGTTCGGCTCGTCGCGACGGCTCGTGACAGCGTCGGGCGGCCGCTCGCGAGCCGGGCTTTCGTTTGGGTGAGCGACGACGAGGCCACCGCGGCGGTCTCGCCAACCGGCTACGTGACCGGGATCCTGCCCGGCCGGGCCTCCATCCGCGCCACGAGCGAAGGAAAGACCGGGACCCGCCCCGTCGATGTGGTGGCCCCCACGCTCGTGCAGGTCGACAACGGCTTCACCGGGCATCTGAGCATGGCGGTCAATCGGGGCCTTCCCGAGCCCGGGTTCGAGTACGGCTACAGCTGGTACAGCTCGGTCCACGCGCTCTTCGACGAGCCCACCGCGGGGACCCAGCTCGGCTGGGGGACCTGGGTCATTCCGAATAACCGCACCTTCACCCAACCGCTCTGTCCCCTGGGCACGGTCGCGCGCACCTACTGGCCCGAGCGGGGCCCGACGTACAGCGAGGTCTACCAGACGCTCGAGGGGGGCATGGGGCGGTGGATCGCCACGCAGTTCCCGACCCGCTACGCGAAGTTCCGCGTGAACGCCGTGCCCGACTGCTACGACAACCAGATCGCGTCGACGGGATGGGATTTCAACGACCTTCCCCTCCCCGACGAGAAGCTCGGCCTGGCCCAGCTCGCCAACCGCCTCCTCGTGCCCGCCGAGGGCCTCACGTTCTCGCTTCAGGCCCCCCAGGCGTTCGTCGGATACGGCTGGATCGCGCTTCCGCTCATCTCGGCGTACACCTCGCCGGCGGGGGTGCCCACGGGGAATCAGACATGGACGCTCTTCCTGAACAGCTCGAACTTCAGCGGCCCGGTCACGTTTCTCACGCCCGAGACGTGGAGCCGGGTGAACGCAGTGGACCCGACGGGCGTGGGACGGGGTCACGACGCCAGGCCCGCCGAGGCCGGGAGCGTCGCGCTCGAGGTCGGGATCACGCCCATGTTTACGAGCTCCGACGCGAACGGCGTGCGCTACCGCCGCATCCCGAGGATCCTCTTCCCGGCGGACGCGGGCGGACAGTCCGTGCTGATGCGCGACATACGGTACTACTCGAAGCAGGCGATCTGGGACCCTGTCGGAAGTTGGCTGAACGGCGGGATGGCCCCGGGGCAGTTCGATCCTGCGGGCGTGTATCAACCGACGTTGGACTGGTCCAACTTCGGCACCAAGATCGGCGGCACCGCCGTGACGCCCGATCCCGACTTCACGGCCGGTGTCGTACAGACGGCTTCGGGACCGGCGTTCGGCATGGCTTGGGCCGGCGCGATGGAGCCGGGCGTCTTCGCGGAGTACTTCCGGGAGACCGGGAGCACGTGGACGCCGGTCG
The DNA here is from genome assembly GCA_041579355.1 of Longimicrobiales bacterium. Classification (GTDB taxonomy): domain Bacteria; phylum Gemmatimonadota; class Gemmatimonadetes; order Longimicrobiales; family Gaopeijiaceae; genus UBA2982. The sequence goes on along the minus strand of JBFGFY010000061.1, from coordinate 5,157 downwards.
CGGCGAGCGAGGTGCCGCGTGAGACCTGGCTGGTGGATCAGACGTTCCGCCCGGCTCCGCGGGGCGTCTATCCCGACCTGAACACCTCCGCCGGATCGCCGTGGGCCTCGACGTTCTGGCGGGCGGGGCCGTTCACGGCAGCGCTGAACGACGGTTCCTTCGTGGACTACGTCTGGTACAAGTTCGTCGAGCAGCCCGCGATCCGCCGGCTCGGCCTCAGTGCGGGCGAGCTTCAGGACCTTCAGGCTCTCGTGGAGGACCTGCACGCCAGCTACGGGACGAGCGGTCCGACGATTCCGCCGCCGACGGGGGGTGCGCTCGCGATGATCGACCCCGCGCTGATCGTGAGCCCGCCCTCCGGGCTCGAGGTCGGGTACGTGCCGATCATCATCCGACAGCGTTGAGCGGACAGCCGGGGCCCCCAGCGCCGCAGTAGGCCGGCTTGCCGCGATTCGGAAGCCCGGCCTACCGTCCCGGGGTATCTCCGCGTCGCAGCCCCCGAACGCCCAGCCGCGAGTCGTGAACGAAGCGCACCGAACGAGCCCCGACACCAGGCGTATCACCCGCCTCCTGCGCGAGGCCTCGGGCGGGGAGCGCGCGAAGGCGTTCGATGCGCTCCTCCCCCTCGTGTACGACGAGCTCAAGGAGCTCGCCCGGGGACGCCTCAAACACGAGCGGCCGGGTCACACTCTGAACGCGACGGCTTTGGTTCACGAGGCGTACCTCAGGCTGGTGGAGCAGTCGGAGGTCAGTTGGCAGAACCGCGCGCACTTCTACGCGGTCGCCTCGCAGGCGATGCGGCGCGTGCTCGTCGACTATGCGCGCCGCCGCGGCGCGGAGAAGCGGGGCGCGGGCCGGGGCAACGTGTCGCTCGACGGCATGGGGGAGGCGATGCAGGCGATCGGGGACGAGCGCCTCGACGAGGTCGTGGCGCTCGACGAGCTCCTCGGTAGACTCTCCGAGCACGATCCTCGTGCCTCGGACATCGTCCAGTACCGAGTGTTCGGTGGCTTGAGGCACCGCGAGATCGCGGAGGTGCTCGAGATCTCCGAGGCCACGGTGCGGCGTTCGTGGACGTTCGCGAAGCTCTGGCTCCGGCGTGAGCTGAGCGCGGAGAGACCTGCGTGACGTCCTGGGAGCGCCTGCGCGAGCTGTGCCTCGAGGCGCTCGAGCAGCCGGAGGGCGAGCGTGCGGCGTATCTGGACCGAGCGTGCGCCGACGATGCGGCGCTGCGAGCAGAGGTCGAGAGCCTGATCGCGCAGCACGACCCCGAGTACCTCGAGGAGCCGTGGGTCGACGTGCGTCGCCTGGACGAGGTCGACTCGCCTCCTGAGCTCCCCTCGCACGTCGGTGCCTACCGCATCGAACGACTGCTGGGCCGGGGGGGCATGGGCGAGGTGTATCTCGGCGTACAGGTCGGAGACGGCTTCGAGCGTCCGGTGGCGATCAAGGTCGTGCGGTCCGGCATGGCCACCGCGGACGTGCTCGACCGCTTCCGTCTGGAGCGGCGGATCCTCGCTTCATTGGACCACCCGAACCTCGCGACGCTCATCGACGGCGGCGCGACCGAGTCGGGCCTGCCGTACTTCGTGATGGAATACGTCGACGGGCGGCCCATCACCGACTACTGCGACGCGGAGGGGCTGCCGGTGCCGGCGCGGCTGCGGCTCTTCCTGGCCGTCTGCAACGCGGTGCACCACGCACACCAGAGCCTCGTCGTCCACCGGGACATCAAGCCGAGCAACATCCTCGTCACCGCCGACGGGCTCCCCAAGCTGCTCGACTTCGGCATCGGGAAGGTGCTCGACCCGCCGGGGGAGCAGAGGCCCGGCTCGCACACCGCGCTGACCCGCAGGGTGCTCACGCCCGAGTACGCAGCGCCGGAGCAGGTGACCGGAGCCCCGATCACCACGGCGACCGACGTGCACGGGCTCGGTGTCCTCCTCTACGAGCTGCTCACGGGGGTCCACCCCTTCACGACGGACGCCGGGAGCGACGAGCAGCTGAGGCGTGCGCTCCTGGAGGAGACACCCACGCCGCCGAGCACCGTCGCGGCTCGAGCGCCCGACGCGGCGACCCGCCGCGGCACCGCCCCGCAGCGGTTGCGGCGTCGTCTGCGAGGCGACCTCGACAACATCGTGCTCAAAGCGCTGCGCAAGGAGCCCGAGCGGAGGTACGCCTCCGTCGAAGCCCTGCGCGCCGACGTCGATCGCCACCTCCGCGGGCTGCCCGTCGCCGCACGGCCGGACTCGCTCGCGTACCGCGCTTCCAAGTTCGCCACCCGCAATCCCTGGGGCGTGGTCGCCGCGGCGCTGGCCGCGATCGCGCTCGGGGTCTCCATCGTGCTGCCGTGGCGCCAGAACGTCCGGCTCACGGCGGAGCGGGACAAAGCGCTGGAGGTGCAGGGCTTCCTGCTCGAGGCGTTCGGCACGACCGCGGGCGACGAGACGATCGGCGCCCGGGAGCTGTTGGACCTCCAGGCCGCGCGTGTCGACAGCCTCTACGTCGACCAGCCGGAGCTGCGCGCGCAGATGCTCCTCGTGCTCGCGGATGCGTACGACAGGCTCGGCCGGTATGACGACGCCCTGCGGCACGCGCGCGCCGCGCTCGAGGGGCTGCGCGCGTTGCACGGCGGCGACCACGCAGAACTCGCGAGCGGGCTGAACGCGGTCGGCTGGGCGATGCACCGGGTGGGAGACGGGGAGGGCGGGGCACCGGTCCTCGCCGAGGCGGTGGAGATGCGCCGGCGACTCGGCCGGGACGCTCGCAGGGAGCTCGCACGCTCGCTCAACGACCTCGGCGTCGTGGTCTCGGGTCTCGGGCACGCCGACAGCGCGGTCGCGCTCCACGGCGAAGCGCTCTCGATCCGGCGCACCGTCCTGGGCGACGCCGACCGCGCGACGGGTGTGTCGGCCAGCAACCTGGCGGCGGCGATGTACGGAGCCGGCGACCTCGAGGGCGCGATCCGCGAGGCTCGGCTCGCGCTCGACCTGCTGAGGCGATCCGTGGGCGAGGACCACCAGCGGACCATCATCGTGCAGAACAACCTGGCTGTGTTCATGTTCGCCGCGCGCGACTTCGAGGGGGCCGCGGCCCAGTACCGCGACCTCCTCGCGCGCCAGACGTCGCTGCAGGGGCCCGATCACCCGATCACGAATCAGCTCCGCGACGGCCTGGCGAGGGCGCTCGTCCAGCTGGGGCGCTACGATGAGGCTCTCGTGCTGGCGGACCACGTCGTCGCGCATGCGCGCGCAGCTGGCGACAGCGAAGTGGACCGCGAGCTCTCGGGTGTGCGCAACAAGGCGGATGCGCTGGCCGGCCTGGGCCGGCTACGGGACGCCGTCGATGCGCTCGAGGAGGGCATCGCGCGCGCTGAAGAGCTGCGACCGGGTCGTCCGATCGTGCAGTCGCTTCTGGCTGACCGGGCGGCGCTGCTGGCGCGCATCGAGTAGCGCGGGGGACGCGACGGGCCCCACGCGGCGCGGCCGCGCAGGGCCCTGCCCGCCATCAGTTCAGGCTCATCACCATGAAAGGCGCGTTCCTGTTGGCCAGCGTAGGGGCATTCCGTCTTCTGCCCTCTACGCGCAGTCCCGAGCGAAAAGCGCTCACGCGACCGGACTGGGCGGTGTACCTTGGGGCGCCGATGTCCCCGAGCCCCCACGACCGCCTAGCCGCGTACCGCGAGAAGCGGACGGCGTCGCGCACGCCCGAGCCGTTCGGCGGCCGGGTCGTAGCGGGCGGCAGCATCTTCGTGGTGCAGAAGCACGACGCGCGGAACCTGCACTGGGACCTGCGGCTCGAGCTCGACGGGGTGCTGCTCTCGTGGGCCGTGCCGAAGGGTCCCTCGCCGAACCAGGGCGACAAGCGGCTCGCCGTGCAGACCGAAGACCACCCGCTCGAGTACGCCGAGTTCGAGGGTGTCATCCCGGAGGGCGAGTACGGCGCGGGCGCGATGATCGTCTGGGACAAGGGCGTCTGGGTGCCGCTCGAGGACGCCCGCGAGGGCCTCGAGAAGGGCAAGCTCCTCTTCGAATTGCGCGGCCACAAGCTGCTCGGCAAGTGGACGCTCGTGAAGACGCGGCAGGCGGAGAACTCGTGGCTCCTGATCAAGGAGCGCGACGCCTACATGGACCCGGAGAAGGCGACCGAGGACTACCCCGACGACTCCATCTTCTCGGGGCTCACCGTCGAGCAGTTCGCCCAGGCGGACGCACGCGCCGAGGCGCTGGCCGAGCGGCTCGCGGAAACGGGCGCGAAGCGCCGCGCGCTCCGTGCCAAGGACGTGAGCCTCATGCTCGCGAGCTCCCAGGAGCGCCCGTTCACACGCGAGGGTTGGATCTTCGAGCTCAAGTACGACGGCTACCGGCTGCTGGCGGAGCGGCACGCCCGTGAGCCGTACCTACGCTCCCGTGCCGGGCACGACATGACCGACACCTTCCCCGAGATCGCGCGGGCCGTGCGTGGACTTCCGTACGAAGGTCTCGTGCTCGACGGTGAGGTGGTCGTCAACGACCTGGGAGGGCGCCCCTCGTTCTCGCGGCTGCAGAAGCGCGGCCGGATCCTGAACCGTGACGACGCGCTGCGCGCGAGCGTCGAGCTGCCGGCCCTGTACCACGCGTTCGACATCCTCGCGGTCGAGGGCTTCGACCTCCGCTCCCTCCCCCTGCTCGAGCGGAAGGAGATCCTCAGAGAGGTCCTCCCCACGGTCGGACCCATCCGCTACGCGGACCACATCCCCGTGCAGGGTGAGGCCATGTACGAGCAGGTCGAGCGCATGCGCCTCGAGGGCATCGTGGGAAAGAAGGAGGACGCTCCGTATCGGGGCGGGCGCTCCAAGAGCTGGATCAAGGTCCGCACGGTGCGCATCGAAGACTTTGTCGTCGTGGGTTGGACCGACCCGAAGGGATCACGCGGAGGGTTCGGCTCCCTGCACCTCGGCCAGTACGACGGCGAGGAGCTCGTCTACATGGGGAGCGTCGGGAGCGGCTTCCGGGACTCCGAGCTCGACGAGGTGCTCCAGCTCCTCCAACGAATCGAGGTGGAGACGTGCGCCTGCTCCCGTGGGCCGGTGCCCAAGGGAAAGGGACACCATTGGGTGCGCCCCGAGATCGTGGCCGAGGTGAAGTACAAGGAGCTCACCGATCACGGCCTGGTACG
>JBFGFY010000060.1:0-17117 GCA_041579355.1 Longimicrobiales bacterium | reverse complement strand
GCGCTCGGGATCGACGGTACCGATTCCTTCGGCGAAGCCCGCGTCGGACAGCGCTTGCGCTGACGCGGCGAGCGCGAACTGAGAGACGCGGTCGAAGCGCTTCGCGTCCCGCTTGTCCATGTACTGGAGGGGATCGAAGCCCTTGACCTCACACCCGATGCGGCAAGGGAACTCCTCGGTCATCTCGAAGGCGGTGACGGTGGCACCACCGCTCTTGCCGCAGAGGAGGGCCTCCCAGCTCGTCTGCACGTCCAGGCCGACGGGGGAGACCAGGCCCATGCCCGTGACGACCACCCGTCGGTGACTTCCGCCCGTTCGTTCTCCCATCCTTCGATGTAGCTCGGCTAGCGGGGAGCGCCCTCAGCCCTGGCTCTTGTCGCGCAGGTACTTGATGGCGTCCCCGACGGTGCGCATCTGCTCGGCGTCCTCGTCCGGGATATCCACCCCGAACTCCTCCTCGAAAGCCATCACGAGCTCGACGGTATCGAGGGAGTCCGCGCCGAGATCCTCGACGAACGAGGCGTCGTCGGTGACCTTGTCCGGCTCGACTCCAAGCTCGTTCACGATGATCTCACGGACTCTCGCCTCGGTAGGCTCGCTCATGTCTCCTCCTTAGGGGGTAACGACTCAGGGGTTCCCGGCCTCACATCGCCATTCCGCCGTCGACCGCCAGGACTTGGCCGGTAATGTAGCGCGCGTTCGGGCCCACGAGAAACCGCGCCGCGCTCGCCACATCCTCAGGCGCGCCGAGGGCTCCGAGGGGTATGCGCCCCTTCAACTCCTCGACCTGCGCCTCACCCAGCTCGTCGGTCATGTCGGTCGTGATGAAGCCCGGCGCGATCGCGTTGCAGCGGACCCCGCGCGAGGCGAGCTCACGCGCCACGCTCTTGGTCAGCCCCACGAGCCCGGCCTTGGACGCGGCATAGTTCGCCTGGCCCGGGTTGCCCATGAGCCCGACCACGGACGTGATGTTGAGAATGGCCCCGCCCCGGCGCTTCATCATGCCACGTGACACCGCGCGCGTGAAGTTGAAGGCTCCCTTGAGGTTGGCGGCGATCACCTCGTCGAATTCCTCGTCCTTCATCCGCAGCAGGAGGTTGTCCCGCGTGATGCCCGCGTTGTTCACCAGGATGTCCACCGGGCCGACCTGCGTCTCGACGGCCTCGAGGGCCGCGGTCACGGCGGCCGGGTCCGCCACGTCGCACGCGAAGCCCGCGTGACCGCTCCCGGGAAGCTCGGTCGCCGCGGCCGCGGACCGCTCCGCGTTGCGGGCGACGACCGCGACCCTCGCGCCGGCCTCCGCGAGCGCCTCCGCGATCGCGCGGCCGATCCCGCGAGAGCCCCCCGTGACGATCGCGACCTTCCCCTCCAGCTCGCGCGTGCTCATGCCTCCCCCAGAGATGCGTAGTCGTCGGGCTCCCCGAGCCAGCCCGTCGAGGCGCCCGGGGCGTTCCTGCGGTTCAACCCCGCCAGAACCTTGCCGGGGCCCACCTCTACGAAGCGGGTCACCCCCGCCGCCACCATGGCGGCGACCGACGCGCTCCAGCGCACGGGGGACGTGAGCTGGCGCACGAGCAGCTCCCGCGCCTCGGCCCCACGGGTCACGGGCTCTGCCGTCACGTTCGAGACGACCGGGTACGCGGGGTCGCGGAGCTCGATCCCCTCGAGGTGTGCGCGCAGTCCGGCCGCCGCCGGCTCCATGAGCACGGTGTGGAAGGCACCCGACGTCTTGAGCGGAATGACCCTCTTGGCACCGGCCTCCTCCGCCAAAGTCGCGCCCTGCTCCACCCCGGCCACGTCGCCGCTGATCACGACCTGTCCCTCGGAGTTGTAGTTGGCGGGCTGGCACGTCCCGGCGTCCACACGGGCGCACACGGCCTCCAGCTCCGCGGCGCCCAGACCGAGCACCGCCGCCATGGCGCCCGGACGCTCCAGGCCTGCCTGGAACATCAGCTCCCCGCGGAGCCGGACCGTGCGCAACGCGTCGGCGAAGGAGAGCGTGCCCGCCGCCACGTGCGCGCTGAACTCACCGAGCGAGTGGCCGGCGGCGTGCGTCGGTGTGCCAAGCCGGTCTCCTGCGGTCCGGAGCGCGGCCACGGAGTGCACCAGAATCGCGGGCTGCGCGTTCTTGGTCTCGGTGAGCGTCTCCTCGGGGCCCTCGGCCATGAGCCGCGAGAGCGCAAAGCCGAGAATCTCGTCGGCCTCCGCGAGCGTCTCGGCCGCGACCGGGAACCGTTCGGCGAGGGCCTTCGCCATGCCGACGTACTGCGATCCCTGACCGGGGAAGATCAGCGCGAGCGACATCGAATTCGCCGGGTGCCTACCAGCGCACGACCATGGCGCCCCAGGTGAGGCCGGCGCCGAAGGCTACGGTGAGGACGTTGGATCCCGGACCGATCCGGCCCTGCTCCTGGGCTTCGTCGAGGGCGACCGGGATCGAGGCCGAGCTCATGTTGCCGTAGCGGTCGACATTGATGAAGACCTTGTCCAGGTCGAGCCCCGCATACTTGGCCGTGGCCTCGATGATTCGGATGTTCGCTTGGTGCGGCACGAGAAGGTCGATCTCGTCCGCCGTCATGCCAGCCTGTTGCAGCGCGAAGTCGCACGCTTCGGCCATCGAGCGAACCGCGTTCTTGAAGACCTCGCGGCCCTCCATGTGCACGAGGTGCCGGGCCGAGTCGAGGACTTCATGACTGATCGGCTCGATCGCACCGCCCGCGGGCCGGTGGAGCAGGCACGCGAGGTTGCCGTCGGAGCGCAGGTGGCTCGAGAGGATGCCGCGCCCCGAGCCGTTCGCGCGCTTGAGGACGGCAGCGCCGGCGCCGTCACCGAAGAGCACACAGGTGGAGCGGTCCTCCCAGTTGAGGATCGAGCTCATCTTCTCGGCGGCGATCACGAGCGCGATCTCGCCGCGGCCGGACGCCAGGTACCCCTCGGCAACGCCGAGGCTGTAGATGAAGCCCGTGCACGCGGCCATCACGTCGAAGGCGAACGCGTTGCGGCACCCGAGCAGCGCCTGCACGTCACAAGCGGTCGCCGGCATCCAGCGGTCGGGCGTGGACGTGCACACGATCAGCGTGTCGACCTCGCCGGGGTCCACGCCGGCCTTCTCCATGGCGGCTTTGGCTGCACCGGCGCCGAGATGCGCCGTGTGCATGCCCTCCGGCGCCAGGCGGCGCTCACGGATGCCCGTGCGCGTCCGAATCCACTCGTCCGACGTGTCCATCCGCTCGGCGAGGTCGTCGTTGGTCACCACGTTGTCCGGTAGGTACCGCCCTGTGGCGAGGATCTCGACGATCGGATCGGGCTTCCTCATGAGGCCTCCCTCGCGCCACCGGTCTCCGTGAGCCGCGCGCCCGCGGAGACGTCCTGTGCGCTGTGCTTGACCATGTCGGAGCGAACCGCCTGGGCCGCCACGGCGAGTGCGTTGCGAATCGCCTTTGGTGGCGACTCACCATGGCAGATGATCGAAACGCCTCCCACGCCGAGCAGCGGCGCCCCGCCGTACTCCGCATAGTCCAAGATGCGAAAGACGTTTTCGAGATCGGCGCTTTCCTTACGAGCCGCCGCCACGTGCGGACCGAGCAAGCTGATGATGAAGCCGGCCACCGACTCGTAGAACTTCAAGAGCACGTTTCCGACGAAGCCGTCGCAGACGGCCACGTCGCAGGCGCCCAAGATGATGTCGCGGCCCTCGATGTTGCCGATGAAGTGGATCCCGGGCTCCTTCGTCAGGAGCTCGTGGGTCTCCACGATGACCTCGTTCCCCTTCTCCGGCTCCTCGCCGATGTTGAGCAGGGCCACGCGGGGCTTCTCGAGCCCGATCGTGTCGCGCGCGTAGGTGCTGCCCAGGTGCGCGAACTGGACGAGCTGGTGCGGCTTGCAGTCGACGTTGGCGCCGGAGTCGACGAGCAAGCAGGGGCCTGCCACCGTGGGGAGCGGCGTGGCGACCGCGGGGCGGTCCACGCCCGGCAGCGGCTTCAACGTGAAGAGCGAGGTGGCCATCATCGCGCCGGTCGAGCCGGCACTCACGAACCCGTCGACCGCGCCTTCCTTGTGCAGCTTGAGCCCAACGACGATCGAGGAGTCGGGCTTGCGGCGAATGACCGAGGCGGGCGAGTCCGCTGCGGTCACACGGTCCGGGGCGTGGTGGACGCTGAGGCGCGCGGGGAGGCCCCCGTGCTTCGCGATAACCGCTCGAACGACAGCCTCGTCGCCGACCAGCACGATCTCGATGTCCTCGTCGAGATCCTCGAGCGCCTGCAGCGCCCCGAGGACTTCCGGCTCGGGTGCCAGGTCGGTCCCCATCGCATCCAGTGCTATGCGCATGGCGACTCCCCTTCGAGACCTCGAGTCAGATTCAGTCCGCCTCGATCTCGAGAACGGGCTCCCCCCGGTAATGGCCGCAGTTCGGGCAAACCCGGTGCGGCACCTTGGCGTCGCCGCACTTGGGACAGGCGTAGAGCGTCACCGGCTCCGCCTTGTAGTGCGTCCGGCGCTTACGCTTACGCTGCTTCGAAGTCCGCTTCTTGGGTACCGCCATAGGTCACCTGCCCTTGAGGGCCCGCAGCGCCTCCCATCTGGGATCGGTCTCCTCCACGGCGCACCCGCACGGCCCTTCGTTCAGGTCCGCGCCGCACCGTGGGCAGAGACCCCGGCACTCCGGGTCGCAAACCACGTATCGATTCATCGCGAGGATCACTTCCCCGCGCACTGCCCCACTCAGATCCAGCGCACTACTCCTCGGGTCGTACGGGAGAGCGTCCCCCTGCGCCGCCTCCTCACCGGCCGCGCCGGTAACGAAGACGAGCGTGAGGTCCTCCTCGAACGACCCTGCCACCGGCCGCAAGCACCGGCGACACACATGCTCCAGCTCGCCGCGCACCGCGCCGCGGACGACCACTTCTCCGGTGCCGGCATACGACGCGCGTAGCCGGACCTCGACAGGCCCCTTCCACTGGAGCTCCTCGTCCTGCCAGAGCCCGTCATCGGCCGGAACCTCCGCTTCCACGAGCACCGAGCCCTCGCGAGCCAGGCGCCCGAGGTCCACTCTGAGCATAGGCGTCAAACCTAAGTCCCGCAGGGGGATTGTCTAGGCGCGTCGCCCCCGAGCGGCGGCCTCGCGCCCGGTCGACGGGCCCGGGACGCCGGACCGGGGCCGCTACCCGATGCCGAGCCGCTCGTGCTCCGAGAAGAAGAAGGCGATCTCCGCCTGCGCGTTCTGTTCGGAGTCGGAGGCGTGGATCGCGTTCCGCCCCTTGGACTCCGCGTACAGCTTCCGGACGGTGCCCGGGGCCGCCTCGGCAGGGTCGGTGGCCCCGATCGTGTCCCGGAGCTTGGCTACCGCGTCCTCGGCCTCGAGGACCATGGGGATGACCGGCCCCGACGTCATGAAGTCCACCAGCTCATCGTAGAACGGTCGCTCCTTGTGCACGGCGTAGAACGCCCCCGCCTGCTCCGGGCTCAGGGAGAGGAGGCGGAGCGCCCGCACCTCGAAGCCCGCTCCCTCCAGATGGGCGAGGATCTTCCCCGCCTTCCTCGACCCGACCGCGTCGGGTTTGATGATCGCCAACGTCTGGCTCATGAATCCTCGTTCTGTTCCCTGCCGCGCAGCGCGCGCAGCACCTTGCTCCTGGTCACCATCCCGACCAGCGCGCCCTCGCGCACGACCGGGAGCTGCTCCACCCGCTTGTTCACCATCATCTGAGCCGCCTCGATCAGGGGCTGGCCCTCGGAGACGCAGAGCACGGCCCGCGTCATGATGTCCCGCGCCGTGAGCCGCTCTTGGGGCGGCTGCTCCTCGTCCTCCGAGGGGCTGTCGCGCAGGATCTGGTCCAGCACGTCCCCCGAAGTGATGATCCCGAGCACCTCGGAGCGCTCACCGACGACGGGTACGGCTCCCAGACGCTCCCCGACCATGATGTCCACGATCTCCGCGAGGGTGGTCTCGGGCCGGACGCTACGAACGTGCGGCTCGAGCGCGCCGTCGACGAGGAGCTCTTCGGTCAACGCAGCGCCTCCTGCACGAGCCCAACGATGTCGGCGGGCCGCTTGGCCACGCGGATCCCGTTGGCTTCCATCGACTTGATCTTCTCGGCGGCGGTGCCCTCGGCGCCGCTGATGATCGCGCCCGCGTGCCCCATGCGGCGGCCCGGAGGCGCCGTCTGCCCAGCGATGAAGCCCACCACGGGCTTGCTCATGTGCTCGCTCGCGTACGCTGCCGCGTGTTGCTCGTCCGCGCCTCCGATCTCGCCGATCATCACGACGGCCTCGGTGTCGGGGTCCTTCTCGAACGCCTCCAGGCAGTCGATGAAATTCGTGCCGATCAGAGGGTCGCCGCCGATGCCCACGCAGGTCGTCTGACCGAGCCCCTTCGCGGTGAGCTGGTAGACCGCCTCGTACGTGAGCGTCCCCGAGCGCGAGACGACCCCGACCGGGCCCTTCGTCACGATCTGCCCTGGCAAGATCCCGATCTTGCACTGACCGACGGAGATGAGGCCCGGGCAGTTCGGCCCGAGCACGCGCGCCCTGCGGTCACGCGCGAAGGTGTGCGCACGGGCCATGTCCTGGACCGGAATGCCCTCGGTGATCGCAACGACGAGGTCCACGCCCGAGTCTGCGGCCTCCATGATCGCGCCGGCCGCGAACGCGGGCGGCACGAAGATCACCGAAGCGTTCGCCTCGCTTTCTGCGACCGCTTCGTCCATGGCGTCGAAGATCGGGACCTTCACTCCGTCCGGCCCCTCGAACGTCTGGCCGCCCTTCCCAGGCGTGACACCCGCGACGACCCGGGTCCCGTACTCGATCATCTGGGTGGTGTGGAACGAACCGTCCCGGCCCGTGATGCCCTGCACGACGAGCCGCGTCTCGGCATTCGCGAAGATCGACATGTCAGCTCTTTCCCCCCGCGATCCGGACTGCCTCTTCGACCACCTCGTCCATGGACGTGTACGCGCTGAATCCGGCCTTCTTGAGGATCTCCAGCGCGATCTCCTCGTTGGTTCCCGTCAGCCGGATGACGATCGGTGTGTCGATGTCGATGCGCTGGGTGGCGGTCACGATCCCGTTCGCGACGTCGTCGCAGCGGGTGATGCCGCCGAAGATGTTGAAGAGGATCGCCTTCACGTTCGGATCGGAGGTGATGATCTCGAGCGCGGCCACGACTTTGTCGGGATTCGAGGATCCGCCGATGTCCAGGAAGTTGGCCGGGTCGCCCCCGTAGTACTTCACCAGGTCCATGGTCGCCATGGCGAGCCCCGCCCCGTTCACGCAGCAGCCGACGCTGCCGTCGAGCTTCACGTAGGAGAGGCCGGCTTCCCGGGCCTTCGTCTCCGCCGGAGGCTCCGAGGAGCTGTCCCGCATCGCGGCGACCTCCGAGCGGCGGAAGAGTTCGTTGTCGTCGATGCTCATCTTGGCGTCGATGGCCTTCACCTTGCCGTCGGGCGTGGTGATCAACGGATTGATCTCGGCCATCGAGGCGCCGGAGTCGCGGAACGCCTGGTAGAGCTGCGCGACGATCTTGCTGGCCTGATTGATGAGCGCCGGGTCGTCGTAGAGGAAGTTCGCGAGCCAGTAAGCCTGGTGGGGGAGCAGGCCGTAGCGCGGATCCACCGTGAGCTTGCGGACCTTGTCGGGGGTCTGCTTGGCCACGGTCTCGATGTCGATCCCCCCGGCGGGCGACACGATGAACGTGGGCGCCTGCGCGGCACGGTCCACGAGCACACCGACGTAGGCCTCGGTCGCGATCTCCTCGGCGGGTGTGACGAGGACCTTCTCGACCGTGAAGCCCTTGATGTCCATGCCGAGGATCTTTCCGGCGTGGGCCTTAGCCTCGGCCGGGTCCTTGGCGAGCTTCACGCCCCCTGCCTTCCCTCGCCCGCCGGTGTGTACCTGCGCCTTCACGACCACGGCGCCACCGTACTTCTTGGCCAGCTTCTCGGCCTCGGCGGGGGTGGTCGCGACCTCCCCGGGGGGCACCGGGATCCCGGCCGCGCGGAAGCGCTCCTTCGCTTGATATTCGTGAAGGTCCATGCGTCTCGTCGGCGATGGGTTGGGGAAGCGTGCGCGGCGCGCAGCACGCCTGGGCGCGGACGCCCGCGGAAAGAGGGCGGTAGAAGCTACCCAGGGGTCCGGGGGGGATCAACGGACGGCCCGTGGCCGAAAAACCTGTCGGGTCAACCTTCGAGGGTGGCCTGCTACATACCCCCGGCCTGGAGCCGCTCGAGCAGCGCCCGCAGCTCGGTCAGCGCCTCCCCGAATCCTTGCCAGTTGCCCTCGCGGGCGCTGGTCTCGGCCCGCTGGAGGAGCTCGAGCGCGGCGGCCGGCCAGCGGGTCCCCGCCCCCGGAACCGGGTCCTGTGCAGGCCCTTCGGAGCCGCCCGCCGCGTCCGGCAGCACACCCTCCAGCTCCAGGCCCGCGAGCTGCTGGATCGCGTCGGCGAGGCTCTCGGTCATCGCGACGCGGCGGCCGTCGCTCACAACGAAGCGGCGCAGCTCGGGGATGGCGTCGGCCTCCGCCGCCAAGAACACCGGCTCCATGTACACGAAGCGCTTGCCCACCGGGACGAGGTGGAGGTGGCCGGTCCAGACCTCACTCCCCCCGGTCCGCCAGAGCGAGAACTGCTGCGAGATCTCGGGGTCCTGCTCCACCAACGCTTCGACCTGCCGCGGCCCCGGTACCTGGTCGGCGACGGGCACGTCGAGCAGGATCAGCTCCGGCACGCCCGAGGGGTCCGTACGCCCCACGAGAGTGCCGGTGAGGTTCTGGCGCCCCGCGGGGACGAACACCGTCGTGAGGTGGAAGCGGGCCTCGGGCTCCCCGGGGAGCTGGTAGAGGGCGTATTCGGGACGGTACGGGATCGGGCTCGTGGCCTCCGCCAGCTCCTGGGGCTCGTTCCAGACGTCCTGCTGCCCGTGGAAGGTGGCCGCGGTCTCCTGGTGGTACTGCAGCAGCACCCGGCTCTGGAGGCCCAGAAGGGAGCGCGGATACCGGAGGTGGGTGCGGAGACCGTCCGGCATCTCCTCGATGGGCAGAAACAGCCCCGGGAACGCGCTCTCGTACGCGTCGGCGAGCGGGTCGTCCAGGGGCACACGGTAGAACACGACGTGTCCCGTCACGGCGTCCACGGTCACCTTCACCGAGTTCCGGACGTAGCGCACGCCCGAGCGGACGGTGCCGAAGTCGCCCGCGGTGGAGAGCGGGAAGGCTCCGGTCCCGGTGAAGCCTTCCAGGATCCAGTAGACGCGTCCGTCCGCGATGACCGGGTAGGGGTCCTCCGGGAAGCGCAGGAACGGCGCGATCGCCTGCGCCCGGTCGATCACCCGCCGGCGGAAGATGAACCGGCTCGAGTCCGTGAGCTCGGAGGCGAACAGGAGGTTGGCGTCGCCGAATTGCCATGCGAGGAGCGCCGTGCGGATCCCCGACGACAGCCGAATGCCCGGGGGATAGTCGACACCCGCCCGCCCCTGCGTCGAGTCGGGGGCCAGGTAGGGCTCGATGCCGGGGCTCACGAGGGCGTACCGCTGGGCGCGGGTCCCGAAGAAGACCTCCGGGCGGTCGAGCCTCAGCGCCGGCACCTCGCGGGCTCCGGGCGGCACCGAGGGCGGGATGCCGGTGATGAGCATCTGCGGGCGGCCCTCGGGGGTGCGCACCGCGGCCAGGCTGGCGACCGCGCCGAGCCCCGCGATGTATCGCTTGCGCAGGTGCAAGTTCTGCCAGTTGGGGTCCTGGATCCCGGAGGGGTCGATCTGCCGTACCGACACCGCCACGGTCGCGGGGCCGGTCGGGGTCGGGTACCGGTCGATGGCGACGTCCGTGAAGTCGTAGTACGGGAAGAGCGCCTCGAGCTCCCGGTAGGTGGCGAGCAACGCGCTCGGGTTCCAGACAGGGAGTCCGCTGAACTGACGCGACGCCGCGCCCCAGTCCACCGACGCGGCGGGATCAAATGCGAAGCCCCGTCGCTCCATACGATCGAGCCCGAACCCGAGGCGCGTAAACTCGAGGTTGTGCTCGATGTAGGGGGTCTCTCTCGCCAGCTCGTTCGGCTCCACCCGGATGCGCTGGATGAGCGCGGGGTAGAGCTGGCCGATCACCACGGCGCCGAGGACGACGGAAACGAACGAGGCGATCACGGGTGCGGCGCGGTTCTTCAACGCGCCCCAGAGCGTTCCGAGTGCGGCCCCGACGCAGATCACCGTGAGCGTCTGCAGCGCCGGGAGCCGAGCCTCGGCGTCCGTGAAGCCGAAGATCCCCTGCACCTCCGAGCCGCCGTCGAGGAGGAGGAAGTAGCGCTGCAGCCAGAGCCGCACGCCCAGCAGAACCAGGAAGACGGCCAGGAGCGCTCCGAGGTGGACCCGGGGCAGGTCCTGGGCCTCCAGCCGGCCCCGCAGCCACCGGATCGTGCCCGTGGCGGCGTACGCCGCGGTGACGAGCGTGAAGACGAGGAAGGTGACGATGAGGCCGAGGGTGACGCCGCTGCCCAGGAGCGGGAGCCAGAAGACGTAGAAGGAGACGTCGTGGCCCAGCACGGGGTCGGTCACGCCCCACGCGGCGCCCTGGGCGAGGAGCAGCGCCTGGATGCCGAGATTCGCCGGCACCGCGGCTCCGAACCAGAGCCCGAGGAGCACCGACGCGACCAGGATCCCCCACCAGATGAAGTGCTTCGGGATGCGCTCGGAGATCTCGATGTTCCCGAAGCGCCTCCGGATCTGGATGCCACCCAGCGTCTTGGAGGCGACTTTCAGGTTGACGAGCACGAGGACGCCCACCACGAGCGCGGCGAGTCCGCGGATCCCCCACTCCCAGAGCACCCGTTGCCAAAAGACCGAAGCGTAGCCCGCTTCGGCCTGCCAGAGGATCTCGACGTAGGCCGCCGTGACGACACGTCCGAGCGCGATGGTGAGCGCGAGCGCGAGGACGATCGCCAGGAGGAGGCGCCCGCCTCGGAGCGTCGCCAAGAGGCGAGTGGGCGGCGTGCTCACCGGCCGCGCCGGGCGCTCAGCCCGGGAGTGAGACGCCCCGCGTGCCGAGCCAGGCGCCTACCTCCTGCCGGATCTCGTCGAGGCGCGCTTGGCTCTTCGCCTCGAAGCGGGCGACGATGGCCGGCTGCGTATTCGACGCGCGCAGCAGGGCCCAACCGTCGCCGAAGAGCACTCGTGCTCCGTCGACGTCGATCACGTCGTGGCCCCTCTTGAAGTGTCGGACCGCTTCGTCGACTACCGTCCACTTCTGCTCCTCGCTCACGTCGATCCGCAGCTCCGGTGTCGAAACGTACACCGGGAACTCCGCGACCATCTCGGAGAGCGAACGGCCGCTCCGAGCCACGATCGCCGCGAGGCGGCACGCGTCGTAGAGCGCGTCGTCGAAGCCGAAGTAGTCGTCCGCCACCATGATATGACCCGAAAGCTCGCCCGCGAGCAACGCCCCCGTCTCCTTCATCTTCCGCTTGATGAGGGAATGCCCCGTCTTCCACATGATCGGCTCACCACCGCGAGCGGCGAAGACCTCGGGCAGAACCTGGCTGCACTTCACGTCGAAGATGAGCTTCTGGCCCGGTCCGCGCCTCTCCAGGAGATCGAGCCCGTAGAGCAGCAGGAGCACGTCGCCGCGCACGATCGCGCCGGTCTCGTCGACCGCGCCGATGCGGTCGGCGTCCCCGTCGAAGGCCACGCCGAGGTCGTGCGGCGAGCCCCTCACCGCCTCGATGAGGTCCTCGAGATTCTCGTCCACGGTGGGGTCGGGGTGGTGGTTCGGGAACGTCCCGTCCGACTCGCAGAAGAGCGGCGTGACCTCCGCCCCCACGGCCTCCATGAGCTGGACGGCCACGAGCGACCCCGTGCCGTTGCCGCAGTCCACGGCGACCCGCAGCGGAGTGGGCAGCGGAAGGCGCCCCGCGATGTCCGCCACGTAGCGCTCCAGAACCTCGACCTCTTCGTGAGATCCCGAGCCCTTGTCCAAGTCCCCCTTGAGGATACGCTGCCTCAGATTCTGGATCGCATCCCCGTACAGGGCGCCCCGCCCGAGGCTCATCTTGATACCGTTCCACTCGGGCGGATTGTGCGAGCCGGTGATCTGCACGCCCGCGTCCGTGCCGAACGTGGCCTCGGCCCAGTAGAGGACCGGCGTGGGCACCGTGCCGACCTGGAGCACGTCGGCGCCTGCCGCCCGGACGCCGGCGACGAGCCCCGCCACGAGCTCGGGCGACGTCAACCGGTTGTCGTTCCCGACCGCGATCCGCGGGGTCTTCTTTCCCGTCTCGGACCGAACCATGGAGGCGAAGGCCCGGCCGACGGCCTCGGTGACTCCCGCGTCGAGGTCCTCGCCCACGATGCCCCGAATGTCGTACTGCCTGAAGATGTGCGGCTTCATCAGTGGTCCTGCTGGATTGTTGGGGCCGCCCGGGGGCGACGGACGTTACTGCCCGAGGCCCGTCACGCCGCTGCCCAGCGCGCCGAGGCCCTCGACGCTCGCGCGCGCGAAGTCGAGCGCAGCGCTCGGAAAGAGGCCCGTGTAGAGGATGAGCCCGACGGCAGCGACGAGCGCGAGCTGCGTGGGAAGCGGCGTCACAACGAGCGCGTGCTGGTCCTCGGTGGCCGCCCCTCGCATCCACATGAACCACGCCACCCGCAGGTAATACCAGTAGGACGCGACGGTCGTGAGTACGAGGATCACCGCGAGGACCCACAGCTCCGCGTCGGCCGCTCCCTGGAGGAGAAAGATCTTCCCCATGAAGCCGCCCGTGCCGGGGAAGCCGGCGAGCGAGAGCAGGAACACGGTCAGCGCTACGCCGAGCATCGGCTGGGCCCAACCGAAGCCGGCATAGTCGTCGACGTGAAGTCGCTCCTCCGCCTGATGCGCGACGCCGATCACGACCGCGAAGGCGCCGATGTTCATCAGCGTGTAGACGAACAGGTAGAAGAGCAGCCCGGCCGCGGCGTTCTCGTTGGCGGCTGTGATCGCGACGAGCAGGTAGCCGGCGTGGGCGATGCTCGAGTAGGCGAGCATGCGCTTCACGTTCGCCTGCACGAGGGCCATCAGGTTCGCCGCCACCATCGTAATGGCCGCCAGCCACCAGAGGATCGGATACCAGGTGCCGTACGCGGCGTCGAACGCGACCACGAAGACGCGCAGGAAGGCCACGAACGCCGCGGCCTTCACCGCCGCCGACATGAAGGCCGTCACCGGAGCGGGTGCGCCCTCGTAGACGTCAGGGGTCCACATGTGGAAGGGCACGGCCGAGACCTTGAACGCAAAGCCGATCGAGAGCATCGCGATGCCCACGGTCAGCAAGCCGGGGGAAGCCGACCCGTCGGCCACGCTCGCGCCGATGACGGCGACGTTCGTGCTCCCCGTCGCCCCGTACACGAGGGCGATGCCGTAGAGGAAGAAGCCCGTCGAGAAGGCGCCGAGCAGGAAGTACTTGAGTCCCGCCTCGGCCGACTTGCGGTCCCGCCGGTTGAACGCCGTGAGAGCGTACACCCCGACCGACATCACCTCGAGGCCGAGGAAGATCACCATCAGGTCCCGCGCCCCGGCCATGAACATCATGCCTGCGGTCGCGAGCAGGATCAGACCGTAGAACTCCGGGGCCTGGAGCCGCTGGCGGTGCACGTAGGCGAACGAGATCAGGATCGAGAGCCCGGCACCGAGGAGGAGCACCCAGTTCGCGTAGAGCCGGAAGCCGTCGACCGCCACCATGGCCGTGTTGCCGACCTCTTCGACGCCGTAGAGCCAGCCGTTCGCGAGGGCGGCAGCGAGCACCCCGACGAGCGAGAGCCAACCGAGATCCGCGGACCCTCCGAGCGTGGGGTCACCCCCCTGCGTCGCCTTCGGTTTGCGCGAGACACCCGCGACGAGGATGCCCATGCCCCACACGCAGAGCACGATCTCAGGGAGGAGCGCCCACCAGTAGTGGAGCGAACGGCTGAAGTCGAGAGTCATCGGCTCAGTCCTCCGCCACGGGCGCGGCGGCCTGAGCCGGGGCCTCGCCGTCGGGGGCGTCGCCCGTCTGCTCCGCGAGCTCCGGGAAGGTGACTTCCGGAGCGGCTTCGGCCTGCGCTCCCGCGAACTCGACGCGGTCGAGCACGGCCTGCACGGAGGGCTCCATGCGCTCGAGGAAGGGCGTCGGGTGCCAGCCGATCCAGATCATGAGCGCGCACAACGGCGCGAGGATCGCGATCTCGCGCCGGGACAGGTCCTGCACCTCGCGGTTCTCGTCCCTGTCGAGCTCGTTGAAGAAGACGCGCTGCACCATCGGGAGCATGTAGTATGCGGCGAAGATCACCCCCAGCGTGGCAATGACGGCGATCGTGGGGTGCGTCTCGAACGTGCCGAGCAGGGCCAGGAATTCACCCACGAAGCCGCTCGTGCCCGGGAGGCCGATCGAGGCCAGGGCGGTGATCACGAACGCCGTGGCGAACCAGGGCGCGACGCGGCCGAGGCCACCGAAATCCGCGATCTCGCGTGTGTGGCGTCGCTCGTAGAGCATGCCGAGCAGGAGGAACAGGGCCCCCGTGCTCACGCCGTGGGAGATCATGACGATGAGTCCGCCCTGGAGCCCGTTCACCGTGAGCGCGAAGATGCCGAGCACCACGAAGCCCATGTGGGCGACCGAGGTGTAGGCGACCAGCTTCTTGGCGTCGGGCTGCACGGCCGCGACCCACGCCGTATAGAGGATGCCGATCACGCCGAGCACGAGCATGACCGTGACGACCGTCGGGTGCTGGGACGCCGAGGGGAACAGAGGCAGCAGGAACCGCAGGAATCCGTACGTGCCCATCTTGAGCAGCACGGCGGCCAGGATCACCGAGCCCGGCGTGGGCGCCTCCACGTGCGCGTCGGGGAGCCAGGTGTGCAGCGGGAAGATGGGGACCTTCACGCCGAACGCGAGCGCGAACGCCGCAAACAGCCAGAGCTGCTCGGTTCCGTTCAGCGGGACCATGAGGAAGTCGGCGTAAGCGAACGTGGCGCCACCGAGGATCGTCTTCGCCCGCCAGAAGAGGTAGAGGATCCCGACGAGCATCAGCAGGGATCCGAACGCAGTGTAGAGGAAGAACTTGATCGCCGCGTAGATGCGCCGCGCGCCGCCCCAGATCCCGACGATGAAATACATCGGGACGAGTGTGAGCTCGAAGAAGACGTAGAAGAGGAAGACGTCGGTGGCCACGAAGACGCCGACCACCCCCGCCTCGAGCAGGAGCATGAGCGCGTAGAACGCCCGCTCCTTCTCCGTGATGTAGTGGAAGGATCCAAGGATGGCTGCGGCGGTGCTGAACGTGGTCAGCATCACCATGAAGAGGCTGATCCCGTCGATGCCGAGGGAATAGCTCACGCCCCACGACTCGATCCAAGGACGGGTGCTCGTCATCTGCATCTCGGCCACGGTCGGGTCGAACGCCCACCAGAGGCCGAGCGAGAGAACGAAGACACCGAGCGACCACCAGAACGCCACCTGCTTCGCGCGCGCCTCCTCGGACCAGAGCACGAGCCCCGCCCCGAGCACGGGCAGCCAGATGAGCGCGTGGAGCACCCAGCCGCCGTAGCCGATTCCGTCGAGCAGGGCGTTCATCGGCGGGGCCTCAGAAGACGGAGACGCCGAGGATGATCAACACCCCGACGGTCAGAATGAATGCGTACGTGTTCACGGCACCGGTCTGGAACAGGCTCACGCCCCAGCCGACCCCCTTGGCGAGCCAGCCGACCAGGTTGACGAAGCCGTCGATGACGCCGTCGTCGATCACCCGCCAGCAGAAGCGCGACGCGCGCACGACCGGCTGTACGATGATCCGGTCGTAGAGCTCGTCCACGTAGTACTTGTTGTAGAGCACGCGGCCGAACCCCGTGGGCTCGGCGTCCTGTGCTGCGGGCACGATCTTCCGCGCGGCGACGACGCGGAACGCGGCGAGGACGACCACGAGCGCGGCCAGGGTCGAGATCGCGGCCCAGAGCACCTCCCCTCCACCGAACGGCGCCGCGTGCGAGAGCTCACCGAGGTGCTCGACTTGGATCTCGTGCGCCTGGGCCGTCAGAGGCTCGAGCCAATGATGCAGCCACTCGCTCATCGGGAGCGCCCCGCCCAGTCCTAGGAAGGATGTCCGGATCGCTTCGGGCACGTTCACCCAGCCCCCGAAGACCGAGAGGACCGCTAGCACCGCGAGCGGCACCCACATCACCGCGGGTGCCTCGTGGAGCTGCCGCTCCTCTTCGGCTCCCGTCCGGTTCGAGCCGTGGAAGGTCATGACCATCATGCGGGTCATGTAGAACGCGGTGAGCATCGCCGCCGCGAGCGCGATCACCCAGTAGAGGGCGTAGAGGAACGGGAACGGTGCGCTCGCAGCGCCCCCGAACGCGGCCGTCTGCCAGATGATCTCATCCTTCGAGAAGAAGCCGGCGAAGGGCCAGATGCCCGCGATCGCGAGCGTTGCGATCCACATCGTCACCCACGTGATCGGCATGTGCTTCTTGAGGCCGCCCATGTTCCGCATGTCCTGCGGGTCCTCGTGGCTGTGCGTGTGGTGGTACGCATGGTGCATCGCGTGGATGACCGCACCGGAGCCGAGGAAGAGGAGGGCCTTGAAGAAGGCGTGCGTCATGAGGTGGAAGATGCCCGCCGCGTACGCGCCCACCCCGACGCCCACGAACATGTAGCCGAGCTGAGACACGGTGGAGTACGCGAGCACCTTCTTGATGTCGTGCTGCTTGAGCGCGATGGTCGCCGCGAGCAGCGCGGTGAGCACGCCCACGCCCGCCACGGTCGCGCTGCCGACCGGGGAGAGCGCGAAGAGCACCGAGGAGCGCGCCACCAGATAGACGCCTGCCGTGACCATCGTCGCCGCGTGGATGAGCGCCGAGACCGGCGTCGGGCCCGCCATCGCGTCGGGGAGCCAGACGTACAGAGGGATCTGCGCGCTCTTCCCCGCCGCGCCCAGGAAGAAGAAGAGCGTGATCGCGGTGACGAGCCCACCGGCGTACACGAGCGTGTCCGCCTCGGCGAAGATCGGCACGAAGTCGAGCGAGCCGAACTCGGCGAAGAGGAGGAACATGGCGACCAGGAAGCCGAAGTCGCCGATCCGGTTCACGATGAACGCCTTCTTGCCCGCGTCGGACTTCTCGCGGTCGCT
>JBFGFY010000059.1:0-17130 GCA_041579355.1 Longimicrobiales bacterium | reverse complement strand
GAGACCGCGTTCGACTTCACGCCTTGGACGCCCATCTCCAACGCGACCGGGCAGCCCGCCATGTCGGTGCCGCTCCACTGGACCGCGACGGGGCTCCCGGTGGGGGTGCATTTCGTGGCCCGCTTCGCGGACGAGGCCAAGCTGCTCCGGCTCGCGGGGCAGCTCGAGCAGGCGCGTCCGTGGATGAACAAGCTACCGACCCTGGCTCACCACACGGCCTGAGTCGGCCGCCACCACGGCGACGCCGGCGTCGACCAGGAACGCCCGAATGCTCCGCCGGATTCCGTCCGTCGTGCCCGGTGACATGATCGACCCGGCGATCACGTGGTCGGCGGGATCACCCGAGGAGTCGACGATGTGGAACGCCGCACCCGAGCGCCCGAGGCCCTCGAGGACGCGGGCCGCCGCGTCGCTGTCGACGACCTGGTCGGAGGGCGAGTGGATCACGAGGGCGGGCGTCGCGACACCGCCGAGCTCCATCGAGCGCACGTGGCGGACGAGCGCGGCCATCGGGAGCAGCGCGCGCGTCGGGTAGCAGACCGTCCAGTGCGCGGCCTGCGCGGGGGACTCGGGCTCGAAGCAGCGCTCGGGCCCCGTGACCGCGCGGGCGACGAGGCCGCCCCACGGCCACGTGAGGATCCTCGCCGCGGGATCGCGCAGCCCCAGATTCGGAGAGACGAGCACGAGCGCGGCTACGCGCCCGGCCGCTTCGGGCTGGGCCGCCGCCCAGATCGCCAGCGTGCCGCCGGTGGACGTGCCGACGAGCACGACCCTCTCCCCGATCCGGGCCCCCACGGCGACGGCCTCCGCGGCGTCGGCGAGCCAATCGGCGACGCTCGCCGCTCCGAGAGCGTCCCCGCCGAGGCCGTGTCCCGTGAGGCGCGTGAAGTACGCGTTCGCGGAGAGGTCCCGAGCGAGGTCGCTCACGAGCGGCTCGACCTCGTGCCTGTCGGCGGAGAAGCCATGCAGGTAGACGAGCGCGACCGAAGTCCGCGCACGGGTCTGCGGGTCGACCCACAGGACGGACTTCGCCTCCCCCGAGGGGAGGCCCGGGACATCGGCCTCGGTCCCCGCGAGAAAGACATCCACGTCGTCCCCGAGCGCCGGCTCGACCCAGCCTCCATCGAAGCGCGCACGCGGGCCCAGGAGTACGAGCAGCGCGAGCCCCGTGAGGAGCACCGCAGCGATCCGAGAGCGCCGCCTCAGTACGCGCACGGAGGCACCGCCCCCCGGAACCGGGGAACGGTCGCTCGCGCGCCCCTGTACCACGGATGTCATCACGCCGCCATGCCCCTCGGAGAAGAGACGACCTCTCGATCGTCAGCAAAGCAGGCTACTCGTCGGTCGTATGAGGCGGCAACGCGTCAGTCCCTAGCGACTCCGACGCCTCCCACCCAGGTTGTTGCGGCACTCGATCAGAACTCTCAGCGGACGGAGCAGCATGATGGGACGAATCTTCGCGATCCGACCGGGCGCAGCCCTGATGATCGCAGCCCTCGCGGTCCCCGCGCAGGCGGTCGCCCAGAACGGGGTGACCAACGGCGAATGGCGGGTCTACGGCGGGGATGCGGGGCACACTCGGTATTCGTCCCTGGACCAGATCAACGCGTCCAACGCAGCCGATCTCGAGATCGCGTGGCGGTGGAACGGTCGCAACATGGGTCCGAACCCGTTCGCGCAAAGCCAGACGACGCCTATCTACGTGAACGGCGTCCTGTACGCGACCATGGGGCAGACCCGGAACGTCGTCGCGATCGACCCGGGCAACGGTGAGACCCTGTGGCTGTGGCGGAATCCCGAGAACGAGGAGCGCCTCGACGGCGCGCCCCGCCTCAACTCGGGACGGGGCGTCGCGTACTGGAGCGACGGGAACGGCGACGACCGCATCCTCGCGCTCACGCCGGGATACCAGCTGGTCGCCTTGAACGCTCAGACAGGTCACCCGATTCCCGGCTTCGGCCGGAACGGGATTCTGGACCTCAACGAGACGCATCGGACCCGTGACGGCATCCCGCTCGTAGGCAGCATCGGGTCGAGCTCCCCTCCGGCCGTCATCGGCGACGTCGTGGTGGTCGGCTCCGCGCACCACGTGGGCATGCGGCCGCCGTCGATGGTCAACACCCCGGGTGACGTGCGGGGGTTCGACGTCCGCACGGGGCGGCTCATCTGGACGTTCAAGACGATCCCCGAGCCCGGCGAGTTCGGAAACGACACCTGGCTCGAGGACTCGTGGGCGTACACGGGGAACGCCGCGGTCTGGGCGCAGATCTCGTGGGACCCCGACCTCGGGTACGTCTACCTGCCGACCGAAGCGGCGACGGGTGACTACTACGGGGGCCACCGCCCGGGCAACAATCTCTTCTCCACCAGCATCGTCGCGCTGAACGCACGCACGGGTCAGCGCGTCTGGCACTACCAGACGATCCACCACGACATCTGGGACTGGGACAACACCACGGCCCCGATCCTCGCGGATGTCACCATCGACGGCCGCCAGCGCCGCATCCTGGCACAGCTCAGCAAGCAGGGCTTCGTGTACGTGCTCGATCGCGTGACTGGCGAGCCGGTTTGGCCCATCGAGGAGCGGCCGGTGCCGCAAGGAGACGTGCCCGGCGAGTGGTACTCCCCGACGCAGCCTTTCCCCACGAAGCCCGCCCCGTACGAGCGCCAGGGCTTCAGCGAAGCCGATATCATCGACTTCACGCCGGAGATCTTCGCCCGTGCGAAGGAGATCGCGAGCCAGTTCCGGTGGGGGCCCCTCTACTCGCCCCCGTCGCTGCGCGACGCACCTGACGGCACGCAGGGCACGATCACGCTTCCCGCCGCCACCGGCGGCTCCAACTGGGAAGGCGGCGCGCTCGACGCGGTCACGGACTACCTCTACGTCTCGTCGGTCACCGCTCCGTCCTTCCTCTCCCTCGTCGAGGGAGGAACCACCTCGGACATGAACTACATCGCCGGAGGCGGCCGTGGCCAGGTCGCACCGGGTGTGTCCATCGTGAAGCCGCCGTGGGGGCGCATCACGGCCATCGACATGAAGACGGGCAATCACGTCTGGATGGCCCCCAACGGGGATACTCCGGACTACGTCGCCGAGCGGCTCGGCATCGACCCCTCGCTCGTCCCCAATACCGGGCGCCAATCACGGGCGGGTCTGGCCGTGACCGCCACGGTGCTGTTCGCAGGGGAGGGACAGAACGGCGGGAACAACTTCTGGGTGCTGAACAAGGAGACCGGGGCCCGGATCGCGCGGATCGACCTCCCCGGGAGCCAGGTCGGCCTGCCCATGACCTACATGCACGAGGGCCGGCAGTACGTGGTGATGAGCGTTTCGGAGGGGGGACAACCGGCCGAGATCGTCGCGCTCGCGCTGCCGCGGTAGGGAGCGAAAATCATGGCATGAACGGGCGAGGCGCCCGAGATTCTAGCGCCCCCCCGCCGCGAGCAACGGAGCCCACATGCTAGGCAAACAGCACGCGCAGGGCAGAGCGCACGCGATCGGGCACCCCGCCCTGACCGACACCACCACCGGGCTCGCCAACGGGCTCCATTTCGAGCTGGTGTACTCGTACCTCTTCTCGGCCGGCTACCGGGGCCTCTCCTTCACGGTCATGCTGGTATCGCTGGGCGGCCCCGACGCGGTCCCGGAGGACCAGCTCAGGTCCGTCGGCCAGCGCATCCAGGAGACCACGCGCGACTCGGACCTGGTGGCGCACGTCGGACGCGGGCGCTTCGTAGTGCTGCTCCTCGGCACGAACCTGCAGGGTGCGCGCATCGCCGCGGACCGTATCGAGATGTCCCTCGCCGATACCAACGCCGCGGCTCTGAGCTTCGGGCTCGCCGCCTACGACAACACGATGCAGGACCCGGAGTCGCTGCTCGCGCGCGCCGACAAGGCGCTGCTCGCCGCGGAAGCGGCGGGCGGGGGTCTGGAGTTCGGCTGAGCGACGCCGCTCAGCAGTCCACGAGCGCGATCTTGTCGGGCTTGTTTGGAACGACGCAGAGGAACTCGAAGGGCTCGTCCCCCTCGTCTGCGTCGTAGCTGTGCGGCACGCCTCCCGGGATGTACACGACGTCACCCGCCTTCACGTGATGCGTCTCGTCGCCGATACGGATGCTGGCGCTCCCACGCAGCACGTACTGCTCGTGCTCGACCTCGTTGGTGTGCATGGGCATGCCGCCACCCGGCTCCATGATGAACCGCCGCATGGCGAAGTTCGGGCCTTCGTCCGGTCCAATCAGCACTTGCCGCTTGGTCTGACGACCGGCTGCGACGGGCTCGGCGGGAAGCGAGTCGGCTCGACGTACGGGCATGGCAGCGCTCCGGATGAATGCGACACCAAAATGTGGCGCGGGCCGGACGGTTCGTAAACGAGAGGACCCGGTGTGGCTCGCGCCTCACCGGGCCCTGGGGGCACCTGTGACCCTCCCGCCAACAGGCCGCCCCTTTGTTTTGGGCCCGCCGGAAGCCCCTGCCCTGAACTCCCGGCGGCACCCCGGTCGGCTCGGACGAGGCCGGGAACCGCTTCCAGCTCACGCCGTGCTCGACCGTCAAGTCTGGGACGGAAGTTACGGCCCCGCGGCGAGCGGGACCGTCGGGCATCTTCCCCCCGACACGTCGGGGGAACCCCTACGCGGCCGCGACGCCGTCGGCGTCGATCAGGCCTTCTTCCGCCGCACGGTCACGCGCAGGGCGGGTGCCACGCCGTAGTGGAAGCGCAGCTTGTTCTCGCCCTCGACGATCACGTTCGTGGTCTTCTGCTTCGTTTTGGGCCAGTCGTGCCCCTGGTCGTTCTCCACGACAAGGATCTCCGAGGCGACGGCCCCGTCCGCGAGCGAGTTCAGCTGCCGCGCGAGCTCGTCGAGGAGCGCCTGCTCCGTGTGGTCCTGCACGTCTCCCTCGGCCTCGGCGACCAGCTCGTGCGTCGCCGTGATGTCGTAGCCGGCGTCGAGCTCCTCGACGGGAATCGACTCCTCGCGGTTGCGACGAAAGGCAATCTCGTTCAGGGCCAGCGAGTCGAAGTTGATGTCGACGCTCTGGTAGGCGGTGCCGTAGCGGCGGAAGATCATGGCCATGTCGTTGCGGAGTCTTTCGGGTTCACGATCCGGGGTCGAGCAACGCCGCGAGCTCCTCGGGCGACAGCTCGTCGACCGAGCGCGATCCCATGCCGTGCGGAGCTCTCGACTTGCGGCCACGCGCGGCGGCTGAGCGGCTCTCCTTCCTCGGCGTGCCCGCGTAGTCGTACTCGGGAAGGTGCACACGCTCGACGCTTCGACCGAGCCTGTGCTCCAGGCTCCTCATCGCGCCCAGGTCCGCCGCCGTCACGAAGGTGACGGCTGTGCCGGTGGCGCCCGCCCGCCCGGTTCGGCCGATGCGGTGCACGTAGTCCTCGGGGTCGAGCGGCACGTCGTAGTTCACGACATGGCTGATCCCCTCTACGTCGAGTCCCCGCTGCGCGAGATCGGTGGCCACCAGGACACGGACCTTGCCGCTCGCGAAGCGGTCGAGCGCCCGCGTGCGCTGCTTCATGTGCCTGTCGGAGTGCAGAGCGTCCGTCTCGATGCCCTCCCGCTGTAGGCGAGCCTCGAGCACGTCCGCTGCGGCCTTGGTGCGCGTGAACACGAGCACCTGGTCCCAACCCGGCTGGCTGGTCAGCTCCAGGAGCAGGTCAGGCTTCTTCTCGGGCTTCACGGAATAGAAGAGCTCCGTGATTCCCTCGGCGGTCGTGCCGGCGGGGGTCGCTTCGATCCAGACGGCTTCTTTGGTGATACGTAGCGCGAGGTCGTGCACGCCGTTCGGCATCGTCGCGCTGAAGAGCATCGTCTGGCGGTCCCGGGGCATCTCGCGCAGCACGGCTTCGATCTGCGGCCGGAAGCCCATGTCCAGCATGCGGTCCGCTTCGTCGAGCACGAGGTAACGCACGCCGGAGAGGTCGACTCGCTTCGACTGCATGTGGTCGATGAAGCGACCGGGCGTCGCCACGATGACCTCGAACCCCTCCTCGAGCGCCTCGATCTGGGGCTTGTATCCGACCCCGCCGAAGATGGCCTCGGTGCGCACGCTCGTTCCCTTGGCGAGGGCCACGGTGTCCTCCGCAACCTGCTGGGCGAGCTCTCGCGTCGGGCAGAGCACCAACGTCTGGAGCCCCTTCCCGACGGTGAGCTTCTCGAGCGCCGGTATCATGAACGCGGCGGTCTTGCCGGTTCCCGTCTGCGCGATGCCCACGACGTCCTGTCCCTCGAGGCCGGCCGGAATCGCGCGCGCCTGGATCGGCGTCGGCTTCACCCATCCCAGGGCCTCGATCGCGGCGAGGCGCTCGGGTGAGAGTCCCAGCTGTGCGAAGGTTTCCAAGGATGCTGCTCGTGGGTGCGGGATGATGCTTCGGGTGGGCGGCGCTGAGGCCGCGCGAAAAGGTAACCGGCTCGGTTGCCAAGGGTGTAGGCGCCGGGCAAGTTGCCGGCGTGACGAGCACCGCCCGCCCCACCCGCGTCCTTTTCGTCTGCCTCGGCAACATCTGCCGCTCGCCCCTGGCCGAGAACGTCTTCCGACACCTCACCGAGGAGGCCGGGCTCGCCGAGGCGTTCGACATCGATTCGGCAGGGACCGGGGCCTGGCACGTCGGTGAGCCCCCGGACGCGCGGGCCACGCGCGTCGCCGAGGATCGCGGCGTCGAGATGCGAGGCAGGGCACGACAGGTCGAGCCGGGGGACCTCACGAGCTTCGATTGGGTCCTGGCGATGGATCGCGAGAACCTGCGCGACCTGCGTCGGATGGCAGGGACTCACGGCGCGACGGCGGAGATCCGGCTGATGCGCGAGTGGGATCCGGAGCCCGACGGCGACGACGTGCCCGATCCCTACTACGGAGGTCCAGGCGGCTTCGAGACGGTGTTCGACATCGTCAGCCGCTCGTGCCGCGGCTTCCTGGAGGAGCTGCGGGACATCTGATGTCCCTCCCCGGGCATGTCGCCGAGGCGGTGCGCCGGGCGCTGGAGCGACGCGGCCTGGGTCGACGGATCGAGAACGTCACTCCGGTGGGAGGGGGGTGCATCAACCACGGAGCCCGCGTCGAGACGGACGCGGGACGGACGCTCTTCCTGAAGTGGAACGACGGAGCGCCCCCGGCGATGTTCGCGGCCGAGGCCGACGGCCTCTCCGCGCTCGCGGGAGCAGGCGTCCTACGCGTTCCAGCGCCCCTCGCGTGGTCGGACGACGACGAGGGCCAGGATCACCAAGGCGCTTCTTGGCTCCTGATGGAGCACGTGGCGGGGGGCTCGCACTCGCGGCAGGCGGAGGAGGACCTCGGGAAGGGCCTCGCGCGCCTCCACGCGCAGCGGCCGGCCGGCCTCCCGGACTCGTTCGGGTGGCGTCTCGACAACTGGATCGGCTCGCTCCCCCAGGCCAACACGCCCACGGAGGCGTGGGGTGACTACTGGCGCGACCTCCGCATCGCGCCCCAGCTCGACCTCGCGCGCCGGGGCGGCCGCCTCGCGTCCGATGCGTTCGACCGCCTCCTCGAGGTGATTCCCGAGGCGCTCGCCGACGTCACGCGTCCCGAGCTCCTGCACGGCGACCTCTGGGGCGGAAACTGGTTCGCGAGCGCGCAGGGCGAGCCCGTGGTGATCGACCCGGCCGTGTACCTGGGACACGGCGAGGTCGACCTGGCGATGAGCGAGCTGTTCGGGGGGTTCGGCTCCACGTTCTATCATGCCTACCGAGCCGAGGCGGGTGCGAGCGCAGCCTACGCGGAGTATCGGCGCGACCTCTATCAGCTCTACTACCTACTCGTACACGTGAACCTCTTCGGCGGCGCGTACGAGGCGGGCTCGCTCGCAGCGGCCCGGCGCGTTCTGGCGGCACTCGGCCGCTGACAGAGCGGCCGCGGAAACCGCGCTGGTGGTCAGGCGGCGGAGCCGGCCCCCACGCACGCCGCGATGCGCGCGAGCGCGTCCTCGAGCACCTCGTCCGACGACGCGAAGCTCATCCGGACCCAGCGGTCGTCACCGAACGCGGCCCCGGGCACGAGCGCGACGCCCTGCTCCTCCAGGAGCTTGGAGCACCAACCCGAGGCGTCTTGGATCTCGTCGTTGAAGAAGCTGTCGACACGGACATACAGGTAGAACGCTCCCTCGGGCTCCACGAACGGGACTCCGGGAAGGAGCTCGCGCATGCGCGTCGTGACGAGGTCCCGCCGCCTCCGGAAGGCGGATACCATCTCCGCCACGGCCGCTTCGGTGGCCTTCGTGTCGGTGAAGGCCGCCAGGGCCGCCACCTGGGACGGCGTCGCCGCGTTCGACGTGATCTGGCTCTGGAGCGCGGTCATCGTCTTGGCCAGCTCGGGTGAGGAAAACGAGAACCCGATGCGCCAACCGGTCATGGCGAAGCACTTGGACGCACCGTCGATGAGCACGTGGGGCCCCAGCTTGTCCGGGGGGAGCTCCAGTAGACCCGGCGCCGCCGCCGAGCCCTCCCCGTAATGGATCGCGCGGTAGATCTCGTCGCTCAGCAGCCATACGTCGTGCGCACGCGCCCACTCGGCGAGCGCGAGAAGCTCGGCACGCGAATACACCGCTCCCGTAGGATTGCACGGGCTGTTCAGCACGAGTCCGCGCGTCCGCTCGGAGGCGACCGAGTCGAGGTGCGAGGGTGTGATCTTGAAGCCGTCTCCCTCCTCGCCGAAAACCGTCACGGGGCGGGCCCGCGCGAGGGTCACGAGGTCGGGGTAGGTGGTCCAGTAGGGGGCTGCGACGATCACTTCGTCGCCGGGTCCGAAGAGCGCGAAGATCGTGTTGAAGAGCGCCTGCTTCGCTCCAGAGGTCACGACGACCCCCTCCCAGTCGAGCGCCCGACCGGCGCGCGACGCGAGGTGGGCCGCGATCGCCTTTCGCAGCTCCGGCATGCCCGCCGGGGGCGTATACCGGGTCTTCCCGGCGTGGATCCCGCTTACGGCGGCGGCGCGCACGAAGTCCGGCGTGTCGAAGTCCGGCTCGCCCGCGCTCAGGTTCACGATGTCGCGGCCCTCGGCCGCGAGGCGCTTGGCGAGCGAGCTCACGGCCATGGTGGCCGAAGGCTTGAGCTCGCGGACGTTGTCGCTGAGGCGCATGGCTGTCCCTCCGGAGGCTCTGGCGGCCCGAATATGGTGGAGGGTGGCGGAGCGAGGAAGCACGGGCACACCTTGCCGACCCATGTCCGAGCCGAGCGCCGCCTTCTTCTTCGACTTCGTCGATCCGCTCTCCTATCTGGCCGAGCTCGAGCTCCGAAAGTGGGAGGGGGCGACCGGTGGTCGGGTCGAGCGGGTAGGGTTCGAGCTCAGACCGCCCCCCGCCCCGCTACGGACCGCTTCCGATCCGGAATGGTCCCCCCGCTTCGACCAGGCGCGCGCCGCCGCCTCTACTCCACTGCGCCTCCCTTCCCTAGTGCCGTGGACGAGGAAGGCGCACGAGCTGCATGCGCTGGCGCGCGTGCGGGGGGCCGACGATCGAGTCCGCCTGGCCTTGTTCGAAGCCTTCTTCACACACGGGCGTGACGTCGGCCGCATCGACTCGCTGGTCGAGATCGGCGCGTCCGAGGGGCTCGACCGCACCGAGACCAAGGCTGCGCTCGACGTCGATCGCCACCTCGAGGAGGTGCTCGCCGATCGCGCCCGCGCCGAGGCCCTGGGGGTTCGGGAGCTTCCGGCGGTCGCTGCGGGAGGCAAGGTCGTGCAGGGCTTCCACAACCTGGGCGACCTCGGCACCTTACTCGG
The DNA here is from genome assembly GCA_041579355.1 of Longimicrobiales bacterium. Classification (GTDB taxonomy): domain Bacteria; phylum Gemmatimonadota; class Gemmatimonadetes; order Longimicrobiales; family Gaopeijiaceae; genus UBA2982. Next base: position 7,385 of record JBFGFY010000059.1, on the reverse strand, counting down.
CGGCCCGCGCGAAGGCGGGCGCTGATTTCCAATCCGACGCGACGACGATGGCCGGCTACCAACGCAAGACAGCGCTCGCCCCGGGAGAGGTGCTCGAGCGCGCGGAGCGGGTGCTCCCCGAGGCCCTCGGGTTGAGTCGGACGCTCCGCTCCGACCACAGCGCCACCTACGACGGCGCCGAGGGCTCGGTGAAGCTCTCCGCGCACCGCCACGGTCCCTACACCAGCGTCGTGGCGAACACGGACCGTCTCCGCACCTCGAAGCTCGACTACGAGATCCAGCGCTTTCTCAACTCGCTGCCGTACGAGCCGGGAGACCGGGGCGGCCCGGGTCCGGGCCCGAGGACCTAGGACCCGTCGTGGAGTCGTTCGAGGAACTCGAGGTCGCACCCGAGCTGATCGAGGCGCTCGCAGCCGAGGGGATCGAGCGGCCGACACCCCTCCAGAAGGACGCCCTTCCCGTGATCCGGAAGGGGAATAACATCGTGCTCGCGGCCGGCCCGGGAAGCGGGGTCCTCGTCGCCTGGTGCGTGCCTCTCCTGGAGCGCCTCGGTGAGCAGGAATCCGACGGTCCGCGCGTTCTCGTGCTCACCGCGAGCGCGGAGACCGCCGATCGTCTCGCGGAGTCGGCCGCGCGCCTCGCCGGCGTGAGCGGCCTTGCGGTCGCGGCGCTGGGATCACCGTGGCTCCTCCCCGGGCGCGCCCACATCGTGCTCGGCACCCCGGCCGACGTGCTGGGGGCGATTTCACAGGATCTGGACCTCTCGCAGCTGGGTGCGCTCGTGGTGGATCAGGCACAGCTCATCGAAAAGCTCACGGGCCTCGAGCCCGTCGAGCACGTGATCGACTACATCCCGGCGGACGCGCAGCGGATTCTGACCGCCCTCCCGGTCACCGAGGGCCTGTCGGACCTCGTGGAGCGGCACTTCAAGCGCGCGCCGACCATCCCGCCCAAGGAGCGCGGCGATCCGCCGTCACGGGGAGGGGTGCGCTTCCGCATCGTCGCGGAGCCGAAGGATGCCGCCGCGCTGCTCCTTGCGGAGGAGCTGCTCGCGGCCGAGGCACGCCACGTCCTCTTCTACACGCGAAGCGAGGACCGGGCCGCTGACCTAGGAGACTACCTCACCCTACACGGCTACGTGGCCGGCGCGCCCGGCGACACGTCGACTCCGGTGTGGCTCGGGGTCGACGCGCTCGCTGCACGAGCCGCTGCCCAGGGCGTGGATGGAGTCGTGGTGGTGAGTCATGACGTGCCTCCGGATCCGGACACCCTCGACCGCCGCCACTCCCTCGGCTCGGAGGGTGTGGTCCTCCTCCTCCCACGGGAGGTGACCCACCTCAAGACCCTCGGACGCAGGACCGGCTACGAGACGGTTCCGTTCCCGCCGCCGGCCGCTCGACGTACACCGACGGTGATCGAAGAGCTGCGGGCTTCCCTCGCGCGGGCCGTGGAGGAGGGCGATGCCGCCCCCTGGCTTCCGGTGCTCGGGCCCCTCTTCGAGCGCTTCGACCCGGCCGAGGTGGCTGCGGCCGCGGTCGCGCTCCTGCGGGCACGCGCCACACCCCCGCCGAGCCTCCCTACGGAGGCTCGGGCTTCGTCTTCCGCACCTGCCGCCGGCCCGGCGTGGGCCAAGCTCTTCGTCGCCGTCGGCGAGCGCGACGGTCTCCGACCCGGCGACCTGCTCGGTGCGATCACGGGCGAGGCCGGCGTCGACGGCCGGTCGGTCGGGAAGATCGAGATCCGCGAGAGTCACACGCTCGTCGAGGTCCACGACGACGTGGCGCAGCGAGTAATCAAGGCCCTCAACGGGACGACGATCAAAGGCCGCGCCGTGCGCGCCGACTTCGACAGGCCGCGGCGCGGAGGCCCGCGCCCCTCCCGCTCGCGCTGACGGTCAGGAAAGAGAAGAGGCCGCGTCGCCTCCTGCGACGCGGCCCCGGCGTCTCACGGTCTGGGGGTCCGCGGCTTGACCTCCCGGGGGTGCGGGCTTCCCGCTACCCGTCCGATCTGGTCGTGAGATCTCGAGACTACTGAATCGCGTCCTTCAGGCCCTTCCCTGCGCGGAATCCGGGGGTCTTCGTGGCGGCGATGTGGATCGCCTGGCCGGTGCGGGGGTTGCGCCCCATGCGCGCCTTGCGCTGCTTGGCCTCGAAGGTCCCGAAGCCTGTGATCTGCACACGCTTGTTGCCCTTCAACGCGCCGGCGATGATGCCACCCTCGGGTGCGAACAGCGCATCGATCGCACGCGAGGCATCAGCCTTCGTCATGCCGGCCTGACCAGCGAGGGCGTCCACCAGATCGGACTTGTTCATGAGGCAGCTCCTAGGAAGCTGTGTGAGTGATGGGGTCGGCCGAAGCCGCCCCTGCCCGAGGGCCTGGTCGGCGGTCTCCGGGGAGTGGCCGAACACTCGAAAAGCCGCATGAATCAAGTGCTCCGGGCCCTACGGGTCGGGTATCGTCGAAGGGTAAGCGCACCCTACGGGGGCGTCAAGGGAAACAAATGGCCAAAACCCGCTTGTTTCCTAGCTTCTCGGGCTGTCGACCCCCTCCGGCGGGCCGCCGGAGGGAAGGGTGCCGAGAGGCGCCCGCCGACCCCGTCGCCCGGGCCCGGAGGGCTAGGCTTCAGCCTGCTCGCGGCGCTTCTTGATGAGGGAATACACGAAGAAGCCGACCGCGGCGATCAACGCGAACTTGGCGGCCATGGCCAGGAGGCCGAGCACTACACCGAGCAGGGGCAGCAGGATCGTGGTGAACAGCTGCCATAGAATGACGCCGGAGATGGCCGTCAAGGCGACCGTGCCGAAAGCTCTCATCTTGTCCTCCGAAGGGTACGACGCACCATCGTTACCCCCCTACGAAGGGGGGAGCCGGCGAGTTTCTACTTGTACCGGTAGGTGACCCGGCCGCGGGTGAGGTCGTATGGTGACATCTCGACTTTGACGCGGTCTCCTTCGAGGACGCGGATGTAGTTCTGCCGCATCTTACCCGAAAGGTAGGCCAGCACTTCGTGGTTGTTCTCGAGCTTGACCCTGAACGTCGCGTTGGGGAGGACTTCGGAAACCGTGCCCTCGAGCTCTATCGCGTCTTTCGCCACCCGACTGTTTGCTTCCTGTTCGAGTTGTGGGCGCGCCTACCTTAATTCGGCCCGCGTGACCCGGCAATCCGGGTGCGCCTCCATCGTAGGTCGCGCCCCCGGGCGGGCACCAGCGTGAAGGCCCCGGAGCCTTTTACGTCGGCAGAAGCCCTTCGCCTGGGGCAGAGCGTGCGGGCGGGTGCGGTGCCCGAGTGCCCGCGCTGTAGCGTGCCCATGGACGGATGGCCGGTGCCACCCCGGGGCGACGTCTCCTACGTGAGGGACCGGGTCTGGCTCGTATGTCCAGGCTGCCGGCGTACAGTCGTGGTGGATCGCAGGGAACCGCGCTGAGCGCGGCGCTCCCACGGGCATTGCCCATCCTACGCAGCGGGGAGAGGTTGGGGCCCCAGCCGTCACGCCTTCCGGAGCACCCATGGCCAACCCGACCGTAACGATCGAGACGAATCACGGCACCATCCGGGCCGAGCTTTTCGCGGACAAGGCCCCCAAGACCGCCGGCAACTTCGTCGACCTGGTGAACAAGGGCTTCTACGACGGTGTGATATTCCACCGCGTGATCGAGGGCTTCATGATCCAGGGTGGCGATCCCACGGGCACGGGCCGTGGTGGGCCCGGCTACAAGATCGACGACGAATTCGGCCCGGGGCTGGCGCACACCCAAGCCGGCGTCTTTTCCATGGCCAACGCCGGGCCCAACTCCGGCGGGTCGCAGTTCTTCATCACTCTGGCCGCGACCCCCTGGCTCGACGGCAAGCACGCGATCTTCGGCAAGGTCACCGCGGGCCTCGACGTCGTGAAGGCGATCGGAAACGTCCGGACTGGACCGGGTGACCGGCCGATCGAGGACGTGGTCATGGAGCGCGTCACGGTCGACGGCGACGCCTGAGGCCCTACTCGGTCAGGCCGCGACGAGCCCCTCGCGGCGCATCGCGAACGTCGACGGGCTGCCGTCGCGCTGCAGCGAAACGACGTGATTGGGCTCCACCGCCGTCCACGCTGAGTCGTCGGTGAGCCGCTCCGAGGAGACGACGAACGAAGCCGTGGGTCCGGATGGCCCCGCGTCAGGGGACCGCATGGCGATGGGCCGGTAGATCTCGCGCTCGATGAGGTAGAGCGACTCCGGGGGGTGCGTCGGGTCGCTCGTGAACCGACATGCCGCGGCGCGGTCTCCGTCCGCGACCGCGAGGTTGAGGTAGGAGGCGTGGTCGCCCCCGAGGGCACGCACCATCTCGATGACGCGCCACACCACGCGGTTGAGGCAATGGGCGAGCGCGTGAGGCTGCTCCGGTCCCGTCGCCCGCATCTCGTCCAGGAAGAGCGCGAAGAGATGCTCGGAGTCCGTGCTCCCCTGGATCATGTGGAAGGCCTCCTCGCTCAGGTCCCGGAGCAGGGCGCGTCTGATGCCGCGGAATGCGCCGACATGTCCGTTGTGCATGAACAGGAAGTTGTCACGCGAGAAGGGATGGCAGTTGACCTCGGTCACGGGCATCCCGGGGCTCGCGGCGCGCACGTGCGCCATCACGCAGGGACTCGCCACCACACCCGCGAGGGTGCGTAGGTTCATGTTGTTCCAGGCCGGAGTGATCGAGCGGAAGAGCGCCGGACGTGGCGCGAGGTCAGGCGCGTACCACCCGACCCCGAACCCGTCCCCGTTCAGCGGCTCGGCCCGCTCGGCGGAGCGGAAGCTCTGGAGGATGAGTGAGTGAGCCGGGTCGACGAGCAGGGACTGCAGCTTGACGGGTGGGCCCAGATAGAGCGTGAAGCGGCACATGCGCGCCAAGATCCGCGCCGCGTCTCCGCGTACGCAAGCGGCCGCGTCGGCAGCGACGCGGTTGCGGCCCAGGCAACAGCCGGGCAACGTTCGCGGCCCACGCACTCTCACGGAATGACATACGATGAGTGATTCTCCCCCCTGGGAGGTCGGCCCCTGGGTGCTCGAGGCCGACCTGGCCAAGGTGGCCCAGCAGTGGACTTCGGTGCACGAGGTCTTGTCGGACGCGGACCTCTACGCGTTGCGTGCGGCCGACGTGTCGGCGTGGAGCTGCGGTGAGCAGGCCGGCCACATCCTGCTCGTCGCGGAATCGATGGCTCGCCAGATCGAAGGCAACCTCGTGGACACCACACGGGATCGGGATGGCCAATGGTCGGAGTACGCCGAGCCGGTCCTGCGCTCGGGAGGGTTTCCGAGAGGCCGGGCGAAATCCCCGCCACGCCTCGACGCCTCGGGGCGGCCGCGCGACGAGCTGCTCGCGCTCCTCCCCAGCGTGGTCGAGACCTGGGAAGCGCTGGCGAGCCGGCGAGAGGACATTCGTCTCTGCCCCGCGCGGGCCCGCCACTTCGCCTTCGGCTACCTCACCAGCTCCGAGTGGATACGCATGTGCGCGATCCACACGGCGCACCACCTCGCCATCGTGCGGGACATCCGAGGCGTAGCCCCACCGGGCGAGCCGCGTCCGACCGGCTGACGGTCCTCCCTAGTTCGCGCCGAGGTGCCGGACGAACCAGTCCACCATCGCGGCTTCGGCGCGCGCGCGGTGCTCGGGGTTCCGGAAGCCGTGGTCTCCGCCCGGGATCGTGATCAACTCCGACACGACGCCCGCGGTGCGGAACGCCTCGAGCATCCGCTCGCTGTGCGAGATGTTCACGAGCTCGTCGGCGTCCCCGTGGATGAGTAGCGTCGGAGGATCGTCCCGGGTCGCGTACAGCACGGGCGAGATCGAGGCCGCCTGCTCGGGCGGAAACTCGAGCGCCGGGAAGCGCTCGCTGGGTCCAACCATCCTGCGTAGGTCGACCGGCGGATAGTACGCCACCACGGCGGCGACCCGGCTGGGCGCGCGGACCACCGCGTCCGTGCTCTCCTGACCTCCGTCCGAGACGACACCGAGCATGAGGGACAAGTGGCCGCCGGCGCTTCCCCCGAAAACTCCGATCCGGGTCGGGTCGACGCCAAGCTCGCCGGCGTTGGCGTGTACGTACCGGAGCGCGCGACGCACGTCCGCTTCAGCCTCCGGCACCTTGTAGCGCGGCGAGCTGCCGTGCCGCACCGTGAGCACCGTGAAGCCGCGGTCGAGGAGCGCATCGAACCTCTGCGCCATGCCCTCCGGCGCGCTCCAGCGCGACACCCACCCCCCGCTCACCATATAGAGGATGACCGCGCCGGTTGCGTTCACCGGACGCAGGACGTCGAAGGTGAGCGCCATGCCGTCCTTGTGACCGTAGACCACGTCGGGCGTGATCTTGACCCCGCCGAGCACTCCCTCCTGGGCGGCGATGCCCAGAGGCCCCGCGCACGCGACGAGCGCGACGGCGACCCAGACGGCCCTGGAACCTCTGCTCATGACGTCCCTCTCCTGCAGCCGAGCTGCCCGAAACGTAAAGGCGCCGAGAATGCCGCCGTGCTTCATGATGAGCGGGCCCGCGATGCCGCGCCAGCGCCCCCCGCCGGCCGGATCGCCCCCCACCGGAGGGCTAGCGGTAGTCGGGATTCGCGAAGTCGAAGCGGCACCCCGCGTCCCACTCCGAGCGCTGATTGCCGTGCGCCGGAATGCCACCGCCGTCCTTCAGCATGCGGGCGAGGTGCAGGAGGTTCCACGTCATGAAAGTGGTGTTCCGGTTCGTGAAGTCGTTCTCCGGGCCGCCCGACCCCGGATCGAGGTACGAAGGCCCGGGTCCCGCCTCCCCGAGCCAGGCCGCGTCGGCCTGTGGGGGGATCACGTAGCCCAGGTGCTGGAGCGAATAGAGGATGTTCATGGCGCAGTGTTTGGCGCCGTCCTCGTTCCCGGTCACCAGGCAGCCCCCCACGCGCCCGTAGTAGGCGTACTGGCCCGCGTCGTTGAGAATGCCCGAGGCGGCGTAGAGCCGCTCCACGACGTGGGTGCACACCGACGACTTCTCGCCCAGCCAGATCGGCGTCGTGAGCACGAGGATGTCCGCGGCCATCACCTGCTCGAGAATCTCGGGCCAGGCGTCCGTGTCCCAGCCGTGCTCGGTCATGTCCGGCCAGACCCCGTATGCGATGTCGTAGTCCACCGGGCGCAGGACGTCGACCGCTACGCCGTTCTTCTCCATGATCGCACGCGAGATGTCCACGAGTCCCTGCGTGTGCGACATCTCCGGCGACCTCTTGAGCGTGCAGTTGAGGAACAGCGCTCGCAGGTCGGAGAAATCCCACGTGCTCCGCTCGCACAGCTCTTCCTGCTTGCGGGTGAGCGTCATGGCTTCGGCCCTCCGTTCTCAGTCCGAGTACCTACGAATCGTGCGCGCGATGATCATCGTGACGTTGTCCGTGCCG